>JBLFXB010000001.1:0-78163 GCA_047611925.1 Polaribacter sp.
TGGGGAATGCGTAAAGAATTATCAAACTTTGTTGATTCATTAAAAGCAAACAAACCCAAAAACCTACGTTTTAAACACACCGAATTTAAAAATGAGGGACATATGTCTTCTCCCCTTTTAGGAACTTATTTTGGCTTAAAATGGGTGTTTTCTGATATGCTTTATACTGATGAACAAGTAAAGAATTATACTGATGAAGCATTTTTAGCGCACGAACAAAAAATGATAGATAAATACGGTTCAGAAGCAAAACAATCTGCAGAATCTTATGTGATGCTATCAAACTATGTAAGCTCAAAAAAGAAGTATAAAAGTGCCATCACAATTTTAAAAAGAGGCATTGATGCTTATGATTATGATATTTTCTTAAAATACAGTTTGGCAAAAGCCTATGAGAAAGATAAAAATATTCCCGAAGCAATAGCAACTTACAAAGCTGGGATTGAAACTTCTAAAAAACACAAATTCGCGTACGAAGATCGATTGCAAAAAGAAATTGATCGCTTAGAAGAAGAATCAATTTTAAAAAAGAATTAAATGCTCAATTCAGAAAAAAAGTTTGTAATTTAATCACGAGTAAAAAAGATTCGTTAGCTATTATCTGTGTATCTTTTTGATGCAAAACAAAAAAACCGTTCAATGAGCGGTTTTTTTTTAAAATAAAACTCCTGTATTTACAAGATGAAATAGTAAAATGGTTTCAAAAGACATTATGGCTTAATGTTTCAACGCTTCTTTTTTTAATAACTGAGGAAAACGTTCTTTAAATCGATTTAACCGTGGCACAGATACATTTTTTATATATGGATTTGTAGGATGTAAGCGTTCATAATTTTGATGGTACTCTTCTGCTTGGTAAAAGGTGATTAACTTGGTTACTTCAGTAACAATTTTACCTTTATAGTAGAACTCATTTAATGCTTTGATGTACGCATCAATAATTACTTTCTCTTCGTCGTTTTCATAAAAAGCAATCGATCTATATTGGCTACCATAATCTGGGTGTTGCCCATTTTTAGTTGTTGGATCATGCGAACCAAAAAATACTTTTAACAAGGTTTTAAAAGTCACTTTTTTAGGATTATAATATACCGCAACTGTTTCAGAATGCCCGGTTGTTCCTGTGCCAATACTTCTATAGGTTGGGTTTTTAGTAACACCTCCTGCATAACCAGAAATAGCTTCCTCTACTCCATCTACGCTTTCAAAAATTGCTTCTACACACCAAAAACATCCACTTGCAAAATAAGCGATTTTTAATCCATCCTTTTGAGATGTATGTAGCATAGTTTGTGCATCACTATTTAAAAAGCTAAATAAAAAAAGCATCAAAAATGGAAAAGAAACGGTTAAAAAAGGTTTTATATTTTTCATAAAAAGAAGTTCTAGTTTTAAACTAGGTCGTAAGATAAAAAGATTTCATACAATTGTTAAAAACTTTACATCTGCAAGTTAAAGATTTGTTGTAGAACAATATTGAGTTACTTACATTTGTTTACCTAAAGATTCATAATTTTCATGGAACAATTTATAGTTTCTGCACGTAAATATAGACCACAAGTTTTTGCCGATGTTGTTGGGCAACAAGCAATTACTAATACGCTGGAGAACGCAATAAGCACGAACCATTTAGCACAAGCATTGTTATTTACTGGGCCACGCGGAGTTGGTAAAACATCTTGTGCCAGAATTTTAGCAAAACGAATTAATGAAGAAGGGTCTTTAGAGAATGAAGACGATTTTGCTTTCAATATTTTTGAGTTGGATGCGGCATCAAACAACTCTGTTGATGACATTAGAAGCTTAACGGATCAGGTTCGTATTCCACCACAAACAGGAAAATTTAAAGTATACATTATAGATGAGGTACATATGTTATCTCAGGCAGCTTTTAATGCGTTTTTAAAAACGTTAGAAGAGCCACCAGCACACGCAATTTTTATTTTAGCAACTACAGAAAAGCACAAAATTATTCCGACAATTTTATCACGTTGTCAAATATTTGATTTTAAAAGAATTAGTGTTTTAGATGCAAAGAATTACTTAAAAGTAATTGCAGAAAAAGAAGGAATAACTGCAGATGATGATGCGTTGCATATTATTGCACAGAAAGCCGATGGCGCTATGCGTGATGCACTATCAATCTTTGATAGAGTTGTAAGTTTTTCTGGGAAAAACTTAACTAGAGAAGCGGTAACACAAAACTTAAATGTTTTAGATTACGACACCTATTTTAAGATTACAGATGTATTGTTAGAAAATAAAATACCTGATGCTTTAATCGGTTTTAATGACGTTTTAAGTAAAGGATTTGAAGGACACCATTTTATTAATGGATTGGCTTCTCATTTTAGAGATTTATTAGTTGCGAAAGACAAAGCAACTATTGAATTGTTAGAAGTTGGAGATGTTGCCAAAAAGAAATACTTAGAACAAGCAACAAAAGCAAGTGTGCAGTTTTTAATTTCAGCAATTAACAAAGCAAACGATTGTGATTTAAGTTATAGAACTAGTAAAAATCAACGATTGCTTGTAGAATTAACCTTAATGCAAATTGCCTCTATCACTTTTGATGGAGAAAAAAAAAAGTCAACTAACTACATAATTCCAGCTACCTTTTTTACCTCATTATCTCCTGCTGCAAAAGCGATTTCTAAACCTGTACAAACAAAGCAAGTTGCAGAAAAAGTGGTGCAGCCTATCGTTCAACCTACGTTGCAAAAACCTATTTTAAAGAATGTAAAACGGAGAGCCTCTTCTCTATCTTTAAAAAGCATTCATGTGAAAAAAGAAGAAAAGACAGAAACTCAATTAGAAGAGAATTTTGACAATCATCCAAAAGGTATTTTCACACAACCTGAGTTAGAGAAATCTTGGAAAGAATATCATGCAAAACTAATAACTAAAGGTCAAAAAAGCATCGCTGCTACTTTAATTTCTAACACACCTAAATTGGGAGCTGATTTTGAAATCATTTTCGAATTACCAAACACCTTAATGTCTGGTCAGGTTGAAAAAGAAAAACCAAAACTGATAAAGCATTTAAGAGAGGCATTAAATAATTATGCGCTCTCTATCTCTATTGTAGTAAGCGAAACAGTAACAAAGAAGTTTGCGTATACTCCACAAGAAAAATATGAAAAACTAGTAGAAATCAATCCAACATTAGCAAAACTAAAAGAAGCTTTTAAATTGGATTTGTAATTTGTGCAAGAACGCTAAATGTATATCTTTAGCTCTATAAACTAAGTTAATTAATGCCAACACAATCAATACTTGTTTTTTTAGTAGATTCTGAAAAAAGTTTAGAAAATTTAAGTTTGACACTTAAGAGGATGAAACAAATTATTTGCTTGTTGTTGATTTGCCTTTCTATTACGTCTTGTGACGTACCAAAAAAGAAAAAAAAGAGTGAAGTAGCTTTCCATACAGTTCACAAAAAAGAACCTGTACCACCACAAAAAAAATATCGCTTACGTAAATACCAACATGTAAAAACGTTCTATAATGGCATGTCTAAAAAAGCGACCAAAATTTGTTTAGACAATAACATTCCACCTGCATCATTATTGGCAATTACAGGCTTAGAGTCTGGTTGGGATAGTGGCTATATAGGGCAAATTACTGGAAATATTTTAAGTTTAGGCACAAGAAGAGGCGATACAGAATTACCAGGCTTACGATTACCAAGGAATATAAAAACCAAAAAAATTGTGTACGATTCGTTAGAAATACTTAAATATTCTAAAAACGAATTAAATTGGGAAGACAGACCCGAAAGCTTAAAGAAAGATTACAGACCAAAACCATGGGCAGGCACATCTTATAATTTAGCCTATTTTAAATACAACAGAAAAGCCAAATCAAAAGCTCATATTGAAAATATCCGAGATTTTGTAAGCGTTTTTATTGCTAGAAAAAGCCGAATCAAAGCATACAGAGAAACACGTAGAAAGATGGATAGTTTGGTTGAAAAATACGGAAAAACTGTTTTACTGCAAGAACAAACAGCAATCGATTTTACACACGGAATTGGTGGTAAAATTAACTCCTATAACTTTAGAAAAACGTGGCCTAAAAAAGTAATCTACATTATTAAAAATGCTGGTTTAATAGATTTAACGCTGCAATTGCACAAAGGAAAATCGTTTAAAGAAAGTTGGTAATAACCAAAACGATCTCGATGCAAGCTACAAGATTTGGTAAAAGAAAAACTCGTTAGTATTTCAACGTAAATAGAACAGAATTAAAACTCTTTGGAGGGATTAAAAGTCTTGTTTCTTCCCTAAATAGATCAACATATTTCCTTCTTCAATATTCATGTTTTCAGAATAAGATGAAATAACATGAATCACACCATCATTACTTTTCACAAAAATTGGAATGGAACTTATTTCTGTATTTAATTTTTCTGTTTTAAGGATATAATCTTCTTTAGATTTTATTTTCACCTCATTAATCGCAGGGAAATCTCTCACTACTTCGCTTAAATTAATAAAATCATCCGCATGAGAAAACAACCCTTTTTCTGGGTTATTTTTAGCGTTTTTCATTTCTTCAGAAGAGATCAAACGAAATGCTCCTTGCTCTCCAAAATCTTTAGAAAATTTATGTAAAGCATACTCATTAATAACAGAACTACCAGTTAAAGACATTAAATATCCTACATCATTCAACTCAATGTTTTCTGACAAATCACTATCATATACACTCGCTTCTATGGCTTCTAAACCCATAGAATGAGCACTTCCTATATGCTTTGGATTACTATCGATCAATACAACTCTTCTTCCATTTTTCTTTAAATAAGAAGCGATTAATCTAGACACAGAAGAAGCTCCAATAATTAAAATTCCTTCAGAAGATTTTAAAAACACACCCACAGCTCTAGCAAAAAGCCTTGCAGTTGTTGCATTTAACAAAACTGTTCCTAACACAATCATAAACACCAATGGTGTAATATACTCTGCTCCTTCTACTCCTTGTTTTAATAACTTACTTCCAAATAATGAAGCAATACCAGCAGCTACAATTCCTCTTGGACCAACCCAACTAATAAAGAGTTTTTCATTTGTTTTTAATTTTGATTTATACGTGCTTAAAAAAACTGCGATTGGTCGTATTACAAATACAACCAAAATAAATAACACGGCGGTTTTCCAATTGTACAACAGCATCAATTCATCAATATTAATATTTGCAGAAAGTAAAATAAAGAGAATTGAAATTAACAAAATACTCAACGATTCTTTAAAATATAATAACTCTTTTAGGTTTTGTAGTTTACCATTTCCTAAAACCATTCCCATAACAACCACTGCCAATAAGCCAGATTCATGAGCGAAAATTTCTGATTGAACAAAGACCAATAATACCGTTGATAATGACACTACATTTAATAAATAATGTGGAATTAATTTTTTATTGATTACAAAAGCTAAAGCATGTGCAAAGGTGAAACCAAAAGAGGTCCCAAATAACAGAATTTTACCAAACTCTGTTAAAGCAGTTTTTGTAAATCCACTACCACCACCAACACTTATAAACTCAAAAACCAATACGGCAACCAAGGCTCCTATTGGGTCTATTAAAATTCCTTCCCACTTTAAAACAGCAGAAACATCTTTTTTAAGTGGAATGTTTCTTAAAATTGGCGTAATTACTGTTGGGCCAGTAACAATAATCAATCCTGAAAACAAGAAAGACAATTCCCAACTTAAATCAAATAGATAATGTGCTAAAACACCAGCGCCAAAAAAGGTAACTGCAGAACCAATCGTAATTAATTTTGTAATTACAGGGCCTACATTTTTTATCTCATCTCGTTTTAAAGTCAATCCACCTTCAAAAAGAATGATACTAATTGCAAGTGAGACAAAATAGTACAAGCCATCACCTGGAAATAATCCTTTTGTGCCATTCCAGATAGGTTCTATCCATTTAGCACCATCTTCAGATAAAAACTCGGCAGCAATGGGCCCTACTAACAAACCAATTAAAATCAATGGTAATATTGCAGGGATTTTAAATTTCCATGCAAACCATTGAGCTAATATTCCTAAAATAACGATTCCTGCTAACTCTAACATAGTTCTAAAAATTGAAATGGGAAGTTATAAAAAAAAGTAGAAATCAACTAGAACCTTCCATTAAATAATCCTTAATTTTGTCTTCAATCTATTTTTATTTTTATGTTAGGATTACAGTTCGAAACCGAAACTTCTTGGGCAGAAATTGCGAAAGATAATTTAAAGCAAATACTTACCGATCATGCTTTTTTAGAGCAGAAAGCAGCTTCTAATGCTGTTTCTATCATCATCAATTATTCTGAAGAAACTAAGTTAGTTCAAGCGATGAGTGAAATTGCTATTGAAGAAATGCAGCACTTTAAAATGGTGCACGATTTTATGGTAAATCGTGGAATGGTTTTAGGGAGAGAGCAAAAGAATGATTACGCGATAAAATTACAGAAATTCTTTAAAAAAACAGGAGATAGAACCGAGGCATTGATTCATCGTTTATTAATTGCTGCTTTAATAGAGGCGAGAAGTTGTGAGCGTTTTAAAGTGTTTTCTGAAAACATGGAAGATGAAGAATTGTCTAAATTCTACAAAGATCTAATGATTTCTGAAGCCAATCATTATACTACGTTTTTAGGTTTTGCTCGTGAATATGAAGATAGAAAAATAGTTGACAAACTATGGGACTCTTTATTGCAATTTGAAGCAGAAATGATGCGAAATCGTGGAACAGAAGCGAAAGTTCACGGATAATTAGTAGACAAAATTAAAAATTTCAATTCGCATTTATGTTTTCTAAAGAAGAAGCTTCCCAACTACGTAAAGATTTCTGGATCGCATTCGGAAAATCATTTCCTAGAAAATGGATTAAATACAACACGCAAATCAAAGGATTCTCTTTTAAGTTTGTTGCAGAACGCAAAGACGCAATGGTTGTCTTAGATATCGAACATCCTGATGAGATTAATAACGAATTGTTATTTGAGCAACTACAATCATTAAAATCAATCTTAGAGCAAGAATACTTGGCGGAAATTATTTTTCATAAGGCATATCAATTAGAATCAGATAAAATAATTAAACGTTTGTATGTCAAATATCCTCAAAAATTTAGCATTTACAACAAAGAGACTTGGCGAGAGTGCTTTGAGTTTTTTGTAGAAAACATGACACAATTCGAATTGTTTTTTAACAAATACGAAGACTACATTAAACAAGCAATTAATTAATCTCTCACCTACAAATTATTGCCGCTAACCTACATTAAGGCTTGAAGTGAAAAATATTTCCCATAAAAGTTCGAGTGTTTTTTTTGAGAAAGAATAATTACTATTTGTTAGAAAGTATGTTGTTTTCAAACTAATTTAACTACGTATCTTTGCAACATGATTCAAAACGATACTATTATTGCATTAGCTACACCATCTGGTGTTGGAGCTATTTCTGTGATTAGACTTTCAGGTGAAAAAGCGATTGAAATTGCAGATGCATTTTTCACATCAGTAACTAAGAAAAAGTCGCTTTGCAATCAAAAAACGCATACCATTCATTTAGGTCATATTGTAAATAATAACGTAATCTTAGATGAAGTTTTAGTTTCGGTTTTTAAGAATCCTAGATCATATACAGGAGAAAATGTAGTAGAAATCTCATGTCATGGTTCTGTTTTTATTCAGCAAGAAATCATTCAATTATTCTTGAAAAATGGGTGTAGAATGGCAGATAATGGTGAGTTTACCATGCGTGCTTTCTTAAACGGAAAAATGGATTTAAGTCAGGCAGAAGCTGTTGCCGATGTTATTGCGTCAAATTCGGCTGCATCACACCAAATGGCAATTCAGCAAATGCGTGGCGGAATTACCAATGAATTAAAAGAGTTAAGAGTACAATTGTTAGATTTTGCTGCTTTAATCGAATTAGAATTAGATTTTTCTGGTGAAGATGTTGAGTTTGCAGACAGAGCTAAATTTAAAGAATTGGTCACCAGAATCACTTTTGTTTTAAAACGATTGATTGATTCTTTTGCTTTTGGAAACGCCATGAAAAATGGAATTCCGGTTGCTATTATTGGAGAACCAAATGTTGGGAAATCAACCTTATTAAATACACTTTTAAACGAAGAAAAAGCCATTGTTTCTGAGATTGCTGGTACTACAAGAGATGCTATTGAAGATGAACTAATTATTGATGGTGTTGCTTTTCGATTTATAGATACAGCAGGAATTAGAGAAACCGAAGATATTATTGAGAGTATCGGGATTAAAAAAGCATACGAGAAAGCAGAAAATGCACAATTGATTATTTTATTAATTGATTCTAATAAATTCTCTCATTCTAGTGAAGTGTTTTTAGAAGAAATTGAAACGATAAAAGAGCGTTTCCCAAACAAACGTTTATTAGTAATCGCAAATAAGATTGACAAGTTATCTTGTCATGACCAATCTATCTTAGAATCAGAAATTGAACATTTAATTTTACTTTCTGCAAAACAAAAAACAGGAATTGAAGAATTAAAATTAGAATTAACTTCTTTAGTAAACACTGGTGCTTTGAGTAATAATGAAACCATTGTTACCAATTCTCGTCATTTTGAAGCTTTAAACAATGCGTTAACTGCTATTACTTCTGTACAACAAGGAATTGATTTAGAAATCTCTACAGATTTGTTTTCTATTGATATTAGAGAATGTTTACGTCATTTAGGAAACATTACTGGAGAATATGATGTTGATAAGGATATCTTAGGCCATATTTTCGGGAACTTCTGTATCGGAAAATAGATTTGTTTTCTTTTAGCTTCCTTTGTTTTCCTTTAGTTTCCTTTGATAGTACTTTGTTTTCTTTTGCTTGATATTTACCTTGTTCTAATTGAGATTGATAACCTTTTGCAGCATCTACTAATGCCGCAGTATTTATATTAATGATATTTAATTTCCTGAGGTAGGATATGGTTATCCAAATACTAAAAGACTATTGAGTAATGGAAATGAGAACCCACTTTTTAAATTTAGAAATGATGGCTATCTTTTTATAAATAATAAAAACTATTCAGAAATAGAATTGCTCGTTATTCCTAATGGTAGGAATCTAATAAGCAGTTATTATCAAAAAATAATTGATGGTATTAGTGGTGTTGAAGGTTCAAAAGATGCTTCTGAGACTTTAAATGTAACTATTGAATTGCTAAAAAGAGGGTATACTGAAGTCAAAATCGGAAAACTTTGGAGTGGAAACTTATTAAGAATTCTAGATAAAGTTCAAGAAATTGAAAGAGGAGAAGACGTTTAATTCTCTAATTAAATAGAATTATAAAGCCTGCTTAATAGCAGGCTTTATTTTTTTTAAAATCAATTATCTAAATATATTTTATCGCTTGATAAACTTCATGGATCCTACTGAGTCATTAATAATGTACTTTAGTATATAAATCCCTGATTGTAAATTAGAAATATTAATTTTCGAACTATTATTATTTACCTCAAGTCTTTTAACTTCTTGTCCAAGAATAGTATAAATACTTACTTCATCAATTATTTTTTGTGCATTGATAAATAAACTATTTTCTGCTGGATTTGGATATGAAGTGAAACTAAATAAATTTTCATCTTTTAAGCTTAAAACACTGTTATTAGAAAAATAAAAATTATCTAAATATACAGGATTCGTAGCTCCTGTTGCACTTAATACTAACTGACCAATATCACTTAATATCATAGAAGAATTTACATCAGTAAACTCTGATAAAGCAATACTTACTGTTCCCCAAGAATCTTTAGTAACAGATTTAGTTATTTCTACTTCAATATTGTCATTACCCCAAGCTCCATCTCCTAAATAATCAACTAACTTAATTTTTAATTCTGTTGCATCACTTGTCCAATAATCAATATTAACATGAGTCATTGTTGATACATCTATAGTTCCACCAGTAGGTTCAATTCCTGAAAAAGTAAAGCTTGAATATTTTTTCAAAGGATTATTCGCAATCGTTTCGTCTACAACCACAGTAGGCTGTCCCCAACTTGGATTCCAAGTTGCAGCAACATCTGTATAAGCGTCACTAAATAAAGAGATTACATTTACAGCGCTAGTAGTTGGTGTTGGTGGTGCTGTTGTTGGTGCAGGACTTCCAGAACCTCCACCTCCATCTGCGTCAGCTGTTCTTTTGGCATCCCAAGTAATATTATCAAAATAGACAATATTATCAGAAGTTCTATCTCCAGCTGGCCAATCAGGAAAAACGACAAGTTGATCTATATTATGATTTTCGCCACTAGCAATAAAACTAGAGATATCATATGTTAAATTTTCCCAAGCATTAGTTGTTGAATTTGATTGTTTTAATTCAAAAATAGTTCCGTTAGTTGAATTTACAAATTTAATACCAACATCACTTATGACTGTTTTATAAACCATAATACTTATGGTAGTGTTTCCTGATTCTAAAATCCATTCTCCTAAACCTTTATGAGAAGTTTGTGTCCCAGCATAAAGTTGACCAGCATCTAAAGCTGTAAATTTTGCTACAGTAGCAGAAGTATTTACTCCAGTTGCATCAGGATTAGCAACTATTTCTAAAGAAGGGTTTGTATTATTTTCAAAGGTACTCCAA
Source organism: Polaribacter sp. (assembly GCA_047611925.1). Classification (GTDB taxonomy): domain Bacteria; phylum Bacteroidota; class Bacteroidia; order Flavobacteriales; family Flavobacteriaceae; genus Polaribacter. Next base: position 10,633 of record JBLFXB010000001.1, read on the forward strand.
GTTGAAGCATCACTTCCATCCGTTCCAGGTTCAAAAGTAACATCAAATGTTTCTTGTTGGGAAAACCCCATCCAAGAAATTAATAATAATAAAAGAGTAATTTTTTTCATGATGTGTAATTTAACTAGTTAATAAAAAGAGTTCGTATTGACGTTTCATTAAAAGTAGGTTTATAATCTCTACAACTATAATAAACAACCTATACAAAAGTGATACATAGTCAAATAAAAAAAAACACTCTACACCACCTTAAATCATTGACAAACAGCAATATAAAGTTTATACTAAAAGAAGAAATAAGATTGTAATGTTGTGGTGGTGTAGTGGTGTAGTGGTGTAGTGGTGTAGTGTTTATTAGTAATAAAATCTATATGTGCTAATACACTAATATTAATATTTTAATTTTTCGTTTTTATCCCAAATCCCCCAATAAGCTCCAACATCTCCTTCTGTTCCAACTTTCCAAGACTCATCAAAAGAAGAAAAATAGAAGATATCGATATTATCTTCTTTAGACCATTTTTGAGTGTTTATAAAGTATTTCATGGCGTTTTCTTTAGAAGGATATGCTCCTTCTAAATTTGATCCTTCACTTGGCCAGCCTGTTTCAGTAATGATTACTTTTTTACCTTTTCCTGCCTTTAAAGCTCTATTGTACATATCTTTCATATACAATAAGGAGTAATCTTGGTCACATCCTTCCCAAAATGGATAACAATTTGCTAATAATACATCACAAGCTTCAGTTATAGCTGGTCTTTCTGTAAACTCATAATATGCATCAACATAACCAACAGGTACTGCACCATTAATCTTTTCTTTCACTTCATAAATAAATGTTAGCAATTCTTCTTCTGTTAAATCTCCTCTATACATTACTTCATTACCAACAGCTGCTACATCAACAAATCCTTGATTTGTAAGCTCAATCAACCCGTTTATTTCTTTTCTATTGCTCTCTTGATCATTACCTAACCACGCTCCCACAAGAGTTTTCATCCCAAGTTCTTTCGCTATTTTAGGTATTAATTGATTTCCTTCAGTACAAGAAAAAGACCGTATCCATTTCGTGTATGGCTTAATTACTTCTAATCTTCTTCTAATTTGTTCTTCATTCAGTAAATCACCTGGTTTTTGACCTTCTTGATAAGGACTTGAACACAAGCCATGCATACCAGACTGTAATACTTTATGAAACAATTCATTTAATTCATCATTCGATTTTCCTCTAAAATCGATATTTGCTAATGCTAAAAACTTTTCTTCTCTTACTGACATAATTCTAGGTTTATAATTGCAATTACAATTCTCCTCTTCTTTTTACAAGTACTTCTTTTATTTCTCTAGCTCGTTTTTCACTTAAGTTATATTTCCACATAATCCAAATAGCAATACCAGCAGTTAAAGCAGGAATAACAATATCTGCAATTCGCAACTTGTTCATCGTCTCAATTGTTTGTGTAGTTGCACCTTCATCAAATCCTACAAGTTTTAAAATCAACCCTCCTAAAACCAATGCTATTGCTTGGCCAAGTTTCACCATCCACCAGTAGATGGCCCCAAAGGTTCCTTCTTTCCTAGGCATTCCATTCTCTAGTTCATCTAAGTCACACACATCTGCAGTCATACTCATCATCAATGTAAAAAGACCTCCTAAACCAAATGCCATGAATGGAATTGGCAAGAACATCAACCAAGGACCTCCTTGACTCGTATCCATACTAAACCATGACATTCCTATACTTTCTAAAAAAGGATTGATCGATTCAAACAAAGAAGCAACTCCATTATTTAATGATTGCCCAAACCCTGTTTCATTAAAACTTTTATTTAATTCATTATCAAATCCCCACCATTTAAGAATATACCCTACTATAGAAATAGCTGTAGAAATAATAAAGGCTTTTCTTTTACCCCATTTATTGGCTATTCTAGTAACTATTGGAATCACCACAAATGCAGTGATAATTGCAGTTAAAGAAGCAAACCAAGCAGGCCACGTACCTGCACCACCATAATCGCCATTATAGATATAAAAGACGATAATGAAAAAACTAAACGATGCTACCATTTGGAATCCATTAAACACCAAAAATGTTGCACCACATAATTTCATAAATGGTTTACTCTTTGAAACTTGTTTAATCCCTTGAAAAAGTTCAGTAAAATTAGAACCTAAACTATTGAGGCTAATTTTTTTTCTGTTTTCCATTTTACCTGGATCTATTCCTTTACAGAATAATGCTGGTAAAATACCAAGAGCAGCGCATCCAATACCAACATATAATGATAGTTGTCGCACACCTGTTGCTTGTAATTTTTCGTTCGTGATCTTTAGTAATTCTTCTCCTGAAAGCCCCATTTCTCCAATTGATCGTAATGTTTCCTCGCTAATTGGAAAAACTGTAGGATCTGCAATCACAACCCAAAACCATGGTACCAACATCCATGCAATTTGGCCTACTGTATTGGCAAAAGCCATTAAACGTGTTCGTTCATTATAATCAGAAGTCATTTCATAACCTAAACCGACTAAAGGAGTAGCAAACATGGTGTTTCCAACAAGAAAAGCAAGAGACATAATAAGGAAGTACCAAAAATTTAAGGTGGTAGAATTGTCTTCATTCATTTGCCATAGTAACGCAAACAAAATTCCACTTAAAATAGCTCCTACTAAAATATAAGGCCTTCTTCTACCCCATTTTGATTTAGTATTGTCAGATATGAAGCCCATTATAGGATCAGTCAGAGCATCAAATATCCGAGGAAGTCCACCAAGCAAACCTGCTAAAAATGGATCCATTCCATAAGCTGTTACTAAGAAAAACATAAATACAGCCAAAGCACCGGGAAGTAGATTTAACACAAGGTGACCAGAACCAAACGCTGCTTTTTGACCTAAAGAAACTCTATCTTTTGAAGCTGTTATAATTTTTGACATATGTTTTATTTTGTTGGTATTATTATTGTCTGTATTGCTTGTGGACTTATTTCTATGTCTACATTTTTATTCTTAAAATTTAATGAAAAGCTTTTTTCTTTATCACCTTGGTTAAAAACAACAACAGCTATTGAACCATCTGGGTTCTTTGCTGATGTAACCATTAAATTATCATCAGTATTAGTAAATCCAATGCGTTTTGCACCAGGTCTTATATATTTACTAAAATGTGCTAGTGTATAATAAATTGGAGTAAAATACACCTCATCTGTTTCTGGTTTAACAATTACAGGAGCTACACACCAGTTTTTAAACCAGTTTGGTCCTCCATTTGTATCTAAAACCATATTCCAATCTATCCAGCCATCTACCCAATTATTTAAACAACCAATAATATCTCTAGCATATCTATTAACAGGTGCATATTTCGGATGCCATTCTTTTTGTTCTTCTGGAGCCCAGTCCCAACCCCAATCTGTTGCTTCTTTTTTCCAATACCATGCATCATCTTTCCATTTTGGAACTTCAGAATCTACACAAGCTTCAGTTTGAATTAAATATTTGTTTGGTGCTTTATGATGTGCATATTGCAACGCTTTGGGAAAATACTTAAATGTACTTTCGTACCAATGAATTGCTGTGCCTGCAAAATATTTAGATGAATTCACATCTTTAAACATTACATCTACCCATTCATTTAACCCTTCTCTATTCTGATCATATCCTAAAATTTTAATACCAGACTTTCCATCAGCTTCTAATTTGGGACCCAAATGGTTTTGCACAAAATCTGTCATTTCTTTGGGTGAAAAATGCATGCTTTCCCAGTTATTACCATTTCCGTGAGGTTCATTTACCACAGTAATCCCCCAAATATTAATTCCTTCTGCTTTATAAGCATCTAAATATTTAGAAAAAAACAGTGCATAACTATCATTATATTTTGGCAATAACTTACCACCAACATACTTTTTATTGTCTTTCATCCAAGGTGGCGCAGTCCAAGGAGATGCTATGATGTTAAACCCGTCTTTAGATATTTTCATCGCATCTTTTATCATCGGAATTAAATCATCTTGATCTTCTTTAATACTGAAATGTTCTAACTCTATATCATCCGCAACAGGAGCATAGGTATAATTACTTAATGAAAAGTCACAGGAACTAATATGTGTTCTTGTCAGAGAGTAATTAGCGCCTTCTTCCCCAAAATATGCTTGCAAGACCTTGTTTCTTTTTTCTATACTTAATTTATTTAATAAATAAGCCGATGATTCTGTAAAAGAACCTCCAAATCCAGTAATGGTTTGGTATTCTTCTTCTTGTAAAATAGTTATTGTAATTTCTGATTGAAGTGAGTTAAAGTCAACTAATTTTGTTAATTTATTACCACTTGCTGAAGTTTCATACACGTCTACTTTTAACTTATTATCAGTGTTACAAGCATTTATCATCATTAAAATTATTACTATGAAACTATATTTTTTAATCATTATTAAAAGATTATTTTTTTACGTTTGTAAATGCTTTTTTAACAACATCAAACGTTTGTTTTTTGTTTCTATCAATATCAACAATCCCCCAATATTCTTCATTAGGAGAACCATCGTAAGGAACACCACTGCTGTTTGGTGCCCAACCTCCAGGATCTTGTTTATCATAACTTCCTGCTTTCCACCATCCATCGGTAAAAGAAAATAATGTTACTCCAGAACCAATTTTATTGTTCTCAAAAATCTCTTTTAAAATATTTGCATTCGCATCTGCTTGTGCTTTTTGATTTTCTCCTTGTTCATACCCTTCTTTTGCAATTGTCATATAGCTATCTCCTCCAGCTTCCGATAAATACATGGGTTTATCACTAATAGCTTCCCACTCTTTATAAATGCTTCCTGGGATATCCCATCTATAAACATTCAATCCCCAAACATCTATATTTGGAGAATATTTCAAAGCAACTGAATCTGGTAAATCTCCGTGTGCAGTTGTAACTGGATGATTTGGATCTTTTAAATGAATTAATTCTGCAGCATCATTCAATGCTTTGTACCAATTATTTAAATCTCCATTAAACCATTCTGGATGATAATTGTATTCGTTTCCAAGCTCCCACATTAAGATTGCTTTGTGGTTTTTATACTTATTAACATATTGAATAAAAGAACCTGAAACCATATCATAATACCCCTTTTGATCATAACCAAAACCAATAATTACTTTAATATCATTTTCAGCAAGCTGATCCAAAACCTCAACTTCTTCAATTGGTGTATACACTCTAATGGTATTAATTCCGGCTTCTTTCATTAAAAGAATATCTTCTTTTAAATTGTTGAAACTTCTTTTATTTGGACTTCCTTTTGGTACCGGGTGGTAACATACTCCTTTGATGAGATAAGGAGCATTGTTAACTAGAATTTGTCGTTTAGAAACTTTAACAACATGTTCTTCTTTTGCTGTACAACTATAAATTAATGATACAAACAGTGCTAGAATAATTATGTTTTTAGGTCTCATAACTTTTTTTTAATGTTCTTGTAATGCTTTAGTGTATGGAATTGTTACTTCTTCCATTAATTGAGCTGCATCTCCGTTGTACGTTTTTTCAATTGATTTTCCATTTCTAGTTAAACCTTTGAATCCCCCTTTGTCAAATACATTCCATAGCACATATTTTGCCTTACCTTCTAATGTAAATAACCCAAAATGATTTTCTGAACCTCCAGGATTTTGAGCATCTTTCCAGTTTTCATTGAACGCTTCAAAGAAAAAACAAGACATTCCTTCTTTTGCTGTCCAATCTCTCATAGCATTATAAAATAATGCTTCTTTATATTCGTCCGTGGCATTTGCTTTGTTTACTCCATATTGTCCGTTTGAAAAACTTGCCCAACCAGTTTCTCCAATATGAATTGGTTTATCTATTCCAATACTTTTCATGTAATTTTTTACGCTATCATATTGAGAAACCGCATATTCTTTTGCTCTTTGCATAGAAGCATTAATTTTTGCTTCTTTAGAGAATCCTTCTTCTTCAGGTAGTACTCCCCAAAAAACAGGATTGTAATGTGTATCATGCATTGGATATGTGTGCATTGAAACATAATCAACCGATTTATAAATATTTTCTAAATCCTCATTATGATAAATTACATCTCCTCCTCCCCAAGACGCAAAATTATCAGAAGTGGTAATCCAAACATCTTTTGACAACTTATCTTTATTTTTTAATTCTTGCAAATGATTAATCCATTTTAAAATTACCCATGGTTGTACAAAGTAACTTCCTGCCCATTTAACCATTGCTTCATTTCCAACAGCAATTATTTTAACTATTTCGGGGTATTGATTGGCTAATTTTACTGCTTTTTCAATTTCTGAAGAATTATTTACTTCATCTTCTAAATCATGATTAGGGTTCTCTGTCCAAGCGCCTTTACAATCTATCCAAGCTCCTAACATAACATACATTTCAAAACTTGGTTTTTCATTTTTCAGTTCTTGAATCGCTTTAAGAACATTTGATGCTTGTGTAAGTTGAAGGTTGTAAGTCCTTAAAACTTTTATTCCAATAGCCCCTAAAAGTTTTAGATCTTCTTTAATCTCTTTTACTGTAGGTTGAGTATCTCTAGAATTTGTTCTATAACCTCCGTAAGAAATGGCTAAATAATCTGGGTTTCCTAATATTTGGGATGCAATCATTGGCTTGACTTTCTTTTGTTTTTTTTCTGTTGAATTACACGATGCTAATACTGCAATAATTAATATATATATTATTTTATTTATGCCTCTTACCATCTTGTTTTCTACTTTACTATTGATACAGTTATACTGTTTATACTGTTATCTCGTTCAAATATTGATTTACTTGTTTCTTTGTCTAGTTTTAAAGAATCAAACATTTTTAACTGTCCATTGTTATAATGAACTTCAATACATTCTTTATTATAATTTTTATAAATAACAGGTACTTGGCAATATGTAAAGCTTAACATATTTTCTTCTAAATTGATTGAAGAGAAAGCTCCCAAAACATTTACATAAGTAAAAGAAGTTGGCTTTAATAAAAACTCTTCTTTTCTTAAAATACTTGGATTAAATTGTAGTATTCCTTCTTTTACACATACTCCTAATTCACCAAAACGACTTAAAATGTCTTCTTTTACCTGACCTGTCATCCCTGGTTGCTGAACACCTTTAGTATTTGGTGTATGAGAATAAGGGTCTGTTGGAAAACCTCCGTATAACTTTGGAGATTTATTTACTCCTACTCCTTCATTTATTTCAAAATAATGATCATATAACCTTCCAATCAACTCAGAATCTTCTGCATTAGCTAGAGCATTTAATGTAACCTCTTGTGCTGCTAATTGTAATTTTGAAACCATGTGCCAATAAATAGAACCAAGGCCTTCATAGCCGAAAAAAGTACCTGACCTACCTGTAAATGCTTTGTGATTAAAGATTCTCTCAAAGATTTCAAATAACAAAGCAGACTCTTGCGCTATTAATATTTTATATTTAGAATTTGATAAATTACTTAATGCCGTTTTTAAACTGTTTACATTGTTAAAATCTCCATTAAAATGATGATTTCCTAAGCAATCTTTTTCTACAATCTGAGTATTACCATCACTCAGTAATTGTTGCAATAACTTAGATTTTTCTATTTCTTGTTTCGGGATGTTATTTCTATCTAAAAACCCTGGTAATTCTTTATTTGGATATAAAATATAACTGTATTGAGCAGCTCTAAAAAGTTTACTAGATTTTAATGCGTCTAACACATCTACACTTTCTTTAGCAGACAAATAACCAGAACTCAAAACGGCAACTTGACCTTCTAACATTTCTGATAAATTCGATATTTCAACCTCTTTATCATTAGTAACAGTCATTAAATTATAAGCATGATACAAATTATCTGCTCTTTTATTTGCTTCTATAGAATGATCAATAAATTGCAAAGAAATGTTTATAAATGATAGTAAATTTTCCTTTGATATATTTTTTTGATTGCTAGAAAATCCATGATTATAAACCTTATTTCTAAAATTACTTCCCGCATTCCCTAGGCCATCTAATATCGTTTTACGATCAGTATCTGAAATTTTGTTTGATAGAACATATGCATGGTTTTCTAAAGTGTTTTTTACGTTATTAAAAAAGTCAACCAATTCTTCTGAAACTTTTGTTTCTTCTATAGCTGATTCTTTAATCAATCCTTCAAAAAAACTAAAAAACCTCCTTAAATAATATAGCGTAACCATTGATACACCATTCCCTACTAATGCATTATTTGCATCATTCCATTCTGGTCTTTGGGTGTTCATCCAAATACCTCCTTCAGGAATAAAGTTGGACATTTTTGCTAAAACAGTAGCTAGTATTTTTTCAATAAAGTTAACCTTACATATAAAGTAATTTTCATCTCTTAATAAAGCACCGTCTGCTCCTAATTCATTCCTTTTTTGTTGAATTTTATCTTCATTTTCATGATCAAACTCTATGGTGTCTTTTGGGTCTTTTAAGATGTCTTGATAACTCTTAATTCTATAAGGAACATTTGCATATACAAACAAATCTTGATTAAAATATTCATTCAATTTATTTGGATAATGCTTTTCAATAAACTCTAAGAACTTTAGTAAATATATAATTTGATGATCTCCCCAATAACCTATATAAGACCATGGATTGTCTGGTTCTATAGTTTCCCAATCAAAACCTCCTTTGGTAACCCTATAAGGATTGTAGCCATCAAAAGTGGTTGCATTTAAGAATTTATGAATCATTCCTTCAATAAATTCTGGGTACGAATGTGCTAGTGCTTCCCAATTCTGAAAAATATCTCGCCAATTACCTTCATAATCTAAAATTTTAGATCCATCAACTTCACTTCTCGTATTTATAGAAAACTTATTCCAAGGTCTACTTGGGTCTCCGTGTCTTCTGCTAAACTTTAATGGTAAGTACTCAAAACACAATCTTTTAAAATTCTTATCATCATTTTTTGAAGCAAGTGTTTTAATCTGATTCACAGAAAATGTACTTGGCAATTTTTCTAATTCTGTAGCGTGGTTTTTATATACTTTTTTGTTTGCATTAGCAATGTATTTTACAAAATCTAGTTTTTCGATAGTATAATTATCATCAAAGATTCCTCCACGCATGATGTTAAACATTGTATTAGAAAAATGTCTGGAATTTCTTAATGTATCTTCACTTAACTGAATTCCATCGGCAGCTGCAACTAATTGAATTAAATGATTTGTTCCTTTATCAATGTCTTGTTGAAGAATACTTGAAAAATCCTTCTCCTTTTTTATCTTTTCATTTAATTGAATGATGGTGGTAACCGACTGATTTACATTAGCGATCAAACTCCATTCTTTTTTCTCTTGTGGGTTTAACTCTTCTTTAAAATTAACAAAATAAGCTCCTTTCTCTGCTTTTACATCCGTTTCTTGGGTTAGATTAAATCCTTTTCTGAAATTGCTTACCTGAAGCGAGGAAAGCAAATATGTTGGTTTTTTTATTCCAAGAGACCAAACAACATTAGATTTTAGTGCTTCGCTAGGCTCAGCTTTATCTACAATAATTGCACTTAGAGCAAAAATACCAAGTCCAGTATCTTTAATTAATTCACTTCTTTTATAAGCATCAACTAAATTACTACTTGCTTTTTGTAAATCCTCCCCAATTCCATAAGGCAAAATATTTTGCAGCCCATCTAAAACAGAAACTGTAGTTTTTACATTTGCATTATTTATAAGGGATGTTTTTTTAACGAAACCATAAATATTACTTGAGTTCCATTCAAATACAAAAGTTAAATCTAAATCGTGGTTGATTTCTTCGAAAATGACTTTGTTTCCGTAGCTATTCTTGTAAAGGTTTCTAGAAGTATTATAAACTCCTTTATATTTTGTTGAAAAGGGTTCCCATAAATATTCTTTGTCTTCTTTTTGAACTCTTAGTAATGTTTTAGTTCCTGTAACATCTTCAGATTCGGTAATCTTATCATCAGTATAGTATGGAAACAAAGCAGTGTTACTATCTTTTCTTCCCGCGGTAATGCCTCCGTTACTTGAAATAAACATCCAATGATTAGAATTACTAACAATGCTCATAAAAAAAGGACGCATTGTTTCTACATTAGAAATTTTATTATATGTTTCATTTGCTATTAATACTTGTTCTCCAATTACTTCTTTTTCTTTGATAAAAGACTTAGAGTTTCCTATATAAATTTGAGGTACTTTATTCATTTATATTTAAGTTCAAAACTTAACTTTATTAAAGAATTAATAGTTAAGTTTTATTTCTATAAAAAGTAGTTTATAGATAAGGTTAAGTTATTTTTAAAAAAAACAAAGAGGCAAAATTCAATGAATCAACAATGAATCACCCCTTTGTCATTACACAATTTTTTATTGGTAAACTTTTACGTAGTCAATTTCCATTACATCTTCTGTAAAAGCAGGATCCACAGTTCCTCCTAGGGTTCCTCCCATAGCTACATTAAATATTAAAAAGAAATCTGCATTAAAAGGTGTTGTAGAATCATTATTAAATACATGATACGAAACTCCATCTAAAAAGAATTCAATTTTAGAATCTGTCCATTCTACAGTATAAGTATGAAACTCTGATGAAGCATTTGTAATTGCTATAGACTCTGTTGGTCCATTTCCACCTGAGTTCCCTGGATAATGAAGCGTACCATGAATGGTATTCTTGTCACCTCCTGTTTGCTCCATAATATCTATTTCTCCAGAAGCTGGCCATCCCACAGTTGAAAAGTTAGCTCCTAACATCCAAATTGCTGGCCAAGTTCCTTGCGCAGCTGGTAATTTAGCACTTACCTCAACTCTACCGTAAGTTACATTGTATAAACCTTGAGATTTCAACCTAGCTGAAGTATAACCTGCTCCATTCGCTTTTGCAATAACCTTTAATGAACCGCCCTCTATTTTAGCATTTTCTGCAGCATTGGTATAGGTTTGTAATTCTCCATTTCCCCAGCCTCCTGCGCCAAGATCATATGTCCATTTTGTTGGGTCTGGAGCTCCATTTGTATTAAAATCATCTTCCCAAACTAAATCAGTATAAGTGTAATTAGTTGCTTTTACTGGTTTTGTTGAAGTAAATTTATGATACCATGCATTTCCATTACCTGCTTGGATAATTCTTACAATAAGTTCATCATCTGTAACAGAAATAATATCATATTTACTTGCTCCAACAAGCCATCCCATAAATCCATCATCAGCAATATCAAAAGTTGTCCCTCTATATGGATTATTATTATAAGTACCTTCTAATGCTGCCTTTGATGTTGATGGACTGAATGAAATGTTTTTAACTCCAAACATTTTAGTAGCTACTGTTGCATCATGACATTGATCACCTGCAACTCCTATACCTGTTGCATAAGCTCCAGGTACAAAAGCTGGCCCAACTGTTTGTTCAAAAGTAATTCCGTTTGCTGTTCTTGTAAACACAAATTCATTGTCATACATACACCCTTTTTCTGCATCCCAAGCTTTAATCGTATTCCACCAACCTTCATATGCAAACTCTCCGTTTCCATAGTCATCTGTTACTGGTCCTAAACCTACATGTAAGTCCTTATCTGCTTGCCAATACCATTTTTTAGCATCACCAACATTGGCTCCACTTAAAAAATTCTCAGCTTCAACATCTGAAAAAGAACTATAAACTTCAACATCAATTGTTTTTGTTGATGCATTCCCACCTTTACCATTGGCTTTTACCACAACGGTATACGTGTTAACACCAACTTTAGAGAATCTTTTTGAAAGGTTTCCAGATGGTGATTTTTCTGCAATACCATTAAAGTAATACACATATGAAAAAGCATTATCTGCATTTACAGTAAAGTTTACCGCACCTGTACCATCTCCAAATGGATTAGTAGCATCTTTTCCAACAATCTCTGCTGTGACCGTAATATTTGATGGAGAAGTTATATCTCCAAATTCGTAATCTTCTTCTTGACAACTATTAAACAATAGCCCAATGAATAATGCGAATACTATATATAAATATTTATTTTTTTTCATGGTTCTTTTTTAAAATTGAGTAATATCATCTAAATAAATGGTGTAGTTTGCAGAACCATCACCCTGTGTTCCATTGTCCATAATCAATACTAGGTTGTAAAAATCTACTGCTGTACTAATTCCTGTAAAGTCAAATATTAATTCTTCCCAGCCATTTGCAACTGTTGTTGTTGCTGCTATTTCTGCAGATGCAATTGTATTTGGCCAAGGTGTAGTGTCTTCAAATTTTAGTAATAAATTCAATCCTGCTCTTGGTGACCAAACTTTTACTTTCACTTTATTTTGACCAACAAATGAAAATTTCTGTAAAACAGTTATCTTAGAACCTGCCCAAGGTTGACCAGCATTCTTTACTAATTGTGCAACCATAGCTGATGTGTTACCAGTTGTTTGAGGGTTTGAAATTATAGATATATCTCCACCATCAAAACTACTTAATGTGAATTTTGGTTCAAAGTCTAAGTATGATGCTATCGAAATATCATCAACAAAGATTGTATAATTAGCAGAACCATCTCCTTGTGTTCCATTGTCCATGATTAACACAATATTGCTATAATCAACAGCTGCATCAACACCTGTTAGTGTAAAACTTAAGGTTTCCCAACCTCCTGCAACAGTTGTAGTTGCTGTTATTTCTGCAGTTGCTTTCGTATTTGGCCAAGGTGTAGCGTCTTCAAATTTCATTAATAAATTTAAACCAGCTCTTGGTGACCAAACTTTAGCTGTTATTGTACCACCTTCTGTAATAGAAAAAGGTGCATTTACAGCTGTTACTTTAGATCCTGCCCAAGGCTGACCTGCATCTTTTATTAACTGCAATACCATAGAAGATGAGTTTCCATTTGAATCTGGATTTGCTACTAACGAAGTATTCCCTCCATCAAAGGCATCTAACGTATATGATGTTTCAAAATCAATTGGAGCTACATTATTAGCTACAGAAGGTGATTTATAGAAATAAATATTATCTATAAATACAGTTCCAGCTGCCCAAGGAGTTCCAACAAACTTCATTTGAAAAATCTCAGTCACAGTTAAACCTTGATCTGTATACTCTTTTATTGGAATCTCTAAACTAGTCCATTGTCCAGCAATTAAACTTTTAGTTACTGGTTTCTCTGTGGCTGTTCCCGATGCATTATTTATCAGCGAAGTTTCTAAATCTGTTGCATCACCTGATGTCCAAACATCGATATGTAAAAACTCCATTGAAGAAATGTCAATAGATGTACCATCTTTTAATGCTATGCCTTGATAACTTAAATTTACGTATTGTAGCATTTTATCTCCATTCAAGTCGAATTCTGCCCAACTACTCCCTTGACCAGCTTGTCCCCAATCTGGAAAATAATTAGTCTCAGTAACATCTGTATATATACTAGAATAAATAGATATAACATCAATTGCTGCTCTCGTTGGAGGTGTCGACGCTGAAGCTGCTGGTTGTACAATTTCTGTAACCGTAAATGTTTCAGCGTATTCTGTTGTAGCAATTGCAGCTCCTTTAGCCACAATTTTAATATCATAAGCTCCAGGTGTTGTATATTGATAGTTTATCGATTCACCAATATTTGCTGTTGCTACTGGTTGAGTAACTCCTGTTTCACCTGAATAAAATTCAAACATAGTTGCAAAATCTGCAGTAGCAGTAATATTAACTTGCTTAGAAATACCGGCATCATTCTCTATTGTACTCACTAAATTTTCTGGAGCTTTAAATGAAACAACTAATTCTTGGGTTGATTCAGCTTTATCTCCATTAATATTAAATGCCTCAATTTTAACATTATAAAGACCTTCTGTATAAGTATGTTGAATATTCCCTCCTACTTTAATTTCTGCTGGTGTAGTAGTATTGTCTCCAAAATAAACTTTGTAACTATTTGCTCCTTCTGCGGTTGGTGTTATCGTAACTAAGCCTGTATTGTCTTGTGTAACACTGTATGATGCAGACACATTAGAAGGCATAGGAAAATTGGCTGCAAAATCTAAATCATCTAGGTCTTGACAAGCAATCACTAATACTAGTAGTAAAAGTGTTTTATATATTGTTTTTATTTTTTTCATCTTGTATCGTTTTAATATCCTGTGTTCTGAGTCCAGTTACCTTGTGAAAACTGAATTTCTTCTATAGGAATTGGAAATACTTCATTTTTACCTACAGAGAATCCAGGAATGTTTGCTCCTCTCCCAGTTCTTACTAAATCGAAAAAGTGATGTCCCTCTCCGATTAACTCTACTCTTCTTTCATGATGAATAGCATCAGTCAAGGCTTGACCACCTAAAGAAATACTATTACTTGCATTTCCAAAAGCTCTTGCTCTTACCATATTTAAATAAGTTTTTGCTTTACCATCGTTAGGATTCGTCTGTCTATTAAATGCCTCTGCTGCCATTAATAAAACATCTGCAAAACGAATTGCTCTATAATTATTTGGGTTTGTTAAGTTTAAATCACCTGCGGCATTTGTACTTCTTTTTCTAGGTAAATATTTTCTATTAAAGAAACCAGTATGCTCATATCCTGTAGTAAAAGAAGCACCAGTAATTGTTGACCAAGCATCAATATCTAAAATAGCAACATCTTTTCTACTATCTCCTGTTTCAAATTGATTTACCATTTCTAATGTTGGAACATTAAAGCTAAATCCAGATGTGAATAAATCTCCTTGATACCCTCTAACTCCTTGAAATCCTACTGCAACATTTCCTTCACTACATTGTAAACATCCAAAACCAGCACCTTCTACATCTGTATATTGAACTTCAAATACTGATCCTGTACCATTTTCTCCTATAAATTCAAATATTTTATTATAGTCAGTTTCTAAAACATATGGTCCATTTTGAATTACATTTTCTAAGACATCTGATGCTTCATTAAATTTATCTTGAAATAAATAAACCTTACCTAATAAAGCTTGTGCTGCACCTTTTGTGGCTCTACCCGTTTGTGGAGCCAAATAAGATAAATTTGCAATTGCATATTTTAAGTCTTCTTCTATTAATTGATACACTTCTTCCTTTGGTGATCTTGGTAGTGTTTTCTCATCTCCCAAAGTGAATCTACCTTCTGGCTTAATTGGAATATCGCCAAACCATTTTACCAATTCGAAGTTATAATATGCTCTTAAAAAACGTGCTTCACCTATATAAACTTCTTTACCTGTAAAATCTATTTTATCTTTAAATTCTATAATGTAAGCGGCTCTATTAACACCACCATACATCCAGCTCCAAAGGTTTTGCAATTGAGCGTTTACAGGTGTATGGGTCATATCATCTACTTGTTGATAGCCTGGTACATCTGTTGCACTTTCTCCTCCTGCCAATGTATTATTTGAAGCAATTTCTCCCATCAACACATTAATAAAAGTTGATTGCAAAGGATCATAAGCTCCAACTAAAGCATTGTAATAATCTGATTCAGAATTGAAATATGATTCTGAATCTTCTGCATATATTTTAGATTCGTCTAAATAATCATCTGAACAAGAGCTTAGTACAAGTAAACCTGTAATAAATATGATTCCTGATTTTATTCTTTGATTGTATTTTCTCATCTTTCTATTTTTTAAAATGTAACATTTAAACCTAAAAGAAACTGTCTTGCAGAAGGATACGTACCAGAATCTATACCTGCTCCAATTGCTCCTCCATTAACAGTTGGGTCATAACCTGTATATTTTGTTAGTGTAAATAAGTTATTGATTGATGTATAAAGTCTCAACTTAGATAGCCCTACTTTGCTTAATAAAGCTTCAGATAAATTGTATCCAATTTGAATATTTTGCATTCTTAAAAATGAAGCATCTTCAACAAAGAAATCTGAGAATAACTTATTATTTGTTGCATCATTTGTTAATCGTGGAATTAAATTACTCGTTCCTTGACCTGTCCATCTACCTAAATAATAATTTGGCTTGTTTACATTTGGTAAAAATCTTTCAAAATTTCTTACCATGTCTTTTCCTAATTCGGCATATAAATAAGCTGTAAAGTCCCAGTTTTTGTATTTAGCTGAGATATTAAAGCCCATATAAAAATCTGCTTGTGGATTACCGATGTTTGTTCTATCCTTAAAATCTATGATTCCATCATTATTAACATCTTTATATCTAATATCACCTGGTGAAGTTACGCTTGACCCCAAAGCTGCTTGGGATGGATGCGCATTAACTTCTGCTTCATTTTGAAAAAGTCCATCAGTAGTTAATCCGTAAAAGTATCCTATTGGCTGACCGACTTCCATTCTAGATGGAGCTAAGTTTCCAATTGCAAATGCGCCTCCTTCTACAAATGCACCTCCTAATACTTCTGTTACATTATTTTTTACATAGGTAACATTGTAAGAAAGATTTATAGATAAATCATCCGTTTTTACTGCTTTGTAATTTAAAGCTAGTTCTGCACCTGTATTTTTTGATGAACCAGCATTTACTGTTGGATTTCCACCTCCGGGAGCACCAGATCCTAAAATACCAGATACTGGGAAATTTTGAATCAATAAATCTTTTCTCGTTTCTTCAAAATAATCTGCAACTATAGAAAGTTTATCATCGAATAAGTTTATATCTAAACCAATATCAAGTTTTTCTGCAGTTTCCCAAGTTGCTTGTGGATTAGGCAAGCCACCTTGAGCAGTACCATCAACTAAAGAGCCATCGAGAACATATGTTCCTTGTCCATTTAATAAAGATCTATATAAGTTATCTCCTACTAAATTACCTAACGTACCATAACTTGCTCTTAATTTTAAAAAGCTTATCGTTTCATTATCTTTCAAGAAATCTTCATCAGAAATTTTCCATCCAGAAGTTACAGACCAAAAGCTATCAACTCTTTCATCTTTTGCAAAAACAGAGGCTCCATCTCTTCTAACCAATCCAGAAAACAAATACTTTCCTTTGTAATCATATTGAGCTCTACCAAAAAACGAAGTCAATCTTATATCTCCATTTCCAGTATTAAAATTTCTTTGATCACTTTGTAAGTTAGTTAAACTTATATCAGCAAAATTATATGAATTATTGGGTACATCAAATCCTGTTGCATAAATACCATCAAATAAATCATTTTGAACACTAGTACCTAGGGTAAAAGCTGTATTATGGTCTTCCGAAAAAGTTTTTGTATACGTAGCGAATGTTTCCCAATTTACTCTCGTTGAAGTTGATTTAAATTGATATACTGAACTTTGTGTTCTATTATAAACCTTACTTGATCCATAATCATAAGTAGGAGAAAATGATCGTTGTTTTTCGTTAAATATTTTATACCCTAATCTGGTTGTTATAGATAATCCATCAGTAGGTTTATAATTTAAACTAAAATTACCTTCAATTCCATTTCCATTATTTTTTCCAAATGTGTTTTTAAGTAACGATAAAGGGTTTACCACTTCAATTCCTAAAAAGTTATTTGTATCATCTTCATCTACACCAAAAGTTGGAGCATAATTTAATCCATTAAATAAAAGTGAACCATCAAAACCTTCTGAAGCAGTTGTAAAATAATTTGCTATTAATGAAAAATTTAATTTTTCTGATACATCAACTCCTAAGTTAAGTTTTATATTATTTCTAATGTAATTAGATTTCTCTTTAGCAATTATACCATCTTGGTCTGTTCGTGACGCACTAATATAATAGTTCACATTTTCTCCTCCACCAGATAAACTGATATTATGATTGATTAGCATTGCATCATTAAATAGATGGTTTTGCCAGTTTGTTCCTTTTCCTAATTGGCTAATATTTGTAAAAGGCAATACTTGCCCACTTGCCGCAGATGCTTCATTTAATATCAAAGCATATTCCGTAGCATTTAAGTAGTTTAATTTACGTGTGGTTTGTTGTATTGCAGAATACGTATCATATTTTACAGTAGGTGCCTTATTTTTTTTTCCAATTTTGGTCGTTACTAAAACCACACCATTTGCTCCTTTTATACCATAAATGGCAGCTTGAGCATCTTTTAATATTGTGATAGACTCAATATCATTTGGATTGATACTATTTAAATCTCCTTGATAACCATCTACAATTGTTAATGGTTGGTTATTAGTATTAGAACTAATACCTCTAATTAAAATGTTGATTTTTGCCCCAGGAGCTCCGGAAGAAAGGTTTACTGCAACACCAGAACTTGTACCTTGTAAAGCAGAGGTCGCATCTATTGGTTTTAAGATATCTAATGTCTCTTCTCCTATTACGGAAACTGAACCTGTAATATCTTTCTTTTTTTGTTTACCATAACCTACGATTACTACTTCTTCTAATTGTTGTGAATCTTCTTTCATCACAACATTTATTGTCGATTCTTTTACTGTTACTTCTTTATTTTGATATCCAACAAAACTATATACAAGTATAGATTCTTTTGATACATTTAACAATGTATAGTTACCATCAAAATCTGTTTGAGTTCCAATAATGGTGTTTTTAACTACAATGTTAACTCCTGGTAATGGATCTCCAGTAGATTCATCTGTTACTACTCCCTTAACAGTAATAATTTGTCCAAATGAATAAACCGTAAATAACATGAAAATAAAAAGTGAAATTTGTTTTCTCATAAAACGGGTTTTTAATTTTTCATAAATTTAACCTCAAAATGTTATGAAATCCTCAAAAAGGCACACAACAAAAATCATACATTCATAAAAAACTTAACAATTCCTTAACAATACTGATGATTAGAGGCGAAAAAAAATAAGGGAAACAAGCCTAAAAGCACAAGTGTATAGGTGTTGTATAGGTGTTTTTACAAGGTGTATTGGTATTAAATATTTAAAATGTAATCTGTTAAGCTATCATTATGCTCTAAATTCATTTTTTTCCGTAAACGATACCTTTTTACCTCTACACTTCTTGGTGAAATATTTAACAGAGGCGCAATCTCTTTAGAAGCTAAATTCAACCTCAAATAAGCACATAATCTAAGATCATTTGGAGTAAGACTAATATGTAAAAGTTTTAATTTTTTAATAAAATCTTTATCTGCATTGTTAAATGCTTCTTTGAACACTTGCCAGTCATCAGTGTTATTAAGGTTTTTATTAATAATTTTTATTACACTTTTCACTCCTTTATCACTACCTACAATTAATTCACTTTTTATAGAACTTAACAACTCATTCTTCTTTATGATGCTCATTGTAGAAGTAGCCAACTCTCTACTTTTACTTGCAAAATCTATGTTTAATTGATCGTTTTTCGCTTGCATCAGTTCTTTTTCGGCTGCTAGTGATATTAATTTAAAATCTTTCTCTTGTTTCTCTAATAACCTTTTTCGTTGGGTTCTATAGTAGGTTTTGTAAATTCTATCTATTAATAACAGTATTAATAATACTATTACAATGTAACTAATAATAGCAGCTTTAGTCAAAAACCATGGGTTTTCAATCCTAAAGTTATAAGTAGCTGTATTCATGGTTGGTTCATTACCAATTTTTGCCTTAACATAAAATGTATAATCAATTCCTCTAGGTAAGTTTTCAAATGTTGCATTTGGTTTTGTAGACCACTTACTCCAAGAGCTTGTATATCCTTTTAATTTGAATTGGTATTCGACATTAATATCTTTTGTTAAGAAAGGCACATTATACCTGAAATCTAAATTATTCTCTCTATCAGTAAAAATTCCTTTATTTTTTAAAACTACGTTTTCTGGTAATTTATCTAATTGATTTTTTTTAATTGAGTTTATAGTAATACTATATGAAACTGAACGAGTTTCTATATTGTTAATATTTAAGAGAATATATCCATTATCTATTCCTAATATTTCATCATCATTAAAAATAGAAAGGTTTTCAAATCCCTGTGCCCCTTCTCTTAACTCTTCAGAAATTGGTATTTTTCTAATGTTTAATTTTTGGTTAATGCTATTTGGTTTAACATAGCTGATATATTTTTTTGAAAAACTCCATAAAATATCTTTCTTTTCGTCATACACCAACTTACCAGTAGTATAATCATCAGAATAAATACTACTTAATAGACTATCTTTTAAAAAAACATCTTTAGTATTAGAGTATTCAAATACTCCTTTCTGATCAGAATAATATATTTTACCTCTGTATTTAATAATATTAGAGTGCAACCCTTTACCAACAATAGTATCTTTATGTGTTTCAATTATTTTTTTAAAATCAGTATCAACTTTTAATTTAAAAATACCCTTGTATTCATGATTTACAAAAATTTGATTCTTATTTATTATTTCAAAAGACCTACTTGAGTTGTTAAATCCTTTTATTTTGTTTTTTAAGCGCCATTTACCATTATTTTTTTCTAGTAAATACAACCCCGTATAATTTCCTTGAATAATTTTATCCTCAGATATTTGCTTAACATCCCAAGTACCTTGAATGTTAATTTTGTTGATTATATTTCTTTTATCAATAATAAAAGTTCCAGCATCATGACCACAAAATAATTTGTCACCAATGATATTTAAACTCCACACTTGTCCTTCTGTGCCAGTAATTATTTTAAAACTATCATTAGAATTGTATTTTTTGACAAACAATCCTTGGTTAGTTCCTAAATACAAATCATTATTAAAATGAGTAGTTGCATAAACTGAACCGATTTTACCTTCTTTCTCTTTAAAAATCTTTATTTCTGATGTTACATTTACACTACTCACTCCTTTATCCAAACCTAACCAAACAACACCATTTTTAGTTTCATAAAGGGATAAAACGGTATTGTTTATCAATCCGTTTTTTTGAGAAATAGTATAAGATAAATCGCCATTTTCATTCAAGAAAACAACACCATTTGATATTGTTCCTAAAGCAAATCCGCCATCTTTAAGTTGAATGCTATTGTAAATGTTTTTACTTCGTAAATTCTTATTTACTTCTTTCCAAAATTTTAAATTACCCTTTTCTAACTCAACAAAACCTTTAGTGTTAGTTAACAATAATAGACTATTTCTCTTTTGATGAATATTAATGATATTTACCTCTTTAAAAAGTTTATGATCTGAAACTAATTTCGCTTTTCCGTTATCAACTTTATACAATCCCTTGCCAAATTTCTGAAAATAAATAGTGTTTCTTACACTAAACATTTTTGTGATTTTAACCTCAGAGGAAATCACTTTGTATTCCTTCGTTTTTATATTGAAAAAATAGATTCTTTGTAATGATTGAAATAATATCCAATCATCCAATTGAATAATATTCCAAAATTGCTCATCTTCTATGACTGGAATATTATACTTTGAGACTAATGAAGTAAAATACAACTTTCCAAAATCATTTTTCAACCAATACCCAAAATCCATATAGAACCCTGTAAATATTTTATCTTCAATAATTTTTACAGACCTTATTATTGTAGCATTAGGCGTTTTATACAATTCCCATTTCGCACCATTAAACTCAAGTAAACCTAAGTTATTAGCAACATATAAGTTTCCTTCTTTTGACTGTGAGATAGACCAATTCTGAGCTTCTGCACTATATTCTTTTGGTAAGAAATTATTAACAGGAGGTAGTTCTTGAGCAGCTGACATACTAATAGATAGCGTGCTAATTAGCAGAAAACATATATATTTAATCTGTATCAAGTGCAAAAAAGTATTATTATTATTATTATAATTACAATAATAATACTTTTTATCCTATTAAATAAAGGTTCGTTAACATAAGGACGGTGAAAATATATTATGACTAATAGGATATTGATTATATTTATGCTAATAAAAGATTAGTTAATAGAGTTAAAATTGAACTATCTTACATTCTTAACAAGAAACCAAACCTTAATTAGTTCCTTTTGTTTGATAAGATCAACCAAAGGAAAGAAAAATACTAAACCTATACCACAACTATTATTAAATAAAGCAAAGTTACAGAGTTATTTCATTTCTTATAAAATTCTTTTTCTTCCTTAAATCAGAAATACTTAAATAATCTAAAATAATATGATTCGTCTATAAATTCTCTACAAAGAACAATTTATTTATATAACTGCATTTTTAATTATTTTTAACATCTAAAGTTTTTTTGTTGTGAATATTTATAGAAATAGCCCCTAATGAAAACACATCCAATAAGCCACATAGAAAGAGTTCTATATCCTAACAGAAAGTTGAAATATGATACGTTTACATTACGATTTAGAGATTAATTTTGAAGCAATAGATGCCATTTACAATTTGTAACATCAAATAGTAATACTCAATAACAAATTAACGAATTAACTGTTAATTTTCACATGCTATTGATGGCTATTTAGCAAGAAAAATTAAAAAGAACAAGTCCGCGAGGTTCTCAATTAGATTCAATTGGCGATCAAATAACAATGGCTGCTGGTTTAGTAGGATTGTTTTATTTTGAGCTCGATTTTATTAAAAAAAATATCATTTTAATTTTAGTTGCATTTACCCCTTATTTAATACAGATGGAAATAACTTATGCTAGGTAAGGTAAGGTAACTGCATTTCATACTTATTTAGCAAAAATTTCTACTGTATTACAAAATGCTTTTATTTTATGGGCTTTGTTTTACACTCCAATATACAGCTTATTTTACACAATGATTATTATAGGCTTATTAGAGACTCTTGAAGAAATATTACTCATTTTTATGTACAATAATTGGGTTTTGGATGTGAAAAACATTTACTCTGCTTATAAGGATGAAAGAAGATTAAATAAAAAACAAAAACGTATTCTTTAGTTATAATTAATGTCAAAGTGTACCCAAAACATTTACCAGCAGAAATTATATTCTGTATCGAAAATAAGTTTTATTTGCTATAGTTCACCTTTGCTTTCTTTTTTAGTTACGATCAAATTACCCGTTCGTCGGCTTTATAAGCGCCACGTCGGTGTAATATCCATTGCGCTTCATCTAACGGATTTACCCCTTTATATTCTCGAACAGCACCTTCGCCTTTTGGACAGGTATCATATCCATGAAACTGTAATCTAAGACGCAACTTGCCACTTGTTATCGCATTTAATTTGATGCTAAAATCTAATGATGTTGCCACAGGAATCGTTCCTTTTAAGCGAAATGTATCATCAATAAATTTAGGTGTGTCAAAAGTAGCTCTTCGTGTACTTAGTTCAGAAGCTATTTTCCCTAATAAAGATTCATTCGCTTTTATCTCAAAACTCAATATAGGTTCTAATAAATGTGTTCCGCCAATTTTTAGCCCTTGCATAATTCCCATCGGAGTTGCTAGGTTAAAATCTCCAGGTCTGGAATGCACATTATGGTCTTCTCCTTTTATCAAGGTGATTTTCACATCGGTAACTTCCCAACCTAAAACTCCTTGCGCTAAAGCTTTTGGAATGGTGCGTTTAATTTCACTCTGATATTTAATATGCACATCGTTTTGTGAAACAATAGAACTATAACTAACACCTGAATTTAACGGAGCAGGCTCGATCAAAAAAGTCATGATAGCCCAACAAGGTTTAGGCATCCAATATCTAATGTATCCTTCTGCTTTTGTACTGATGGTTTCTTTGTATACTACCTGAGGATCTGTAAAACGTGCTTTTATTGAAAAACGTTCTTTTAAAACATGTTCTAAAATTTCAATTTGCATTTGTCCCATTAGCAATAATTGCAACTCTTTTTCAACCTTATACCATTTAAAGTTTAAAGAAGGATCTTCTCTATCTAATTGCTGAAGTGCATCTGCTAATGCATTATAATCGGCATTGTTCTCGGGAATTACCTGAACAGTAACAACAGGAATATGCAACTGAGGTAATTTAGGAATTCCAACATTATTTCCTAAAACATCACCAGATTTCGTTCCTAAAACGCCTGTAACAACACCTATATCACCAGCAGTTAAAACAATATTGTCAATATATTTAGTGTGGTGTAATTGTTTGGTTTGATTTATTTTTGATTCTAATTGTTGTGTGCAATTGTAAATAGTGGATTTAGAAGACAACTCTCCAGAAAAAACTTTTACATGGGCCATCGTACCAAAAACCTTATGGTGTTCTAACTTAAAAACATATGCCGAAAGTTCTTTTGTCGTAATTGTTTTAGAAGTTGGACAATAGTCAATTATTCCATCTAAGAGTTCGGTTACTCCAATATTATTTTTAGCCATTCCTGTAAAAACGGGAGTGATCTTATTCTCAATAGTGAGTTTGCGAATACGCTCTAAATATTCATCATCAGTAATAGATTCAGAATTCAAAAAACGCTCCAATAAATGTTCTTCACAATCTAAAAGATGTTCTATTGTTTTTTCTTTAATCGCTGAGCCAATTGAGCTATTAAAAACAGGTGTAATTGCAGCATTAGTTAATCCATCATTTTCAGAGGCATAAATCACTACAGGCTTTGCTTTTAAATCCTGCTCTAATTGTGTTATTGTGTTTTCGGTATCCGCTCCTTGTCTGTCAATTTTATTTACAAAAATGATTGTTGGAATCTGCAACTCCTGCAAGGAGTCCCAAATATTCAATGTATGTGCTTGCACACCTTCAACTGCAGAAACCACCAATATAACAGCATCAACGACACACAATGCGCGTTCTACTTCACTTGAAAAATCAACGTGACCAGGTGTATCAATTAAATTGATTTTCGTGTCTTTCCATTCAAAGGAAGTAGTGGCTGCTTTTATAGAAATACCACGTTCTTTTTCAAGATCTAAACTATCTGTACTTGTAGAACCTTTATCTACACTACCAAGCGTTCTAATAGCACCTGAGTTGTATAAAAAATGCTCTGTGAGTGTAGTTTTACCAGCATCTACGTGTGCTAAAATCCCGATATTGATCGTTGATCTTTTCATTGTTTCGAGTGATTATAAAACTTTCTTAATAAGTAAAATCGACCCTTTGAAATAAATGAAAAGGTGTACCGTTAATTTTGCCATATGGCAAAGAATGGTAAAGGTACATATTGTATCGGAAAATAGGTTTTCTATTATTTAAAAATTCACAAACGCAATAATATTCAATTGATCTCTGTTTCCATTTTCAAAAAACTGATTCATATATCCCGCTTCTAATCTTATATTTTTATTCAGATGATATCCTATACCTCCATAAAGTCTATTTCTATCAAATACTGATGATTTCGTATTTAAAAATATTTCATTGTACCCAGAAACATAAAAATTGTTTTTCTCTTTATGACTTAATGGGATGTTTATCCCTAAAAAATATCGAAAACGCATTTTAAAATCATTTTCAATAAAACGCTGCTCAAATCTATATCGGTGGTTTAATTTTACTTGACCAATTTTTTGTTTTGAGGTGAATTGTTGAAAAATTCTATGCTCATTTACAGAAACTTTTTCATTGGTATTACCAACATAGTTTTCAGATAAAATATACCCATAACCAAGCAATACATTGTTTTTGCTTTCATTAAATGTATAGCCTAATCCTGTGCGTACTAATAATTGCTCAAGATCTCCAACTGCATCATAATTTCTGTATTGAATTTCATGGTGTAAATTCCATTTTTGGCCTAGTTTTTTATTACCAATATAAATCAACCAATTCCCAAAATTACTGTCTTGACTTTGAACTAAAGAAGGCAGCATTAATCCAAGGATTAACGCTACCATACTTAGTTTTTTAATTCTCTTATTTTTCATAAAGTTCTAATGATATGTTTTTATTCGTAAAAAGAGACTACTCCTGTATGAATGTCATACATACCTCCTATAATCTTAATTTCTCCGTTCTTTTCCATTTCTGCCAAAACCTCACTATCAGCAAAAATCTTATCAATAGTCAGCTTCACGTTTTTAGCAGCAACATTATTTACAAATTCAATATTAGATGAATCCCTTAAACTCTTATCTTCTGGGAATTCAACTGCTCTTACGGCAGGTTTTATCTTTTCTAACATTCCGGTTAACTTTCCTAATTTAGCGTTATCACAAGCTCCTTTTACCGCTCCACAAGCGGTATGTCCTAAAACAACAATCAATTTGGTTCCTGCCAATTTACAAGCAAATTCCATGCTTCCTAAAATATCATCATTAACAAAGTTCCCGGCAATACGAGCACTAAAAACATCTCCAATTCCTTGATCGAAAATTAATTCTGATGAAACTCTCGAATCGATACAACTTAAAATTGTTGCAAAAGGAAACTGTCCCGTACTTGTATCTAATACTTGTTCAATTAAACTTCTATTTGCTTTTAAATTGTCTTGAAATCTTTTATTCCCTTCTTTTAAAAATTGCAATGACTTTTCTGGTGTCATTGTTGCTTGTGTTTCTTTTGTATGTGCTTTCATAATGTTATTTTTATGTTGTTAAAATAATCGAGCAATTAAGAGTCTTAATTACTTCTTTAATATTTGATTGTTTTGAGTTACTGTTCTTTTTTTCTCTGTTTACAAAAAGTAAATTGGTGTTGCTTTTTGATAGGTAATTTGAGATGTTTTTTATCGCATTATCTCCTTTTACAAAAACATATTCAATTCTGTTTTTATCTAAAGACAACATTTCTTGTTTTGTCGATCTTGAACTTTCTACAATTTTGAAAGACCTTATGGTTTTTTGAGTAGAACGAATAATGCTCTCTATAAAACTGTTAGGATTTACATTGTTAAACATTCCTAAGGATAGTTCTTTATTAGGTTCTAATGAATTTTCAGCATCAGAAATCATAATTACACCCTTATAATTTTTAAGGATATAATCTGTAATACCTGCATCTATAAAGTTCATTCTTTTAGACTTTCTTTTTCCTAAAACAATGATATCAGGTTTATTTTCATCAATATATCTACCTATCTCGTTTTTTACATTTCCAATAGTAAATGTGTGATTTATATTTACATTGTAATTATCAGAAATAGGATTTATTATACAGTTAATTTTTTTATCAATTGATCGATAGTTCTCATTAATAGTTCTTATTGCACTTAATTGATTGTCTTTATCAACTACCTCGGTTGCCTTTTTAACATAAAAAAAGTTGATATCTGCTTCTACTATTTTAGCTAAACTTACACCGCTTATTAGTGTTTTACTAGTAGATTCATTTAAGTCAGAAAGAACTAATATTTTGTGTTTATTATTTTTCATATCATTTAGGCTTTATTAAGCTGTTTTTGGTCTTAATTTAAAAAACTCCATAAAGCTGTCTGGATTCTCAACAATTCCCCTTTCAGAAATTAATTTTATATCGATATTTCTTTCTTTCGCTTTAATGGCAAAATCTTCTAAAATTTCTACAATATCATTATCTAAGTATCTTGTTTTTCTTACATCTAATTCTAAAAAAGCATCAATAGGCAAGCCATCTAACTCTTTTAAAATAGCTCCTTTATTAAAGAAAGTAACTTCTTCAGCCAAAGTCATTTTTATTTTATGCTTTCCGTTACTTTTATCTTCAATGTGTAAGAAATGTGAATTTTGGAAACTTTTTATTAAGATGACAACTACACCAACAGCTAATCCTAAGCTTATTCCATATAATAAATCGATAAATACAATTCCTAAAACAGTTACTGTAAATGGAATGAATTGTTTCCATCCTAAATCATACATCTGTTTAAATAATGATGGCTTTGCTAATTTATAACCAACAATTAAAAGTATTGCTGCTAAAACAGATAGTGGAATTTTATTTAATAATGTAGGAATTAAAATCACAGAAATTAATAAAAAGAAACCATGAATTATGGCAGACATTTTACTTCTTCCTCCTGATTGAATGTTTGCAGAACTCCTAACAATTACTTGTGTTATTGGAAGCCCTCCAATCATACCCGAAATAATATTACCCGTTCCTTGTGCTAATAATTCTCTATTTGTTGGTGTTACATTTTTATGAGGATCTAATTTATCTGTAGCCTCAACACACAATAAAGTCTCTAAACTTGCTACTAAAGCAATGGTAAATGCAACAACCCAAACATCTGGATTTGTAATCGCACTAAAATTCGGAAAACTAAATTGGCTAATAAAAGAATCAAAATTATCTGGTACAGGAACGCTTACCAAATGTGACGCATTAATACCAAACTTAGCATTAGATTCTGTTACAAAAAAGTAAACTACCCCAGCAACTACAGTTACTAATGGACCTTGTATTAATTTAAAAAATTTCCCTTTTTTAGACAACACGTTGCTCCACAATACTAAAATTCCCAAACCAATAAAACCAATTATAGTAGAACCTAAACTAATATTATTTAATGAATTGAAAATTTCTGAAAACGTATTCTCTCCATCTGCTTGAAAGAAAGCAAAATCTCCTTCAAGACTTGCATCATAACCAAAAAAATGCGGAATCTGTTTTAGAATAATAATAATTCCGATTCCTGTTAACATTCCTTTTATTACAGATGAAGGAAAATAGTACCCAATAATTCCTGCTTTTAATACACCGAAAATTAATTGAATGACCCCTCCTAAAACTACAGCAACTAAGAAGTTCTCATAACCTCCTAAAGTACCTATCGCTGTTAAAACTATTGCAGCTAATCCTGCCGCTGGACCACTAACACCTATTTTAGATCCACTTAATGAACCTACTACTACTCCTCCAATAATACCAGCAATAACCCCAGAAAAAAGAGGAGCTCCACTAGCTAAAGCAATACCTAAACACAATGGTAATGCTACAAAAAATACGACTATACTCGCAGGTAAGTCTTTTTTAATACTTTTAAACATATTATATATAATTTTACTTTTAGTTATTTTAAACTAAAAGGTTATGAAATTGATAAAAAAAGCCTTGTAAAAGGAAAAAACTAAATTATAATATGTGTAATTCTGGAGGTGGAGATATAATATTTAAGTGTGGTTTAGTATATCTTTTATCAATATGCTCTAAACTATTTTCTGGAAATGTAAAAACTAAATTATAATTATTAGTTTTTAACATAGAAAATAAAGCTTCAATATCTAAACTCTTTTCATTCCCTTTCTCTTCTTCTTCAGAAGTAGAAAAGACAATAGAAACATCTACAGAATCATCAACCATTACAAGAATAGTTGGTGCAACTATAAACAGTAAAAAAACTACTGAAAAAAATATAGACAATCCCTTTTTTGACATTTCATTTTCATTTTAAAAACGCACAAATATAACAATACTTTCTTAAACAATAGTATTACTATCATTTAATATTGTTAAACTTTTATATCTTTGACAAAAGCACTCTTTAATTTGCCTATAAATAACTGAAAAATAATAACGATGAGTATAGAGATAAAAATATCTTTGAATGATGGATTGTATCTAAAAGAACCTCAAGATTCTAAACTTGGTAGGAACATTATAAAACATAGTATTTTAATAATCGAAGAGTTTGGTTTTGAGTATTTCACGTTTAAAAAATTAGCACAAGAAATAAATTCAACCGAAGCATCAATTTACAGGTACTTTGAAAACAAACATTTACTATTGCTTTTCTTAGTTAATTGGTATTGGGAATGGGTAAACTACCTTATTAAAACCAATACAAAGAATATTGATGACCCCAAAAAAAAACTTCAAATAATTATTCATTCTTTTGTTTCTGCATCAAAAGATAATCCAGGAGTTATATATGTAAACGAAAGCAAACTGCATAGTATTGTTATTTCTGAAGGTATGAAAGCGTATCACACGAAAGATGTAGACAAAGAAAATTCTAAAGGTTTTTTTAAAAGTTATAAGGATTTAGCTAAATCAGTATCTGATGTTATAAGTGAGATAAACTCTAATTTTAAATACCCTTTTGCTTTGGCTACTAATTTGTTTGAAATGTCTAATAATCAAATATATTTCGCTAAGCACCTTCCAAGGTTAACAGATATATCTATTGATAAAAATGATATGAATGAAGTTGAAGATATGCTAAACTATTTTGTTGAGAAATTATTAGTTTAACGAAATCTTACATCTAAAACGATGAAACAGCCTCTAAACATTAACTGTATTACATTTTGTATCTAAAAAAAATGACAATTCAAGAACTAATTGGTGAGTACAAAATCATTGGCAGTAATCAAGATGACAGCAATAACGAGTATAAAGGAACGCTCTCTTTAACTCTTGATACTGATGATAGAATCATTGCAAAATGGCTTATCAATAATGATCAAGAACAAACGGGTTCTGGATTTTTTAAAGATCGTATTTTAGTTATCAACTTTAAATATCTTGGTGAAGATTCTAAGGTATATAAAGGAGTTGTTGTCTATCGTTGTATTACAAAAGATATTTTAGATGGTTTTTGGTCGGAAGAGTTTGGCAACCCAAAATACGTAGGAACAGAACATTGTTTTAGAATAAAAGAAGAAATCATTAACTGATATGAATTGCCCTTGCATCCCAACTAAGTTATATACAGAATGCTGTAAAAAAGCACATCAAAATATTCTTTCTGTAAACACAGCCGAGATTTTAATGCGATCAAGATACGCCGCTTTTGTGTTGGCAGATATTGATTATTTACAAAAAAGTCATCATTCTAAAAACAGACCATCCAACCATGAGAAAAAAGAAATTTTACTCTGGACAAAATCTGTTGAATGGATTCGGTTAGAGATTCTAAACGCAACTGAAAACACCGTTGAATTTAAAGCATACTTTATGGAGAATGGAAAACTAGATGTAATTCACGAAAATTCCTTTTTTTGCAAAGAAAATGAACATTGGGTTTATAAAAACGCTCTGTAAGGTATTTTTCTTAGTTTGCCCTAAATTATCTTTAACAAGATAAAAAAAGAAACCTTTTTATAAATAAAAAAGGACTTATGCAAGTAGCTCTTTTAATTTTAGTAGTGTGAAATCTATTTCTTCTTTAGTTGTATTCTTACTAAAAGAAAATCTAACTGAAATGTCATTTGCATCACTTTCTGAAAGTATTTCGTCTAAAACATGAGACCCTTTACTGCTTCCGCTTTGACAAGCACTACCTCCAGAAACCGCAATTCCATTTAAATCTAACGTAAACAATAATAGGTCGTTTGCATTAGAGAACCGAGTACTTAAAATGGTATAACTACTTTTAGTTACGTTAGAAGAATGCCCATTAAAACCTACATTTGGAAAGTTTAAATTTAATTCTGAAATGAAATATGATTTCAATCCTGTTAACTGTTTAGTGTCAGATTCTATATTCTGAATAGCAATATCAAGTGCCTTTTCCATTCCCAAGATGCTATGCACATTTTCTGTACTAGATCTTGCTCCTTTTTCTTGATTACCACCGTGTAGCATTGGCTGAATACCAAATCCCTTTTTAAAATACGCAAAACCAACTCCTTTTGGACCGTGAAACTTATGCGCACTTGCGGCTATGAAATCGATGTCTATTTTTTGTAAATCTATCGGATAATGTCCAATTGCTTGGACCGTATCAGAATGAAATAATGCCTTATGTTTTTTACAGATGTTTGAGACCAAATCAAGGGGTAATAAGTTACCAATCTCATTATTTACGTACATTAAACTCACTAAACATTTTTTATCAGCATAGCGTTCTAATACAACTTCTAAATCCTTTAAATCGATATCTCCATTAGCATCAACATGAACACAAGCAATTTCTGTTTGATGTGTTTTTTTTAAATAACCACACGTGTGTAATACTGCATGATGCTCTATTTTAGAAGTGATAATAACTTCTACGCCTAAATTTGTAACAGCATTTTGTAAAATTAAATTATCCGCTTCTGTTCCTCCAGCTGTAAAAATTATTTCAGTAGCTGTAACATTAAAATGCTTTGCAATATTTTTTCTTGCAGTTTCAACCGATGCTTTTGCTCTTCTTCCAAATTGGTGAATTGATGATGGGTTTCCATTATTATTCAACATTGATTGACACATTACATCAATAACTTCTTGGTCTATTGGTGTAGTAGCAGCATTGTCTAAATAGATTAATTTCATTGGGTAAAAATAGGTGTTATTATGGGTTTTGGAAAATGTAAACTTCTGTTGCTCCTAGACCATATTTTTGATAAGAAGCATCGTAATGTTTTACTGGGTATTTTTGAAAAAGGAACTGTAATTCCGATTTTAAAACGCCTTCTCCTACTCCATGTATAAATACAACTGTAGAGATTTTTTTTTGAATTGCATATTCTAATTTCCTTTTAGCTGTATCAACTTGCAAGTTCAACATGTCATAATTATCCAATCCTTTAGTTGATTTTGTTAATTGATTGATATGTAAATCTACTTCAAAAACGATCTCGTTCTTGGTTTTCTTAAAAATTTCTTTGCGATTTGGCTTTTCGGAAATCTTACTCTGTAAGAGATGGTTGCTCGCTTCATTGTATCTTAACAACTGATTTTGATTTTCATCAATCTTAACCAGTTCTGAAGCATTATAAAAAAATTCCATACCAGTATCATCCTTAATAAATACACGGTTTCCTTCAGTTTTAGTAACCACTCCTTTTACAACATCGTCTAAAACAGAAGCTTTGTCTCCAATACAAAATATCATTATATGAACATTAATTTAATTTTACACAAAAATATACAGATGATGTTAGACATCACTACAAAAGTTTAAAAATTATTTAAAGTTTCTTTTTCTTAGCCAACGATTTCTGATAAATGGAACATTCATCTGATGTACTCCAATAAATTAAAAGCATCCATTAAACTTCGATATCCTTATCATAAGGTATTTGCTTTAAAATATGATTTATTACATTAATTCTTGCATCCGTTTTTCTATTTGCTCGTATAACCTTCCATGGTGATTGCTCTGTATTCGTTTTAGAAAACATCGCCTTTTTATAAGTAGTATAATCTTCCCAAAGTTCTTGTGCTTTTTTATCAACCTTTGTCATTTTCCATTGCTTTAATGGATCACCCTTAATATCAGAAAAACGTTTTTCTTGTTCTTTCTTAGAAATTGACATGTAAATTTTCACTAAGTAAATCCCCGATTCTGTTATCATGCGTTCAAAATCATTTACTTGATTCATAAAAACATCATATTCTTCTTTAGTACAAAACCCATTAACAGGCTCAACAACAGCTCTATTATACCAACTTCTATCAAAAAAAACCATTTCTCCTGCTTTGGGTAATTGATTCACATAGCGTTGAAAATACCATTGTGTTTGTTCGTCTTCAGTGGGTTTTGCTAAGGCAACAATACGCATATGACGCGGATTAATACGCTCTGTAATTCTACGAATTGCACCACCTTTTCCTGCAGCATCTCTACCTTCAAATAGCACAATAACTCTTTCATCATTATTGATAGCCCATGCTTGTAATTTTATTAATTCTACTTGAAGTTTTTCTAATTTCCTTTCATAATCTACATACCTTACAGCTCTTTCTACATTAATTGGTTCTTTAGATAATAAGGCTAATAACCCTTTTTTAGAGTTTATCTTCTTTTCTATTAGAGGTATATTTATATTTTCCATACTTAATCTATTTGATGTACAGATCTAAAATATCGCATAACAATATTTGGATCAGGTAATAAAGTGGTGGTCGCTAGTTCTTTTCCTTCATAATCAAATTGAGACAATACATGTCTAATTGACTCCAATCTAGCAACTTTCTTGTTGTTTGTTTTAACAATCATCCATGGACTATATGTGGTATGTGATTTGCTAAACATTTCTTCTTTGTAGTGCGTGTAAGAATCCCACAATTCTTGCCCTTTTTGATCTACAGGGCTAAACTTCCATCTTTTTAATGGTGTTTTTTTTCTTGCTTCAAACCTTTTTAATTGTTCCTCTTTAGAAATTGACAACCAAAATTTTATGATGATTAAACCATCTTCATACAACATATGTTCAAATTCTGGAACCTGTGTCATAAATTCTTTATACTGGTTTTTCTCACAAAACCCCATTACTGGCTCTACTACCGCTCTATTATACCAGCTTCTATCAAAAAAAACGATTTCTCCTGGGTTTGGCAATTCTTTAATATATCGCTGAAAATACCATTGTCCTTTTTCTACATTTGTAGGCTTATTTAATGCGACCAATCTTGAAGACCTAGGGTTTAAATGCTCCATAAAGCGCCTAATATTACCGCCTTTTCCGGCAGCATCCCTACCTTCAAAAATTACAGCAACGCGTTTATTCTCTTTTGAAACCCACCTTTGTAGCTTCACCAATTCTATTTGTAAATCTCTCAGTTCCTTTTCATAAACCAATGTAGGTTGAATTTTTTGAAAAGGTTTTTTTTTAGATTTAAGAAGCGTAATTAGTTCTTCTTTTGTCTTTATGTTTTGAACTTCTTCAAAAGAAAGTAATTCATTTTTGCCCATATAAAAAATCAAATTTTAATCTAGCTTAAACGTACAAAAAATTGATGAATTTTAGTCTTAAAAAAGCATGATATTCAGTTACAAATTCTATATTTGTTTTATGCGCACTCTTTCTTTTCTATTTCTTATATCAATTTCTTTTTGCAGTTTTTCACAAAACAGCTTCTCAAAAGAGTTTAGCCTATTAACAGACAATGACTTATACACGTCTACATATAGAGATCGCTATTACACTAATGGTATGTTTTTAACATTTAGAACGGTTGTAAATAATAAAAATATAAAAACAACTAAAAAGATTCATTCCTATCAAATTGGGCATATGATGTTTACGCCTATAAGAGCAAACTTCCCTTTTGCAAGTGCTCATGATAGACCTTTTGCTAGTTATTTCTATGGAGAATATGGACAAAGTAGGTTTTACGATTCTCAAAATGTTTTAATTACAAATTTACAAGTTGGTGTTATTGGCCCAATCTCAAAAGGGCAAGAGCTTCAAGATTTCATTCATCAAATCTATAATTTCCCAAAAGCTGAAGGATGGAAATACCAAATAAAGAATGCCTTTGCTATAAACTTAAATTCCACGTTTATTAAATATTTCAAGAAAGCAAGCAGTTCTCATTTTGACTTAAATAGCTATAATGAACTAAGGGTTGGGACAATGTTTACAAGTGCTTCTACAGGATTATATTCTCGGTTTGGTTTTAAAAAACTGCAAAAATCATCAAATACTGTTGCATTTAATTCTAATTTAAATACTAAACCTGCACAAAATTTTTCAGAATCTTTTATCTATGTAAAACCAATGATAAATTATGTTTTATACGATGCAACGATACAAGGCAGCTTTTTAAACACTACAAGTCCTGTTACATTTGACGTAATGCCATTTAATTTTTCTCTTGAAGTAGGTTATAAGTTTTATAAAAAAAGATTCCTATATGGCTATACCTTTCATTTTCACACTAAAAAACTGAAAAGCTTAAGAGCGACTAAAAATAACACCTACGGAAGCATCTATATTGGGTATTTCTTTAATTAATCTAGAAAACATTCGTCTTTAAATCCTATTAAATACAGTTTTTCTTGTGCTCTTGTAGCTGCTGTATATAACCACCGCAAATAGTCTGTATTAACACCTTCGGGTAAATATGGCTGCTCAATAAAAACAGTTTGCCATTGTCCTCCCTGAGATTTATGACATGTCATTGCATAGGCAAATTTTACTTGTAACGCATTAAAAAACTTGTTGTTTTTTATTGCTAGCAATTGTTTGTATTTCGATTTCTCATCAGCAAAATCCTCTTTTACAGCTTGATATAATTTATTTGACTCCTCATATGATAAAGAAGGAGATTCACTCGTTAATGTATCTAATAGTAAAACTGTTTCGAAAGGTTTTTGATTTGGGTAATCAATCATTCTAACCTCAACTTCTGCAAATCTATACCCATATAACTCTTTAGTTGAATTGATTCTCATGATTTCACAAATGTCACCATTCGCAATAAAGCCCGCTTCAGATGAATCTTTTAACCAATAATAATTATTCTTTACAACCATAACGTAATCACCTGTAGAGATCTCGTTTTCTTGACCTCTAACTTTAGTTCTTATTTGCTGATTGTATTGATTTGCTCTTTTATTAGATCGCACAATAAATGCGGTGTCTTCTACGCCATTATTATCATAAGCAACGGTAATTGCATCTTCAATATCATATCCATCTTCTAAACGAATAATATCAGGAAAATTTAAATCGAATTGAAAATTAGTAGAATTATTATCAATCAGCATTCTTAAATGTGTTGCGTTGGCTAAAATTCCTGAATTTTCATGTTGACGCATTACTTCATCTAATTCAATCTCTGTTACATCTTTATGATAATCAAGCTCTAAAGTTCTAGCTTCTAAAGCTGGACTAACATTCAGTTTTACTGGTGGCAACTGCGCGGTATCACCAATAAAAATAATTTTACAATTTTTACCAGAATACACATAAGAGATTAAATCGTCTAATAAAGAGCCTGTGTCAAACAATTTGGCATTACTAGGCCTATCTGGAATCATAGATGCTTCATCTACAATAAAAATAGTATTTGTATGCTTATTTGGTTGTATTACAAAATCTACAGAACCATTTTTTTGCTTTTTTGGAAAATAAATTTTCTTATGTATGGTTAAAGCTTGTCTTTTAGAGTATCCAGAAATCACTTTGGCGGCTCTACCTGTTGGAGCTAGCAAAACGGCTTTCTTACCTACTTTAGAAAGAGAATTCACCACCGTGCTTATGGTTGTCGTTTTTCCAGTACCCGCGTATCCTTTAAGTAAAAACAAGGCATGGTTATTGTTATCAAATATAAAACTTGTTAACTTGTTTAACAACTCGTGTTGTTTTCTCGTTGGTTCAAAAGGAAACTTTTGAAGAAGTTCTTTATAAAAATCTGTTGTTGTTTCTATCATAAAAAAATCAAAAGACAAAGATAAGAATTGATTTATGCTTAAAAATTTTTATGATTAAAAAAAAATTGTAGATTTGCGAATAATCATTTAAAAACTATACGAATGTTAATTACTATTATTGCCGCTATTATCGTTACTGGTATTATTGCTTTTTTAATTGTAAAATATTTACCATTAAAATTAAGACCAATACTTTCTATACTTTTATTAGTATTAGCTATTTTTTTAACATGGAAAATTTATGATGGCGTTATGAAGCCCATCAATTTTCATAAAAACAAAGTGGCAGTTTACGAAAAAGTAATTACAAAGTTAAAAATGATTAGAGATGGGCAAGTTGCTCATAAAGAAGTAACAGGTAAATACGCTAGTACACTTAGTGGATTAGTTCAGTTTATAGATACTGCTCAATTAGCTTTAACAAATACAACAACTATAGTAGAACAAGTAAACAAAGGGACTAGAAGGCAGCCAATTATGGTGCCTATAGAAAGAAGAGTTACAGATACTATTGGGTACGAACCTGTCCTTTCTAAGTTTAAAGGAAGAGACTATAAGAACATGGCAAGTGTGCCTAGTACTGATAAAGAGTTTAAGGTTGAATTAGGCACTGTAGAAAAAGTAATTGGTTTACAAGTAGATGTTTTCTTTGCTAGTGTAGCTAAAATAGATATATTGAAAGGAATGGATGCTTCTTTAGTGAAACAAGAACTAGAAGCAAACACAACTGACGAAATTAAAGGAGAACTTGTTTCTGTTGGTTCTTTAAACGAAGTAACAACTGGTGGTAACTGGCCTCCTTCATATGATAAAAATGATCGTGCAAAAAAAGACGATAAATAATATTATAAAAGATAATTATAGAAAAGCATTATCCATCCAATTTAGTTTGGGTGGATTTTCTTTTTGTATCTCTAATCTACAAACAAAAGAGATACAAAATTTCACGTCGTATACTTTTGATACAGTTATCCCTTCACCAGAGGCTTTACTAACTGAAATAGAGGCTCTTTACATCGAAAATACAATATTAAAACAAGCCTTTGAAAGTATAACTATCATCCATCAAAACAATTTATCTACATTAGTTCCAGCGCCATTATTTGACGAGAACGAACTACATGTTTATTTAGATTACAATATTAAAACATTAGCAAATGACTATGTCGCTTTTGATACATTAACTCAATTAGACATAAAAAATGTGTACGTACCTTATGTAAACATTAATAATTTTTTCTTTCAAAAGTTTGGAGAGTTCGATTACAAACATCATGCAACAGTTTTAATTGATAAATTAATTTTACATTCTAAAAATAATTCAGAAAAGAAATTATTTGTAAATGTTACCAATAACAATTTTGATATTGTTGTTGTAGAAAATTCTAAATTACTTTTTTACAATTCATTTTCTTTCAGAACAAAAGAAGATTTTATTTATTACATACTTTTTACAGCAGAACAATTACAATTAAATCCAGAAGAGCTTTTATTATACTTCATTGGAAATATAGAAGAAGAATCTGAATTATATCACACTACATATCAATATATTAGAAATGTAGCTTTCATTAAAATTGACAATACCTTTTTTGACAACGAAAAAGACATCTCTAATCATACAAATTATATAACGACACCATAAATGCGTATAATTTCTGGAAAACATAAAGGAATAAGACTATCAGCCCCTAAGAAACTACCTGTAAGACCTACTACAGATATGGCTAAAGAATCATTATTTAACATCTTAAATAATCATTATTATTTTGAAAATTTAGACGTAATTGATTTGTTTACCGGAACAGGTAATATCAGTTTTGAATTCGCTTCTCGTGGATCTAAAAATATCTATAGTATAGATCAACACTTTGGTTGTATAAAATATGTTAATGAGACATCAAAAAAGCTGAATTTAGACATTATAACATACAAGAGCGATGTCTATAAGTTTTTAGAAAAAACGCCTTTAAAAGCCGATGTTATTTTTGCGGATCCTCCCTACGATTTTGAAAAAGAACAATTTTTAAAGATTGCGAATCTTATTTTTGAAAGAGAAATACTGAATCAAGAAGGTTTATTAGTGATAGAACATTCAAAACACACCGATTTGTCTTCCCATACAAACTACAGCTATTCAAAAAGATATGGAGGGAATATGTTTAGCTTTTTTGAGAATATTGATATAGAGGAGTAAAAAATAACTTATGAAACAGGTTAATTGTTCAATACTTATTATTTTTTTATGCCTGTTTTTAAATACCTTTACTTTAAGGGCACAGCAGCAAAAAGAAATTCCAAAAGAAGAACGTTTAGCTTGGTTTAAAGATGCTAAACTCGGTATTTTTATTCACTGGGGTATTTACGCTGTAAACGGAATTGATGAATCTTGGTCTTTTTACAACAATTACATTTCATATACAGATTATATGAAACAGTTAAACGGGTTTACTGCCAAGAACTACAATCCAAATAAATGGGCGAAACTCATCAAAGAAGCTGGTGCAAAATACACTATAATTACCACCAAACATCATGATGGTGTTGCTTTATGGGATTCTAAATTCGGCACTTTAAATACCGTAAATAAAACACCGGCTAAAAAAGACCTCATAAAACCTTTTGTTAAAGCGATTAGAAAGCAACATTTAAAGGTAGGGCTGTATTATTCATTATTAGATTGGTCTTATCCAAATTATCCAAACTTTACGAAAACAAAAAATCGATATAAAAAGGATGAAAAAAAATGGGAAGATTTTACAAAATATAACTTTGGGCAATTGAATGAATTAACTCAATTTAACCCTGACTTATATTGGTTTGATGGCGATTGGGAACAACCAGCAGAGAAATGGAAAGCGAAAGAAATCAGACAGCTTTTATTGGCTAAAAACCCAAATACAATTATCAATTCTAGACTGCAAGGTTATGGCGATTACGCAACACCAGAACAAGGTATTCCTATAAAAAAACCAATAAGTAAATTTTGGGAATTATGCATGACCATGAATAATTCATGGGGCTATCAACCAAATGACAAGGATTATAAAACAGTAAATCAAATTATTAGAATATTGGTTGATTGTATTAGCATGGGAGGTAATTTACTATTAGACATTGCTCCGAAGCCAGACGGAACTATCCCTTCTGAACAAGTAACAATTCTAAAAGGTCTAGGTAGGTGGACCAAAAAGCATAAAGAAGGTATTTATGGTACAAGGGCTGGAATTCCAAAAGAACATTTTAACGGATATACCTCGCTATCAAAAGATAAAACTATTCTATATTTATATGTGGACAATAAACCAAATGGCCCCCTTTTAATTAAAGGATTAAAAAATAAGGTAAATAGAATTTGGGTTGTTGGTAATGGTACTAAATTATCTCATAAAGTAATAGGGAAGAATTACTGGAGCTCAGTTCCTGGAATGTTATATATAGATGTTCCGAAAAAGGTTCAAGATAAAGATGTAACTGTTATAGCTGTACTTCTAAAAGGAAAAATAGCGCTGTTTAATGAAGAGGTAAAAGCAATAGAAAGCAATTAACTACAACAGAGAGAACAACCAACTCGCTAACAAGAAAGACGCTACAAATACGATCACGGCAATTATATATATCTTTTTATTTTTCATGTTACAATAAAGAAGTAATTATTTCACTAATTGAGATGCCTTCTGCTTCGGCTTTATAGTTTTTAACGATTCTATGTGATAAAATTGGTGTTGCAACTGCTTTAACATCTTCAATGTCAGGTGAGAATTTACCATTAATAGCTGCATTTGCTTTTGCTGCTAATATTAAATTCTGAGAAGCTCTTGGTCCTGCACCCCAATCAATATAATTCTTCACAAAATCAGAAGCATTTTTTCCACTAGGTCTCGTTTTAGCAACTAAAGACACTGCGTACTCTACAACATTATCTGCTACAGGAATTCTTCTTATTAATTGTTGAATATCAAGAATTTCTTTTGATGAAAAAATAGGGGAAATTTTTTCTGTAATATTTGATGTGGTCTTTTTCACGACTTCTACTTCTTCTTCAAAAGTTGGGTATTCTAAATTAATAGAGAACATAAAACGGTCTAATTGAGCTTCTGGCAAAGGATATGTTCCTTCTTGCTCAATAGGGTTTTGTGTAGCCAACACGTAAAAAGGCAACTCTAATTTATAATGATGTCCTGCAATAGTAACTGAACGCTCTTGCATTGCCTCTAATAGCGCTGCTTGAGTTTTTGGTGGCGTTCTATTAATTTCATCCGCCAAAATAATATTGCTAAAAATTGGACCTTTTATAAAAGTAAATTTTCGGTTTTCATCTAATATCTCACTTCCTAAGATATCTGAAGGCATTAAATCTGGGGTAAACTGAATTCTTTTAAAATGAAGTCCTAGTGCATCAGAAACAGTCTGAACTAGTAATGTTTTTGCTAAACCTGGAACTCCAATTAGTAATGAATGTCCTCCACAATAGATAGACATCAAAACATAGTTAACAGCTTCTTCTTGCCCAACTATTACTTTAGATATCTCTTTTTTTAATACAAAGGTTTTCTCTACTAATTGTTTAATTGCAGCTACATCAGACATTAATGGTTAGTTTTCTTTTCTCCAATTTTTATCGAACTTACACTTGTATTTATCGCTAATTTTAATGTAAGTATCTTGAATTTTTTCTTTAGACCATTTTGTAATGTTCTCTTCTTTTTTCTTTTGTAACGCTAATTTTTGAATCTTAACATAGTCGTTAATTAAGTCTGCCTTGTGCGTTAACGTTCTTTCTTTCATAAAGATGATTTTATACATCTTCTCTCCTTCTCTTGTTTCTTCATAAAAAGGCTCTGTAACTTCACCTTGTTTTGTATTAATTACTCTTGCATAAAGAGTTGGATCCATTCTAGTTAAATCGAAACGAGTATCACCAGTTACTGGATTTACGATTAACCCACGATTGTTTTTTGTATCAGTATCTTCAGAGAATTTTGTAACAGCTTCTTCAAAAGTGATTTTAGCAAAAAGAACATCTTTTCTTATATCAGAAATTTTCTTTTTTGCTTCCTCTAACTTAGAACTTAAAATTTCTGGTTGCATTAAAATATGTGACACCTCTCTTGATTTCCCTTTAATAGCATGTAATAAAACAATATGATATCCAAACGGAGTTTCAAAAGGTTCAGAAACTTGACCTATATCTAAAGAAAAAGCGGCTTCTTTAAACTCTTTGATAAATTGTGTGTCTTTAGAGATTGCTCCTAAGTTACCCCCATTTTGAGTAACAGATGGGTCATCAGAATTTAAGATTGCTTTCATTTTAAAATTAGCGCCTTCTTCTACTTCTTTTTTAATTGTTTCAAGTTTTTTTAGAACTCTTTGTTTTTCTTCTAAACTAGGCTGAGCATACAAAACAATTTGTGCCATTTCTATTTCTGCCTGAAATTCTGGTAGTTGGTTTGTGTTTTTAAGACTGTTAAAATAAATTCTAATTTCTTCTGGGGTAATATCAACACCTTCGTTAATTTTCCCTTGTTCTTTTCTTACTAAAGAATTTTCTTTTTCTATAGCAAACAACTCCTTTCTTAAATCAGCGATATCGTTAAAACCATACGTTTCAACTACCTTTTCTA
Organism: Polaribacter sp.; assembly: GCA_047611925.1. Taxonomy (GTDB): domain Bacteria; phylum Bacteroidota; class Bacteroidia; order Flavobacteriales; family Flavobacteriaceae; genus Polaribacter. Next base: position 52,982 of record JBLFXB010000001.1, read on the forward strand.
CACTTCCATATTGCTGTGTAAAATAAGCAATGTTTCTATCTACACTAGAAGTCACCTCTGCTTCTACTACTAAAACACTATCAATTACTGCATGGTGTGATAATAATTTCTGCAACATTAATTGTTCTAACATTTCGCAATCAGAAATTTTAATTTTTCCTTCACTACGTTGTTCTATGTCTAACTTAAACTTTGCGATGTCTGAACTTAAAACAACATTTTTTCCAACAACCACATCTACTCCATCAATCTTACTCATTTGAGCATTCATTGTTAGTGTAAACAGCGTTAAAATAAAAATAAGTAATGGGGAGTTTTTAATATTCTTTAAAGTACTTGTTCTGTATTGCATCGTTAATTAACGTTTTTTCTATATCTCTAATTAATTCTAGTTTTCTTTTGTGTAAAATCATCTGTTTTATTGTTGGAGTGATATAGTTTAAAGGTGCTATATCGTTCCTTTCTAAAACATTTTTTACAGTCACCAAATATACCCCTAAAGAATCTTCTTTTTGTATGAATTTTGTTTTTTTTAACAATAATTCTTTCGGATTCTCTTCAAATTTTGGAATTTTTAACAAAACGTCTTCTACTTTAATCCAAGTTGAATCATTTAAGTTCACTGCTTTGAAGTTTAACTCTTGATTTTCTAATAAAATTAAATCTTCATATTTATCTGATTTAAATTGTGCTATTATTTCTTTTGGATCTAAAATGTTTTTACCAAAATGTAAATATTTAATTTTAACCAGCTCTTCATTTAGCCTAAAATTCTGATTATTTAAGTTATAATAGCGCGTAATTTCATCAATTGTAATAGCCGTGTCTAATTGCTGTTTTATAAGTCTCTCTTTATATCCATTAACCAATAAACTACTCTTATAATCTTGTACTAGTTTGGTATAGCTATCGTTTTCTTCTCTTGATAAGTTTTCTTCTGCTCTTTTTTTTAATATTTCTTGAGTAGCCCAATTGTTAATTATACTTTTTACAACAAGCAAACTATCCTTACCAGAAATGTTTTCAGGAATTAACTTTATAATGTTTTTCTTATATAAAAAGGAATTATAGACCTGAGCTATTGGCGTGTCTTCTTTACTACTCTTCTTTTCAAAGTCAAAAAACTGACAGGAAACAAAAGTTGAAAACAAACAGATATACAACAGTCTTTTAATCATTTTTTTTGTAATATTTCACGACTCTTTCAAGAGTTTTGTTTCTAACTTTCACTTTATATTTACTTTTTAATTCTTTCAATAAATTTTCTTCTAAATAGTTTTGATAATCATTCATTACCAATCCTTTATTTTTAGACAATTCGTTAAAGGTATACTTTGTTTTATGAGTATCAAAATAAGATTGCAATCCTTCTTTATCAGTATTAGATCTATCCCAAACTTTATTTTGCATTAAATCAAACACTATTAAACCTTCTTCATATTCTTGTAATGTTCTAGCAAATTTGGGTTCTGTATGATTTAAATTCTCTTTAAAGTAGGTTACTACTTCTTGATCTATAAACTCTTCAAACAATACATCAACAGGCTTATGTTTTCTATGTCGAATATAATCGTAAAAAATAAGTTGTTCAATCTTTTTCTTATTGATTGTAATTAATGTTTTATGAAGTGAGTCCCTTTTTTTTGCGCTACTGTTTTTGGTTTCAAAAACTTTTTTAGCTGCTGTATTAATGATGATTTTGTATTTCTTTTTTAGTTTATTTAACACCATTAAATCAGACATTTTTGCACCTCCACTAGCCCTTACTTTATCTGTAAGTACTGCTTTTAAATCTTCAAAAGATTTCACTGGATGTTTTTCAAGAAGCTTTACTATATGCCAACCAAAGCTCGTCAAAAATGGTTTTGTTACGTCATTTTCTTTCTTTAATTCAAACGATTTATCTTCAAAGACTTTCAACATTCTTCCAATTCCGAACTTTGGTAATCTACCAGCGTTAGAAACCGTACCCTTATCATTCGAGTATTTCAAGACTAGGGTATTAAAATCCGCTCCATTTAATAAACTCGAATACACACTGTCTATTCTTTGCTTACCTTTTACAGATGTATCTGCAATTAAAATATGTGCAACTTCAATCTGACCTTCAGACAATTGCAAATCATTTACTTTTACAAAGTGATATCCAAAACGTGTTTTAAATGGCTTAGAAACTTCGCCTACCTTTGTATTATAAACTGCGTTCTCAAATGGATAGACCATTTTAAAAGCAGTGAAGTATCCTAAATTCCCAGAATTACTTTTTACAGATTGATCATCAGAATATTTAAGTGCTACTTTAGAAAATGATTCCCCAGATAAAACTTCTTCTCTTGCCTTTATAATTTTATTGTAAAACGGCAATGTATCTTTTGGCAAAACTCCTTTTGGAATCTTTACCAAAACATGGCTTGCATTTACTTTATGCTTCGTTCTATAATATGCAGTTTTTACAAGCGATGCTAAAAAGGTACTGTCTTGCAAATAAGGTGCAATTAACTGATTCTTATAAGTTTCTATTTCTCTTTTATAAGCTCTGGTAGCATCTAATTTTAATCGTTTTGCTTCGGCTAACTTTAATTTAAACTTTATGTATAAATCTAAATAATTCTCTACGTCTTTCTGTTTATCATCAATCAACAACGATAAATTTTTCTCGTAAACATTTTTAAATTCTAAAACGGACACCGTTGTGTTTTCTACATTAAATAGTACATCAGAATCTTTTTGTGAATAGATACATGATGAAAAAAATATAAATACAACTAAAATCTTACCTTTCATATATTACAATAATTATGTGAAGTTTATAAAGAAATAATACCTTCTATGCTTCCTGCTTGTTTATAATAAGAAATTACCTCATCAGAAGACGCAAGTTCTACTTTTATGGAAATACTAATATATTTACCTGTTTTAGATTTTTTTGTGGTAATTCTAGCAAATTTGTCTTTAAAAAGATATTCTATTTGCTCTACTTTTTTTCCTTCTGCAGGAACGATAAATTTATATAAATATTCTGCAGGAAACTCAGTTGTGTTATCTAAACTACTTTTTAATTTTACGTAAAAACCTTCGGCATCACTCATTTTAAATTATTTTACTTTTATAATTTTTACAAAATTACACTAAATTATTATTTTTATTATCAGAATCCTTTATTTTTGCAACATGCAACAAAAAATAGTTATCATTGGAGGGCCAGGAACAGGAAAATCTACTGTTTTAAATGAATTAATTTCTAGAGGCTTTCATTGTAAGCCAGAAATATCTAGAGAAGTTATTATTATGGCTCAAAAAAAAGGAATAGATCAGCTGTTTTTAACGGATCCTTTATTATTTAGCAAACTTTTACTAGAAGGCAGAGAACAACAATATTTAGAAGCTGATAAGCGTACAGATGAAATTGTTTTTTTTGATAGAGGAATTCCTGATGCACATGCATACATGAATTATTCTAACACAGAATATCCAGCATATTTTATAGAAAAAAGTAATGCCTATAAATATCAAAAAGTTTTTATGTTACCGCCCTGGAAAGAGATTTTTATATCTGATAATGAGCGCTACGAAAATTTTGAAATTGCAGTAGAAATTAATCATCACTTAAGAAAAACATATCAAGAAATTGGATATGAAATTATAACAGTTCCTTTTGGTACGGTTAAAGAAAGAACAGATTTTATTCTAGATTCGCTTTAGTGCTATAAATATGACAACCATATTACAAACATTAAAAACATATTGGAATCATGATTCTTTTAGAGACCCTCAAGAAGAAATAATTGAGACTGTTTTAAATAAAGAAAATGTGATTGCTCTTTTGCCAACTGGCGGAGGAAAATCTGTTTGTTTTCAAATTCCGGGCTTGTTAAATGAAGGTGTTTGTATTGTAGTTTCGCCACTAATTGCTTTAATGCAAGATCAAGTAGATTCTTTAAATGAAAAAGGAATTAAGGCATTGGCATTAATTTCTGGAACTGATCAAGATGATTTAATTGCACAGTTTGATAATATTAGATTTGGGAACTACAAGTTCTTATACCTATCACCAGAGAGATTACAATCTACATTCATACAAGAAAAAATCAAACAACTCAATGTCAATTTAATTGCCATTGATGAAGCGCATTGTATTTCTGAATGGGGTCATGATTTTAGGCCTTCATATAGAAACATTAATGTTTTAAAAGCTATAAAACCAGAAACTCCTATTATTGCGTTAACTGCTACAGCAACTAAAAAGGTGATAGAAGATATTTCTATTAGCTTAGAGCTTAAAGACGCTTCTGTATTTAAAAAATCATTTTATAGAGACAATTTAGCTTATCAGTTTTTTAATACTGAAGATAAACTCCAACGATTAATTCAGATTTGCACAAAAACAAAAGCGCCAATTATTATTTATGCAAGCAGCAGGAATAGAACAAAAGAAATAGCTAGCTTCTTAAATGCAACTAACTTTAAAGCGAGTTATTATCATGGAGGATTAACGCCCAGTGAAAAACAAGCCTCTTTTGATAATTGGATTTCTGAAAAAACGCCAATTATTGTTGCCACCAATGCTTTTGGAATGGGCATTGACAAAAGCAACGTTAGAGTTGTTGTGCATATTGATTTACCTAATAGTATAGAAAACTACATTCAAGAAGCAGGAAGAGCCGGAAGAGATGGTAAAAAGGCCTTCTCAGCTGTTTTATACAATTCAAATGATATCAGAATCTCTTTAGAAAAAATTAAAACTGCATTTCCTTCTATTCAAGAAATAAAAAGCATTTACAAATCTCTTTTTCAAAAATATCAAATTGCAAATGGAGAACTTTTAGAAGACAGTTTTGAGTTTAACTTACTCGAGTTTTGTAATACTTATAAATACAATTCAGCAAAAGTAGATACTACTTTAAGGCTATTACATAATAATGGCGTTGTAGACATTTCCAACAATTACAATAAAAAATCTACCATTCAGTTTCTAGCAACCAGTAATCAAATATTAAATTACACCAAAGCAAATAACACTTCTAGTAAATTAATAAAACTGTTATTACGTAGTTATGGTGGTGTTTTTGAACAAGAAACAAAAATTAACGAATTTTGGTTGTCTAAAAAAGTTGGCATTCTCTCTTCTAAAGTCGTAGCGGTTTTAGAGCAATTACATTTAGAAGAAATCATTGATTACAAAAAGGCAACTAAAAATGCTGATCTCTACTTCTTAGTTCCTAGAGAAGATGATAAAACAATCAATAGTATTTCTAAAAATATTACAAAGTATATTCAGCAAAAAATAAAAAAATCTGAAGACATACTACAACTAGTAAAGAATGATGAAGTTTGTAGAAGTTTTCAAATTTTAACCTATTTTAATGAAGCCGGTATTTCTGCATGTGGAATGTGCGATGTCTGTTTAAAAAAGAAAAACACATACCATAATGTTTCATCAAGCATTATTGCCTATCTAAAGAATCAAGAACACGCTAGTTCGCATCAAATCTGCAATCATATTTCTTCTACTGAAGCAAACGTTTTAGTAAATTTGCAGCAACTCTTATCAGAAGAGATCATTGCAATTAATAACTACAATCAATATTATATTAAATAAATGAGAGATTTACGTATTGTATTTATGGGAACACCAGATTTTGCTGTTACCATTTTAAAGCATTTAGTAGAAAATAAATATACGATTGCTGGTGTAATTACCGCTCCAGATAAACCTGCTGGTCGTGGTAGAAAACTAAATCAATCTGCAGTAAAAAAATACGCGCTTTCTCAAGACCTTGATATACTGCAACCTACAAACCTTAAGAATCAAGATTTTATTGATGATTTGTCTGCTTTAAAGGCCAATTTACAAATTGTAGTTGCTTTTAGAATGTTACCAAAGGTAGTTTGGAATATGCCAGAATATGGAACCTTCAATTTACATGCATCTTTATTGCCAGAATATCGTGGTGCTGCTCCAATAAACTGGGCTATTATTAATGGTGAACATAAAACAGGTGTTACTTCTTTTTTTATTGATGATAAAATTGATACAGGAGAAATTATTTTACAAAGAGAGTCTACTATTAAAGAAGATGAAACTGTTGGTGAACTCCATGACACATTAATGTATTTAGGAGCAGAAGTGGTTTTAGAAACCATTGAACTAATAAAAAATGATACAGTAACCACATACAAACAACCAGAGCTAGAAGAGAAAACAGCGTATAAGTTATTTTCTGATACGTGTAAAATTGATTGGAACGATTCTATAGAAAACATCTACAACAAAGTTAGAGGACTAAATCCGTATCCAGCAGCTTGGACTACCATATATACTAATGAGCAAGAAATCACAGCTAAAATTTATAAAGTAGAGAAAGAGATCGTAAAACATTCAGATGCGTTTGGTAAAATAATCACGACTAAAAAATCATTAAAAGTTGCCGCTAAAAATGGCTACTTAATTATTCATGAAATGAAGCTATCTGGTAAAAAGAAAATGGATATTCAAAGTTTACTAAATGGTTTTCAGTTTTCTGTTGCTTCTAAAATGGCTTAAACGCCTTTATTGATAAGGATTTTGTGATTTTACCCCTATTTTTTCTTTGGTTATTAACAATTTGACCCCATTTATTAACAAAAGCATGTTTTTTTTGAGTCATTTCTTGCACGAACCCTTATTCCTGCTATATTTGTTAAGCTTAGTTAAGCGAAATATCAAATCAATTAATTTTTAAAATTTACAAATCATGAACAAATCAGATTTAATCGACGCAATGGCTGCTGACGCAGGAATTTCTAAAGCTGCTGCAAAGGCTGCATTAGACTCTTTAACTTCTAACGTAACTGGAGCTTTAAAAGCTGGAAACAAAGTTGCATTAGTAGGATGGGGAACTTGGTCAGTATCTAATAGAGCTGCAAGAACAGGAAGAAACCCACAAACTGGAAAAACTATCCAAATCGCAGCAAAAAACGTTGTTAAGTTTAAAGCAGGTGCTGGATTAAGTAGTTCAGTAAACTAGGAAATACAAAAAAATTGTATTTAAAAACTCTCTTATTTAATAAGAGAGTTTTTTTATTTATAAAAAGTGCTTATATTTAAACATGGCTATGTTAAAACCAAAAAAAGGAAGATTGTTAATTGCTGAACCTTCTATTTTAAATGATGACTCGTTTAATAGATCTATTATTCTACTAACTGAGCATAATAAAAAAAATTCTATCGGTTTTATTCTTAATAAACCGTTAAACTTTACTGTTAACGATTTAATTCCAGAAATTAGTTGCTCTTTTACAGTGTATCAAGGCGGTCCTGTAGAACAAGATAATTTATACTTTGTACACAAAGCACCTAACTTAATTCCGGACTCTATTGAGGTTGATAACGGTATTTATTGGGGAGGAAATTTCGATTCTTTAAAAGACCTTTTGAATACTCAAGAATTAAAAAGTAGTGACATTCGTTTTTTCTTAGGATACTCTGGATGGGACGCTGATCAACTAACAGGAGAATTAAAAACAGACTCTTGGTTTGTTTCAAATAATGATTATCCAAATATTTTTGCAACAGACAACACTACTATTTGGAAAAAGAAGCTATTACAAAAAGGTGGGGAATATAAAATTTGGGCAAATGCACCAAGCGACATTCAACTAAATTAATTATTTACCTATAATCTGAAGTAGTTTTAAATTTGAGGACAACTTCTCTCCTATTTCAGTTTTATATTCTTTTTTTCTGTAATGTGTTACTGGCTGAATTCCAATAATTGAGTTTGTTAAAAAAATCTCATCTGCTTTTTGCATTTCAAAAGGAGAAATTGAGGTTTCTACCATAGAATACGCTTCGTTTTCATTCAGAATTTCAATAATCTTTTTTCTAACAACCCCCTTAATGCATCCTTCTTCTAAAGCTGGTGTTTTAATTTCGTTTCCTTTTACAATAAAAATATTAGCGTTTGACGCCTCTACTATTCCTTTTCTTTCATTAATCAGCACGCAGTTATCCAACTCATTTTCATCCATAAAAATACTAGCCAAGGTATTCAATATCCTATTCGTAGTTTTTACTGTAGATAACAACCCCGAGTAATTATAAAAATCTTTAAAAAGATCTACTCTATACGCTTTCTTTTTCTGGTATGTGTTTTCAGAAACTTCAATCAAGAAATCTACTTCATTAGTTAACGGAGTATAAAAACCGCCATCTTTTCTAAAAACAGATAATCGTACTCTCGCTTTTGAAAAACCATCTTGGGTCATTGCCGTTTTAAGAATTTCTTGCTCTAAAAACTCTAATGTAAATTCCATCGGAATTTCCATACGCAACATACGCATAGATGCCATCAATCTAAAATAATGATCTTCCCAGAAAACAATAGTATTATTCTGAATATTCAACGTTTCAAAAATAGCATCGCCATATTTAAAAGCTCTATTATTAGAGGTCATTGAAAATTCTGACTGCTTGATAAGTTTCCCGTTAAAATTTAACATAAGATGTGTTTAAATTAATGCTTGGCAAAATTAAATGAAAAGTTATAAATAAACGATATAGTTTCGTTTTAAAAATAAAAAAAAGCTTCATAAAAATTATGAAGCTTTAAATTATAAAGTTTAGATACTTTTACGCACCTATGGTGTGTTTTAATTCGTCTATTTGGTTTTCCCAAAGCATTTTTGCTTCATCTACTTCTTCTTCATCATCTGCAAAATCCGTTATCAATAAAGAAACATCCTTTGTTAGAGCATCAACTTCAATTCTAAATTCAAAATAACTCTCATCTCCTTCACTTTCTAACCATTTATATTTTATTTTTTGATCATTTTTACTACTTATAATTGTAGCTTCTTCTTCTACTCCATCCCATGTAAAAGCAATCATTTTACCTCTTGAATTTACTTTATCAGCAAACCACTCCTCTAATCCTGCTGGAGTTGCAAAATAGGTATACAGCATATTAGCAGATGCATGTATTGGAAATTCAATTTCAAATTTAATCTTTGACATTTCTTCGTTTATTTGGTTGCCAATATAGTTAAATATTCTATTTAAAAAAAATTAAAAAGTTATCTTGCAGCAATCCAAAAAAATACTATATTTGCAGCCGCGTAACCGAGGCGAGGTAGCTCAGTTGGTTAGAGCGTCGGATTCATAACCCGGAGGTCACGAGTTCAAATCTCGTTCTCGCTACAAAAAAACCCAAAACAACTGTTTTGGGTTTTTTATTTTATTTTATTAAATATCAGACAAATAAAAACCTCTAATACGAGTATTAGAGGTTTTAAATCATCAATCAATGCCCCTCGAATTTGATTGATTTTTTATGTATTATTTTTTATGAGTGTTTTCTAATTCTGAAATTTTATTTTTGTATTCTCCGATTAACACCAATGATACAATTCCATAAACTAACAGGCTTAGCACTAAGATTTCTTCTAAAGTTATCATGATGTTTGAGTTTTAAGTTATTTTAAAGGTATTTTTTATTCTTTTATCTATTAAAAATATTCGTTTAAATGACTTATATAATAGACCACTGGTAGTATTAATTAGTTTAAATAGCTTGCATTATTAAATAATAATCACACTCTATTAAAAGATCCAATTACAATAGAATGTTTAAATTTATTTATGATGCCTTTTAATACTGTACTTTTATTTTTTCTATATGAAAATGCAATTTGTACCAATTGTCCAATAATCCTAACTGAATCTTTCATTGATAGTTTTGATCCATCTACATGTACCCATCTTTTCAATGGTTTCTCACAAATTAACTCTTTTGCTATATTGACTGTATAATACCTTTTCATTCTTAAAAAAATCTCTACATCAAATAACCATTTTGTAATAAATTTATCTTTAAACAAAATTTGAATTACATCTTTATTGAAAATTTTAGCACCACATTGAGTATCTTTAAATTGCATAGACAAAATCTTTCTAATAACAAAATTGATACTAAGGCTAATAATTTGTCTTGCAGATTCCTTGGCTATATCGGCTCCCATTCTAGAAATTCTAGATCCGCTTACAATTTTGTAATTTGAATTCTCTATTGTTGATACTAAATCATCAAAATCAGATAAATCCGTAGACAAATCAGCATCTAAAAAACCAATATAATCTAAATCCTTGTGATTGGCCATATGCAACATACCTAACCTTACAGCTTCCGATTTTCCTCCGTTTTTTTCACAATCATACACTGTAATATAATCTTTCCTCCCTTTTCTAAGAGTCTTTAAAACATCTAAAGTAGAATCTGTACTTCCATCATTTACAAAACATAAATGATATCCAGAGTTTTTATCGATAAAACTTAAAAATTGATTGCTTAATAATCTTTCTTCTTCATTATAACAAGGAATTACTACACCAACACACCTTTGTTGAATGATTACATTATTTCCTTTATTTATATAACCCCTTATTTTCGGCACTCCAATCAATCGTTTTATTCTAGCACAAACCTCATTTAAACTCAATGGCTTTTTCATATAATCATTGACCCCCAAATCAAAACTTTTTGTAATCATATCATCTTCTACATTACCAGACAGTACCATAATAGGCACTTGAGATTTTCTTCTTTCCCTTATGCATTTTATAATTTCTATTCCGGAAAGTCCAGGCATATTGATATCAACAATTACCAAATCAGGTTTAAATGAATCGTATAATTCTAACCCTTTAGAAGCATTTGTTTCTACTTTAATAACATAACCTAATTCGGTCAACCTTTTTCTTAAAGGGAGTAGTACTAATTGCTGGTCGTCTATTGCTAATATTTTCATAATTTAACATTTAAAAAATTATTGATATGATAAAAGTACTATTGATAGCACAATAAAAGATCTTAATTTGTTTAATCACACTATTAGTTTAGACCAATAGACATTTTGTTAGGATGACTGAATAGTAATTTACTTTTTAAATTATCTATATTTACTATATATAAATTTCTATGTATCAATGGACCAAAAATCAAACAAATACTTAATTGTAGCTTTACTCGTTGGTATTGTTTTTCATGGTGCTTCTATCTTTTTTACATTAGAAACTACCTATGATGCATTAATTCATGTCTTTTTTGCCGAACATTATGCCAATAGTTGGTTTGAACCTTGGAACTATAAATGGTACACAGGGTTCTCTATAATGAGCTATCCACCATTAGTACATCAATCAATCGGATTACTTTCTTTAATTGGAGGTCTAAAATTCGGTCTTATTATTGTTGCTCTATTAAGTATTATCCTTTTTATTACAGGTGTATATCGTTTTTCTCTTATTATCACTTCAAATAAAACCATTGCGGGCTATGCTGCAATACTAGCTGTGTTTTCATCTTCTTTTGTTGAAACACTCCATATATTTGGGCAACTACCTAGTATTGTTGGAGTTTCTTTTTTAATGCACTCAATTCCAGAAATATACCAATGGATAAAGACAGGGAAATACAGGCATCTTCTTACTTCTCTTTCATTAATTGGAGTTATTGTTGTTTCACACCATGTGACTATTATCTTCGGAATGATCTTTTTTATCTTCCCATTAATAGGTATGATGATTATGGACCTTTCTAGAGAACAAGTTAATTCGTATAAAGAAGTGAGTTTTAAACTATTTCTAACAAGTTTCTTAAGCCTTTTTAAACGAATTTTTGGTTTCGGTCTTTTAACCGTTTTTATTATAATTGGAGCTATTTTACCTTATTGGATAAATAGTAAAAATAATCCTATCACTCAAGTACCAATTCCACATGGTTCTAGAGATAATTTCTTAGAGATAACTTCTTCAGGCTTGGTCTTTTTTCTAATTCCTTGGGGAGTATTACTTCTTATTTTACCTTATTTATTTTATAGATATTATAGCAAACGCTATTTATTTTTTGGATTATCAATTACCCTATTAACAATTTTAGGAACTGGTGGTACTACGCCAATTCCTAAAATGATTTTAGGAGAAAATGCATATGACATTCTAACTTTAGATCGCTTTACGCTTTGGGCTTCCATTATGTCTCTTCCTATGTTTGGTGAATTTGCATATCGACTCGTAGAAGGTGATTTAAAAAATAGCATCCAACGTAAGTTTGGAGCTGTTTTTCATCGATTAATGGGAGGTTTTTTAGCAGGAGTATTTTTATTTATGACTGTTTTCACAATTACTCTCGGCTATTTTAGGCCTACTCAGCCTCAAAAAATTAAAACCTTACCTATTGTTAATTTCTTAAATCAAGACCAGCATGATCAATGGAGATATCTAACGTTAGGTTTTGGAGACCAAATGGCCTGGCTATCCTCACAGACAAAAGCATTAACTGTAGACGGGAATTACCACTCAGCAAGACGATTGCCCGAATTAACAACAAGAGCGATTGAAAGACTTGAGAACTCTAAATTTAAAGGAGTTGAAGGCATCGGCTCACTACAACAATTTTTAACGGTACCAGAAAAGTATAATTTAAAGTATATTTTTTCTAATGATAAATTTTATGATCCAATTTTATATTTCTGTGGATGGCAACGATTACCTCAATTAGAAAATGGTATTGCAGTCTGGGAGAAATTAAATATCCCTCCATTGGCTACGATATTGCCAAAAGAAGATGTTTCTAAATGGCAAAAAATACTTTGGGGAGTTATTCCTTTCTTCATTGTTTTATTGGCTTTTATAATTAACATTCAAATACCATGGATACAAAAATTAAAAAACAAAACTGCTCTTATACCTGATTATCTATCTAAGAAATACAGTTATACACATTTTTCAAAGACTCTAAGAGTTTTTTCTCAAGTTTGGTTTATTATTATAAGCGCTATCATTTTTTATGGATTGCACTTGTTTTATATAAAAAATGATTCACATCACTCTCCAGAAAATGTAATTATGGCTTATTATGATGCCTTAGATTTTAAAGAGTTCGAAACAGCACACAACCTTATCAATCCCAAAAACGAAATTACTATAGCACAATATATGTTAGAGGCTTCAGTAACGGATGGCTTGCTAAGCTCCTATGCTAAACTAGAGAATTTGAAGAGTGAAATTACATTGAAGAATGATAGTTTAGCACTAGCTGTAATACAAACCAACTGGGTAACACCTTTAGAAAAAATCAACAAAACATACCATAAGACACTAAGTAAACAAGATGGAAAATGGTACTTAAACCCTGAAAACATCGATACTGATTTACCACCGGACAAACTGTACTCAAAAAATAACACTTCCTATTACAGTCATGGAAGAAGAAGAATTACCACAGAACAAACGCATCATGAAGATGTTTTAAAGCAACCAGTACTAGAAATTATTTCGGCAAAATTAGTGAAATATCAAGGTCATTATGCATTAGTTGGTGAAATCCAAAATATAGATAATGTTCCTACAGATATTGTTATTAAAGGAACCTTATATAATAATGAAAACAAAGAATTGGCAAACTACAATGCTAAATATCATATAAAACACAAATTAATGCCAAAGGAAATTAGCAGTTTTAAAATTAACTTTGAAGGTATTGCTTGGTCAAAAACGAAAGATTTAATTCCTAAGTCATTTAATCCAGATGAATTTACACCAGTAGGTTTTAAAGAACAACCAACAAGATTTAACATTCAAGCTGCGGGAAAAGTATCTGGATCTGATCTTTATAAAAACCTAGCTTTAAGTGATGTACAAATTAAAAACAACATACTAAGTGGTAATATATTTAATAGCGGTTTACATGAAGTGACAGTTCCTCAACTCTTAATAACTTATTACGACACGAATAAGAAAATCCTTTGGGTAGATCATCAGTTTTTAGGAGAGGGAATTAGACAACAGCGAAAACAAACTTTTAGATATACTATTTTAAATGATAATGTCATTGATGTAATTAGTAACGACATGACCAACTGCTTTGTAAATGGATTACCCAATGCTGACATCTCAAATAAAATTGTTCCAAATAGGATTGTAAACCACACACAATCTGAATTACAATTTATAAATCACAAGAAATATCCATATATCAAGATTGAATTAAATAATTACATAGGAAACCCCAATTAATGTATACAAAACGAACAATACAATTCCTTTATCTATTGATATTTATATCCTGTTTTTCGTTTGCTCAAAATTCAAATAATATTCTTCTGACAACAAAAGAAACCTTGTTTACTGCCGGTCAAGAGATTATTTTAAATTTTAAAAACCTACAAAAAGATGCACCTACTCTATCGTGTTCAGGAAATTATGGAACAACTTTAATTGATCCATTTATTAAAAAGGATACTACAATTTCTTATAAAATTCCATTGAGTATTAGTAATAAATCTGGGGTAATAAGCTGGACTCTTTTAACTCAAACACCTCTTAATGGTCAAATACAAATTATACCTAAAAATAAAGTTTCAACAATGGAAACGTATTTAGGACCACCAAGTATAGAGGCTGGAGAGAAAGATTACACAATGCTTGTTGTAATTCCCACCGATACTTTAGACAACCCTTTAAAAGAAGGAACTGAGGTTTTAGTAAAACATCAATTTTTATCCAGTGAAAAAGAAACCAAAGTAACGATTGAAAACCTAATTGCATATAAAAATATCTATTCGCCTAACAAATCTGGACGCATGATTATTTCCTCAGAAAGTTTAAGTAAAAATTCTAAAGAGTTTGATGTAAATATTATGCCTGCAATTCCAACAAACTTTACAATTTCTACGAAGCGAAATCACACATATGCAGACGGAAACCAAATTACTGCTTTTAGTACTTCAATTATAAAAGATACACTCGGTAATACTGTAAGTGATGGTACGTATGTTGAATTCTTTATCAGAAATAAACGGAATGCTATTTTAAAAACTTCAGGGACTACTATTTCTGGAATAGCTACAGCTAAAATGATTCATCCAGACCAAGAAGAACAATGGAAAATCAAAGCCTATATTACAGGTATGGCAGAAAGTAATTCTATCACTATTAATTACAAACAAGTAATTACAGATTTTAATATTTCTTTTTCAGAAAAGAATAGAACGCTATGTATTGGTCCGCTTAAAAGCTTTATGAATCAAATGATTCCTGATGGATTACAAGTTGTTTTAAGCGTTATTGATGATAATAAGCAGATAGAGTTAATTGATAAAACTTCTAAAAAAGGCTTTGTTACATTCATATTAAAACCTGGTATTTTCAAAAACGGAACTTATACTTTTTTAATAGAAACTGCAGGAATAAAGAAAATAATAAACGCAAAAAAAATATGGTAAACATGTATAGAAACATATTACGTATGCTAATTTTATCTTCATATATATTACTTATTGTATTAATTACTTTTGGTGTAAGTAGTCTATACAGCTATTTAAATACGGGTGCTGATCGTAGTAAAATGTTACATACAGAAATTAAAAAAATTGACCAATACACTCCTTTTTTAGAATGGTCTCCTTTAAATAATAAAGGTAGACCCATTAATTTGCAAACACTGAATGAAATTGAAGATGATTATTTAGAAGCATGGTACGTACGTCACATCGCTTATAAAACAAATTTAGTTCAAAGCATTAATGATTATTATACTGAGAATGCTAGAAAAAACATTGCCAACATTCTTAATCAAAATAAATCAAAAAACATAACTGTTGATGAAACCACTTTAGAGCATCACTTAACCTTAGATTTTTTTAGTGAAGATGGCAAACTGGTGGTGCTTACAGACAAGGATGTTTTAGAGTATAAACGAGTTTACAAAAACAATATATTTGTAATGGAAACTTATGAAACAGCTACTTACAAAATAATTCTACTGTTAGAAGATGGATTTTGGCGAATTAGACATATAATTAGAGAGGTTGTTTCTACAAAAAAACTGTTTAAAAATAAATCAATTGACACTACACTTAACATAAAAGGGATCAACTATTACCCTCAGAAAACTCCATGGGATATGTTTGGTAAACAATTTAATGATACAATAATTGATGTAGATTTTAAAATTATTAAAGCTGCAGGATTAAATACTATTAGGGTTTTTATTCCATATGAAGATTTTGGAAAAGCAAAAGTAAATCCCAATAAATTAAAAAAATTACAACAAGTTTTAGACCTCGCAGTTACAAATGAGTTAAAAGTAATGATTACACTTTTCGATTTTTATGGAGATTATTCTATTTTAAATTGGACGTTAAATCGAAAGCATACTGAAATAATTGTTTCTTCATTCAAAGACCATCCGGCATTAATAGCTTGGGATATTAAAAATGAACCTGATTTAGATTTTGATTCTAGAGGGAAAACGGAAGTTATCAGTTGGTTAAAAAATATCGCTTCTTTGGTTAAATCTATTGACAAGGAACATCCAATAACTATTGGTTGGTCTAATGCCAAAGATGCCGTTATTTTAAGAGACAAAGTTGACTTTATCTCTTTTCATTATTACAATAAAAAGGTGGATTTTAAAAAAACATATACTTCTTTGAAAAAAGAAAGCTCATTAAAACAAGTTATTGTAACTGAATTTGGGACTACATCTTATAAAGGTTTGTGGAAACCCTTTGGGAGTTCTGAAGACAAGCAAAGTGAATATTATAAATACATGCAAAAACAATTAAATGAACAGAATATATCGTTTATGTCTTGGACTTTATATGATTTCACTAAAATCCCCAAAGAAGTTGTTGGAAAACTTCCTTGGAGAAGAAATGCTCAAGAGTATTTTGGTTTTATAGATAAATATGGGAAAAAGAAAAAATCTTTTAAATACATTTCTACAATTAACTTACTTGATAAGTAGCACTCTTTTTTAATTTAGTTTTATTTGCTATTTTATTAAACGTTTCTAAATATATGTCTGTAATTTTTGACATAGGATACGCTATAGCTGCTTCATAGTTTGCTTTTTCTAAAGCTATTCTATAAGCTTCGTTTGTGACAATTGCTTCAATTGATTTTGCTAAACTAAGTACACTGGTTGGTTCAAAAAATTCTGCTTGATATCCTTCTTCTTTTACTAATAGTGCTAAATCACCTAAGTCTGGCATAATAACAGCTTTGCCATAGCTTCCTGCCTGATGCAATACTCCAGAACTACCTGTAGTAGATGTATATGGAAAAACCACTACTGCACTTTCTTCAAATAGTTTAGGTACATCTGACTCTTCTACGTAGCCTGTAAAAAATAACTCTGGAACATACGCATACCTTCTTTTAACATTTTCTAAATACCCAGGTACATTTGGGTTATCAGTTCCTGCTATGACTATTTCTAAATCCATTCCTGTAGATTTTCTAACTTTTTGAACAGCTTCAATTAATAGCCCTACTTTTTTATAGGTTCCAAATTTTCCAAACGTCATTATTTTCATTGCCCTTTTTGGCAATTTAAATGTTGGTTCTTTCGAAACTTCAAATGTACCATGTGGTATTGCCATTACATTTTTAACTTTGTATTTTTTTTCTAAGATCCCTACGTATTTTTTCATAGTTACCGCAACTACATCTGCCTTTAAAATTATTCTCGTTAACGTGCTTCCTACAAAACCATAAACTTTTTCCAATATTTTATTTGATGTAAATCCTGCTTTTTTTAAATCTACTTGCTCTAAAATATTATGCAATAAAACAATTGTTGGTATGCGTTTAATTTTGCAGATTAGTGGTAATAACAATCCAAGGGCTGCTGGTAGTTTTTTATCACCAAACTTCATAAATTGTAAATTGAATAATATTCTGTCAGGTTTCGTTTGAGTAATCGCTTTTGAAACGTTAAAAACGTTTATATATGAATTAAATGACCAACATTCTTTAATTGTTATTTTACATCCTTCTTCAGAAAAATCAATTGTTTTGGGCTCTTTTGTAACATCAGTTAATAAAATAAGTTCTGTAATCTCTTCTTTTAATCTAAAGTGCTTTACCAAATGATATGCGTATTCATTTAATGTTACTTTACTCGGCGGATAAGCTGTTATAATTGCAAGTTTCATAGATTGATTATTTAATATTAGTTGTTTGTTATATAATTACTTGATGTTAACTTGCAATACTATATTCTAAGCATTTAGCTAATAATTTATTTACAAGGCTTAATGCTTTTTCTAGAAGTTGTGGTACGTTATCCATATCAATACCATAGTTTACATAGGCATCACTTAGTTCTTCTAAAGTGCTTTCTAAATATTGTTTTGTTTTTTCAGTTCTTCTTTTATGATGATTTTTTTTAAATTATTATCCATTAAAAAACCAATAGTAAATACAATAAATTGGCGCTATAGTAAAGATCAAAAAAGAATAGAAGAGTTTGTTGTTAATTTAGTTCGAAAGCAAATACCTATCGATGAATGTCCTTTTTTATAAGAAGAGTGATTTTTCTATATTTTACCTCAAAGCTTTTTTTGCAGGCAACAATACACTTCCGAAAAACAACAATTGTACAACCAATAAAATCAACATTGCAAGAATTTGCATATGAACAACCTGCTCTAAAGTTTCATGAAACCAAATAATTAAAACCACTTGTAAGATTCCAAAAACACCAGAAATAATCACCGGAATGTACTTATCTAAAGAAAGATAGTAATAAGCGAAAATATTTGATATTGCAAATAAAGATGTCGCTAAAGCATATTTCCATAATAAAGAAGAAATCTCAAGGTAGCTTTCACCAAATAGTAAGTGAACAATAGTTTCTGGAAATAATGCACAACTACTAATAATAACACATGACAAAAAAGTTATATATCCTATATACTTAAACAACACAGGGCTTGTCCTTTTTCCATCTTTTTTCAACTCAATTACTTTTGGTAATAATAGCATTACAAACATCCAAGCTATAAAATAAACCATCCTTCCTATTAAAGCTAAAGAAGCATATAATCCAGCATCGTAAGACTCAAAATAATGTTTTACTAATAGTATATCACTATTATTAATAACAACTTGAGTAAGTTCATAGAAAGCAGTTAACAAAAAAAAACTTTTTATTTGTTTTATATATACTTCTCTTATTCTGAATCTCTTATGTAGAGTGAAAAATTTAAGCTTAAAAGGAATCATCCCAAATACAAAGGAAATTATAATTCCAAATGCAATTATTACTGGGAATTTAATCCCGAAAATTAAGATAAGACCCAAGGTTATTAGTAACCTGCTAAGCATTTCTGTTTGGTAGGTAATCGACAAAGATGTAAATTCTTTTTTCCCTTGAAAAACACCTCTGTTGATACTCATAAAGAAATACAAAGGAACTCCAAACCCAAAAACAACAAACATGGATGATGACGATGTATTAAATAATATTTGTAGTTCCGAAGAAGAAATAATAATTAGTACGCCAAGAGAAACCCCAATAATTAAGGCGATTTTATACATTGAAGACATAAAACGATTGAATGTTTTTACTCTAAAAAGTATTGAAAATTTAGCTATAACTAATTGAAATGTCATTGCAACAAAAGACAGTGTCAATAAAAAAGTTATTAATACTGCAGCATCTGCAAAATGTTCTGGTCCTAATATTCTTCCAAGCAAAAGATTGTATAAATAGTTTCCTCCATTTACAATTAGCACACTTATCATAAATAGTTGCTCTGACGATACTTTTTTGTTTATTGAATTAATTGTAATCATTTTTAAAAATGTATGAGATGTTAAAAGCCTTAAATGTTTTCTTTATAATTCTATTTTCCGTTCCTAAAACAAATAAAACCTTACTCCTTTTTACTGCTTTATTATGTATAAATTTTAACACTTCTATTGCAGATTCATCAATCTTCTTTATTTTACCCAAACACATAACTACTTCATGATAGTTGTCTAAAAGATTATTAAAATACTCTTTTACTTTTCCTTTATTTTCTGAAGTAAATTCTCCACAGACTTCAAAAGTTCCTTTATTGTTAATAATTTCTAGTTACATAATTGATAGGTTTATTATTAAAGACTACTTGCTTCTTAAGCAACATTTTGTCCATTAAAATGCTCATACAGATCTTTACTACCAAATCCAATAATTGTAAATATTTTTTTTGTTAGTAGAGCATATTGGTGCATCTTAGTAAGTGTTACAACACCCTCTTGGTCTATTTCAGTTACTTTACTAATATTTATTGTGACATATTTTCTCTTTTGTAAAATGCATTCGAAATGATGTTTCACTGCTCGCACATTATCACATGTAATTTTACCTTGAATGTAAAAACTCCCTTTCTTTTCTGTTATTTGTAAAGCCATGATATTTAGATTTTAGGTTCATAATTGTTTCTATCACAAATATCATTTAAGAATGTATTTAAGTATCCTATATTTCGATGAAAGGAGATTTAGTATAGATGAATTATTCGAAAGGTTTGGATTTGATTCATTAACTTGCATAAAACGAAGCATATGAAATTCAACTTCAAATTAGTTATTCTATTCATCCTTTATTCTTCTATTTGCTTATCGCAAAACATGAAAGAAGGGTTTACGTATTTAGAAACTGGAAAATATAAAAAAGCAAAAATTTTCTTTAAAAACATTTTAGTAGAATATCCAACGAATAAAACAGCTAAACTTTGTTTCGGAAGAGCGATTGGGCTAAATGGTAACAGTAAAGAATCTGTTGAAATTTTTACTGATTTATTAAAAATATATCCTGAAGATTTTGAAATCAAATTGAATTATGCAGAATCATTATTATGGAATAAAAATTATACCAAAGCAAAAGGCTATTATCAAAACCTAGTTAAAGAAAGCCCTAAAAGTTTCCCAGCTATTTTAGGATATGCAAATACACTTTCGAATTTAAAAATATATGATCAAGCACTTGAATTTGTTAATAAGGCATTACTTATTTCTCCTGGTAATTTAAATGCATTAACTTCTAAAAAATATATTTACTTAGGGTATGCAAATCAATATGTTCAAAAAAGAGAGTATACAACTTCAATAAAACTATTAAACGAAAACTTGCTATTGTTTGAAAATGATACTGAAACACTTCTCAATCTAGCGAATGTATATCTTATTTCTAATGATTTTTCAAAAGCAAAAGCGATTTATATAACCATAGGAGAATCTTCAGAAAACAAACTGGCCTCATTAAATGGTCTTGCATTAGTTTCTCATTTAAATGGAAAAGAAAAGGAAGCATTAAAGATTAGTTCTAAAGCAATGAACTCTATCAATAGTAAAACAAGTAAAAGGTTAACACAACAAACAAAAGAACGGTATACGCAGGCTTTGATATGGAATAGAAAATACAAGGAAGCTAATGGATTAATTCAAAAAATAAATAAAGAATTTCCAAATGAAAATTGGGCTTTATTATTACGAGCTACTTTAAATATATATAAAAGCAATTTTAAAGAAAGTCTTGCTGATTACAATCGAGTTATAAAAAATGATTCTACTTCCTTCGATGGTAATTTAGGGAAAGCCAATGCATTGAAAGCTTCAAAACTCTACAATGAAGCTTATAAAGTAGGTAACAAAGCCTTAGTGCATCATAATAACCAAAAAGATATTGTTGGTTTTTTAAAAAACTTAAATACTGATTTCACTCCTTTTGTTGAAACAAAATCTATCTATAGTATTGACAACGGAAATAACCAAGCAATTTCCTTTTATACTGGTATTGAGTTTCCATTCTCTACTCGATTAAAATTAAATGCAAACTTTACTTCAAGGAACACAAAAAATACGCTAAGTAATATCGAAGCTACTGCGAAAAGTTTTTCTGGTGGTCTTACATATCAACTTTACCCAAAGTTTTCTTTCAAAGGAAACATAGGAGTTACGACAACAAAAGATTTTTCTCAATTATCAGCAGATATCAAATTATTAATCAAGCCATCTAACTTGCAAGATCTAACCATTGGTTATAACCGTGAGATTCAAAATTTCAATGCAGATTTATTAAATCGTGAAATCGTTCAGAATAATTTTTATGCAAACTACAGTTTAAATACAAATTTTAACCTTGGATGGTATACTCAATACTATTACACAACTCAAAACGATAACAATATTCGAAATTTACTATTTACCTCCCTCTATTATAATATACTAAATAAACCTTTATTAAAAGGAGGTATTAACTACCAACACATCACTTTTAAAGATCAAGTGCCTACAGTCTATTTTAGTCCAGAGAAATTTAATGCTGTAGAAGTTTTTATTGATTTATTTAAGGATAAAGGTCTTGAAAATTGGTTTTATTTATTAAATGCAGCTACAGGGTATCAGTTTATTGAAGATGATGACAGACAAAATATTTATAGAGTTCAAGGTAAGTTGGGGTATAAAGTTTCTGACAGATGTATAACAAATTTGTATATAAACCACAGTAATATTGCTTCTGCTATAGCTTCAGGATTTAAATATACTGAGATTGGCTTTGAATTGAAATGGTATTTTACAAAAAAACCAATATTTAGAAAAAAATAGGAGGTGAAAACAATTTCCACCTCCTAAACAACCTAACAAACAACCTAACTAATATATTATAAAACTCCCTTTGTATTTTTGGTTTGTACCATCATAAAATAAATATCTGTAAATTCCACTTTTTAACTTTTTAGGCGAATTATATACTGCGTTTCATTTACTAATTTTATTGTTGTTGCATTTGAAAATGGATTTGGATAATTAATCACCTTTGTTTTTTCAAAGATCATCACATCTATCGCCAATACTTCAGGCGTAACAAAAGAAACATTGCTTACTTCAAGATTGAAATTTTTAAAGTTTGTATAATTACCTTTAACAGAAAATACAATTGTTTTAATATCCTCAAGCTTTAAAGTATTACCATTTGCATCAACAAAATCTTCAAAAGGTATTTTATATGCAATCTTTGTGTTATTTATAGCAACTATAGTAAGCAAACGACTGTTCCAAACTGATAAATTTTCCGGAACTAAAACAACCTCAATAGGCATATAATTATTGATCTCAAATTGAATCGTATTGTAATTACTAACATCTAATGTTTGATCACCTGGCAATAAATGCCAGAATAAATTCATTGTTCCTTTTACTTCCCCAGAAACACTAAGTTGTCTTTCTATTTTATAGAATCCTTCATCTGTAGTCGAATTCTCTTTTATAACATTAAAAGAATTAACTATTACATACTAATCTATAAAATCAATAGCCCAAGGTTCATCTGCTAAATACAAAGCATCTTTTGATTGGATGCATCTGTTGACAAAGAAAAACCAATATCAAATAAGGCTCCTGTTCTAACTGTTATAGATTCATTCCAATGACCACTTAAAGCAATGGTTTTTGTCATTGAGAAACTTGATGCTACTTCTGTTTCTGAAATATTTGCATTAAAAGTTACTAAGTTTGACTTATTTTTATTAATCAATTTCAAATGTACTTGTCCTTTTTCATAATACCCAGATTTTACAAAAACAGTTGGAACATTATCTTCAATTGCCACACTTGTAAATGTTTTTTCAGTGGTAAATTTATCTAAAATATGATTTGGTATAGTAAACAATTGAGAAAAAGAACTTCCTCAAATTTGAAAATTATAATAATCTCTTTCTGGATATTGATCAATATTCCAAATACTAAATAATTCATTACTAGTATCTCCTAATTTCAGAGAAAAACTTAAGGTGTATTCTGTTTTAGAACTGGGTCTTTTAATTTTTGAACTAATAATTTTATGTCCTCTAACTATAACAGATCTAACCTCTTCTAAACTAGAATTACTTAATCGGTCACATATTGCTTTTGAGTGATCGTACACTTTTACTTTCGTTTTGGTAGCCAAAACTGCAGAAATTCTTTTATCTCCTTTATACATGTCTAACTAAAAAACTTCTTCGGCATTTGTTATTTCCAATAGATCTGTTGGGCTTGAAACATGAGCAGTTTCATCTCCATACATTCCTGTATCTGGCAAATAACTTTGAACAGCAGCATTAGAACTTTTTAAATTTAGTTGATGCTATTTATTGTATTTGTTTTGTGCGTTTTTTCTATTTAAAATTACATTAGATTTTTTCTGTTAAAATTCCGTTTCGCAATTAAACTAGCCAATTTCCCATTGCTTTCTAAACCACTACCAGAAGTAACATCCTCAGTTGCACTAATTACATCTGCATAGTTTGTTGCATTAATTGCAGAATATGGGCTTGCTGTTACATAAAAAATGGCATCGTTAAAATCATTATCACAAAAACCATAATATCTTCAAAACCTAATAGTATACGTTCATTTTCTGGCTCTGCTAATAAAACATTGTGATGCCTTAATGTAGAATCGTATTCTGGATTAAAATCCATATTTGAATACAGTTTCCAATATCATGAACCAACGGCTCTTCCTTGCCATCCATTAGCGATTAACACCCAACCTATTCCCTTACCAATAGGAAAAGTTCCTATATTTACTTTATCCACCCATTTGTAATCCTCCACCACTTCCTAAAGCTGATGCATTAGGAAAAACAATTGTGATATCTGAAGTTGCGAGGGTTCTTGTTGGTGGGTAATTAAGGTCATAGGTATAAAACTCTAAGACATTTCTATATCCTACTCCTTCACTTACAAACGTAACCAAAACATCTACTGTTTCACTTAAAGCCAAATCTGTATCATATCCTGATGAAATATAATGCGGGTTATAATTGGGAACAGGGAAACTTTCTGGAAGTGCATTACTTATTCTTTCTTGCGTTTCCACGCTAATAAAATCACTTACTCCTTCTAAGTGGTTTGGAGTTCCGTTTGATGTGTAAGTTCCTAGATAATTATATTGCCCATAAGAAGAAAGTGAAATAATTATCAGCAAAGAGAATAGTAATTTTTTCATGATATGTTATTTTTATATCACAAATTTATCTACATGCTACTTATTGTTTTTTGTTTTTCGTTAACCACCCTATAAGTGTAGATGGATAGTTATATAATAGGGATTAGTTAAAAACTATAATAAGTTTAAGCGTTTCATCAATTCTCCTCTATTAGATCTACTAACTGGAATTACATCATTTTTTATCAATACACTATTGTCTTCAATATCAATAATTTTATGAATATTAATAACATAAGATCTATGAATTTTTAAAAACATATCATGAGGCAACTTCCTTTCTATTTTTTTTAGTGTAGAATGTACTATATGGTTTGTATTTTCTGTTTTTATTTTAATGTAATCTCCTTTGGCTTCAATAAGATAAATATCTG
>JBLFXB010000002.1:0-69011 GCA_047611925.1 Polaribacter sp.
G
The DNA here is from genome assembly GCA_047611925.1 of Polaribacter sp. Lineage (GTDB taxonomy): Bacteria > Bacteroidota > Bacteroidia > Flavobacteriales > Flavobacteriaceae > Polaribacter. The sequence goes on from JBLFXB010000002.1 coordinate 2, forward strand.
GAATTGTAGTAAATGTTCGTAGATCTAGAGGTAAAGATATTGATGCAGCTTGTGGCCAGTTAGCGAATAAATCAAAAGATTTATAGTCATTTAAAGCGTTTCTGTTGAAACTAGTATGGTTGTTTTAAATTAGCAGCACTTTGTTTTCAATGGCGTTATTTAATTTCTTATTTTTGTTAGTTTACACAGAAAACTCGACTTTATTCGAGAAGACATCAGTCAATTTATGAAGCCTGTAGAGCAAATAAAACTTCCGATACAAAACGAAATGGAACTCTTTGAAGAGAAATTCAAAGACTCGATGTTATCTAAAGTTCCACTTTTAAACAGGATTACCTATTATATAGTTCGCAGAAAGGGAAAACAAATGCGTCCAATGTTTGTTTTTTTAGTCGCAAAAATGGTTTCTGACGGTGGTTTTGATGAGCGTACATATCGAGGTGCTTCTGTGGTAGAATTAATTCATACTGCAACTTTAGTACATGATGATGTTGTAGATGATAGTAACAGGCGTAGAGGTTTCTTCTCTATTAATGCACTTTGGAAAAATAAAATTGCCGTTTTAGTAGGCGATTACTTATTGTCTAAAGGATTATTGCTTTCTATTGATAATGAAGATTTTGATTTGCTGAAATTGATTTCTATTGCCGTTCGTGAAATGAGCGAAGGTGAATTGTTACAGATAGAAAAAGCTAGGAAACTTGATATTACAGAAGAAATTTATTTCGAAATCATCCGCCAGAAAACAGCGACTTTAATTGCTGCATGTTGCGGAATTGGAGCTGCTTCCGTTGGAGCAAACCAAGACACTGTTCAGCAAATGCGAAAGTTTGGCGAGTACATCGGAATTGCTTTCCAGATTAAAGATGATTTGTTCGATTACTCTGATGAGAAAATTGGAAAGCCAACCGGAATTGATATCAAAGAACAAAAAATGACGTTGCCCTTAATTCATACATTGAATACGTGCTCTGGCAAAGAGAAAAAATGGCTGATTAACTCGGTAAAGAAACACAATCAGAATAAAAAAAGAGTTAAAGAAGTCATCACTTTTGTCAAAGAAAACGGAGGTATAGAATATACTACGAATAAAATGAATGACTATAAAAACAAAGCATTGGCAATTTTAGAAAACTACCCAAGCTCTGTTTATAAAGATTCATTGCTTCAAATGATTGATTACGTTGTAGAACGTAAAATTTAAATTCAGATTGTTATATTTTTTCCTTTATTCGTTTATATAATAAGTAAGCCAATAAGACAAAGTGTAAATATGAATTGATAGTTTCCAAGACCAAAAATTCATTAATGATTTGCGCCTTGTTGATTTACTAAAATAATGAAGTGTCTGTTTACAGAATACTTGTTGTTGATTTTTTACATCCGATATTAGAGTCAATTCCTTTTTTAACATATCAATATCGTTACAATTCATTTATTAGTTCGTTTAAAAGGTAAGTAAACTAATAAAACCAATTTATTTCTAAAAACTATTGATAATTTTCAGCTGATACCTGTAATAATTCGTCAATAAACCAACGAGTATTAGACAATCTAGGTACTTTATGTTGACCGCCTAATTTCTTTTTTTGTTTCAGCCATTTGTAAAACAATCCTTTATCTGCAATATTAATTTTTGGCAATGACAATGTCATGTCATGATACCTTTTTGCTTCGTAATCAGAGTTTATAGATTTTAACGCATTGTCTAATAATTCAGTAAAATACTCAATGCTTTTGGGTTCGGTTTTAAATTCAATCATCCATTCATGACCACCACTTTTGTCATCAACCATAAAAATAGGGGCAACCGTATAATCAGTAATTGTTGCATTTGTTTTTTCGCAAGCCACTTTTAATGCTTCCTCTGCATTTTCAATAATTAGTTCTTCTCCAAAGACATTGATAAAATGTTTCGTCCTACCCGTAATTTTTATGCGATATGGATCTGTAGAAGTGAACTTCACAGTGTCTCCAATTAAATAACGCCATAAACCACCGTTTGTGGTAATTATAACTGCATAATTGACGTCTTTTTTAACCTGAGATATCGGAATGGCTTTTGAGTTTTCACCGTCATAAGTAGTCATCGGAATGAATTCATAGAAAATTCCATAATCTAACATCAATAATAGTTCATCAGAATCATTTCTATCTTGTATTCCAAAGAACCCTTCTGATGCATTATAGGTTTCGTAGTATTTAAAATCCTCTTTCGGAATCAATTTTTTGTATTGCTCTCTGTATGGATTGAAGTTTACACCTCCATGAAAGTAGACCTCTAAATTTGGCCAAACTTCTAAGATATTGTCTTTTCCTGTTTTTTCTAATACACGATTTAACAAGACCAACATCCAACTTGGCACACCAACTAAGCTTGTGATATTTTCAGTAACCGTTTCATCAATAATAGCTTCCATCTTGGTTTCCCATTCGCTCATTGATGCAATTTCTATACTTGGTGCAGAACTAAAATCTGCCCAGAATGGAAGGTTTTCTGTGATGATTGCAGAAAGATCGCCGAAGTGAGAATTATTGTCCTGATAAATAGCTGTACTCCCTCCTAACTTCAAGCCTTTTCCAGTAAACAACTGGGTATTTTCATTATTGTTAATATAGAGGCAAAGCATGTCTTTTCCTGCTTTCATATGGCAATATTCTAGGGCTTCATCACTAACAGGAATAAATTTACTTTTTGCATTTGTGGTTCCGCTAGATTTGGCAAACCATTTTATAGAAGTAGGCCAAAATAGATTTTGTTCTCCTTTTCTACAGCGTTCAATTAATGGCTCAATACTTTCGTATTTCTGAATGGGTACAACATTGGTGAAATCAGTGTAATCTCGTATTGAAGAAAAATGATGTTCTTTACCAAACTCTGTGTTTTTTGCTGTGTTCAATAATTTAAACAGTAATTCCTCTTGAACATCTAATGGGTATTTTAAAAACAACTCAATCTGATGTTTCCGTTTCTTTAAAAACCACGATATAATTGAATTTACAAAAGGGTACGACATTGGCTTGTTGCTTCTTTAAATTATGATTGTAAAATTCTTAAAACTTGCATATTTATAGTAAGTTTGTTTGTTGAGCATTCACAACGAGTTAAAAATACTAAATTATTTTTTATGAAATATCAAGGAGTCTTAAAAAAAATGTCCACAGAAAATTTAGAGACCATTCAATACTATCTAGATATGGGGTCTGATTTCTTAAATATGAACCAGTTATTGGGCAAAACATTAGAAATGACTTTTGATAAATATGAGTGTTTAAGCTGTCATTTAAACAAAGAAATTTATCGCCAAGGGTTTTGTAAAAGTTGCTTTTTTGAAACCCCAAATGCTGGTGATTGGATTATGAGACCCGAATTGAGTACAGCACATTTAGGAATTGAAGATCGTGATTTGGAATACGAAATGAAGGCGCAATTACAACCTCATATTGTGTATTTGGCAAATTCTAGTAATGTAAAAGTTGGTGTAACGAAGAGGCAACAAATCCCAACACGTTGGATTGATCAAGGTGCGCATGAAGCAATTGAGATTGTTGAGGTTCCGAATAGATATTTAGCAGGAATTACAGAAGTTGCATTAAAAGCACATGTTGCTGATAAAACCAACTGGCGTAAAATGCTGAAGAATGATATTGAAGATGTGAGTTTAAAAGAATGGCAAGAACGGTTAAAAGAGTTTATTCCAGAAGAAGCAAAGCCCTATCTCATTGAAAATAATTCTGAAACGCACTTAAATTTCCCTGTCAATAAATATCCAGAGAAACCTAAAAGTTTGAATTTGGTAAAAGAGCAAACCTATACAGGTACGCTAGCAGGTATAAAAGGGCAATATTTAATTTTTGAAGACCAAACCGTTTTTAACGTAAGAAGCAATGAAGGTTTGGTGGTGACAATTAATACACTGTAAAATGAAAAACAACATCCTAAAAGTAGCTTTAGCACAAATTTCACCAGTTTGGTTAAACAAAGAAAAGACACTAGAAAAAATTGAGAAATATATAGTTGATGCTGCCAGTGAAAAATGTGAATTGATTGTTTTTGGAGAAGCATTACTACCTGGTTATCCATTTTGGGTTGCACTTACAAATGGCGCAGAATGGGACTCTAAGGTTCAAAAAGAAATGCATGCACATTATGTTCGTAATTCTGTTACCATAGAAAAAGGCGAATTAGATGCTGTTTGTGCTTTGGCAAAAGAACACAATATTGCTATTTATTTAGGAATTATGGAACGTGCTGCTAATCGTGGTGGACATAGCATTTATGCTTCATTGGTATATATAAATCAAGAAGGAGACATAAAATCTGTGCATCGAAAGCTTCAGCCAACATATGATGAACGCTTAACCTGGGCGCCAGGAGATGGAAATGGATTGCAAGTACATCCATTAAAAGAATTTACTGTTGGAGGATTGAATTGCTGGGAAAACTGGATGCCTTTACCAAGAACAGCATTGTATGGTTTAGGAGAGAATTTACACATTGCAGTTTGGCCAGGAAGCGATCATAATACCAAAGATATTACCCGTTTTATAGCAAGAGAATCTCGTTCTTTTGTGATTTCTGTTTCTAGTTTAATGACAAAATCAGATTTCCCTTCGGATACACTTCATTTAGAAAAAATTTTAGAAAATGCTCCTGAAGTTTTAGCAAATGGAGGTTCTTGTATTGCTTCGCCAAATGGAGAATGGTTAATTGAACCAGTTTTACACAAAGAAGGTTTGATAATTGAAACCTTAGATTTTAATAGAGTACTAGAAGAACGTCAAAATTTTGATTGCGTTGGACATTATTCACGCCCAGATGTTACCAAATTACATGTAAATAGAGAACGACAAAGTACGGTGTCTTATGATTAATTTAAGAATACTGGTTTTGTAGATTTACGCTCAACAATGTCTGTTTTGATAACAATTGTTTCTGTAGTTTCTTCAGAGTCTTTGTTTTCTAATTTGTTGATTAAAAATTCTGCTGCTGTTGCTCCCATTAATTCTCCGTGCTGACTAACTGTGGTTAATTTAGGGCTTGAATGTCTTGCTAAAATTCCGTTAGAAAAAGCAATTACAGAAAAATCATCAGGAACTTTATGCCCTTTTCTAATAGCAACTTTCATTGCAGCAATGGCAGAAGATTCATCTGTAGCAATTACAGCATCAATATCTAATTTCTCAAAAATAGGAGTTAACACATTTTCGTATTCCTTATAATCATCTTCTTTTATGTTGATGATATAATCAGTATTCAAATCAATGTTCTCTTTTTCTAATCCTTTTAAATACCCTTGATGTCTTAATCTACCAACATTTAAATGACTTAACGTAGATATAAAAGCAATCTTCTTATGTCCAGTTTTTGATAAATGTTGAACAGCAGTTATAGCGCCATCAAAATCATTGGCAATAATTTTATCACAGCTAATACTTTCTGCAACGCGATCAAACATAACAATTGGGATTCCATCTGTTATTGTATTTTTAAAATGAGTATACTCATTCTTAACCTCAGTTTCTTCGGCCATCGATAAAATAACGCCATCAATACTTCCATTAGAAAGCATTTCTAGGGTTTCAACTTCTTTCTCTAAAGATTCGTTTGAGATACATGAAATTATTTTATAGCCTTTGTCATTTGCTACTCTTTCAACACCTTTAAATACTTGCGCGAAAAAATAGTTTAACATATTCGGAATGATAACACCGATAGTTTTTGTCTTTCTGCTTTTTAAGCTTAGTGCATTAAAATTTGGCTTGTAGTTTTTTTCTTTAGCAAATTTCTGAATTTTTTCTTTAGTGCTTACACTAATTTCATAGCTGTCATTCAACGCTTTTGATACAGTAGAAATTGATACGCCGAAATGATTGGCAATGTCTTTTATGGTAAGTTTTTTCATCTAAAAAAATTAAACCACAAAGTACAAAAAATAGGTTAAACGGTATTTATACTTTTTGAATTAAATTCTTTTTTATAAATATTTCCCAAATTAAAAAACCATATACTAGAATGTATTCAATACTTATAAGTAGTAAATTTTCTTTATAAATCTCATTAGAATATGCAGCATAACTCAATATAATTACGAAACTCCAAACAATAGGGAATCGATATTTAGTAAAAACTGATAATAGGAGTAAGGTTGCTAAATACCACGGATGCATAGTTGTCGTTGTAAAGTAGTAAAACGATAGGCCAAATAATAGCGCAGTTATGAGTTGTTTTGGAGTTGCGTTTTTTCTGAAAAAAGTAATATACCCAACAAACAAAATGGTTAATACAGGAATTATTTTTCCTATGATTTCGATTTCGTTATAGCCTCTAAATAGATACCCAATTTCTCTAAAAACATAATAAAAACTAGCATTGAATTCGAAAGTACGAAACCATAAACCAACAGATTTACTATAATTTTCGATGAGTTCATTTGAATAAAAGGGAAGAAATAAAACGATTGTTGTACCAATAACTATTGCATAAAAAGCAATCAATTTTAGGAAGCCTTTTTTTAATGAAAAGTCTCTTTTTACAAACCATTGAAAAAAGAGGGGTAGAAAGAGAAACGGAATCAATTTCACAGTAATAGAACACGCTATTAATACCGCAGCCCAAACCCATTTGTTTTTAAAAAGTAAATAGATTGCCCACACCAAGAAAAATAACATAACGGGTTCAAAATGTAAATTACCGGTCATCTCTATAATGATAAATGGATTCAACAGGTACCAGAAAACTGTATGAACAGGCATTTTTAAATGGGCTAGTATTTTTTTTCCGAAATAAAGAATTCCAACATCAGCAAAAATGATGAGTAATCTCATCACTACAACAGAACCGATAATGCTTTTGTTTGCGAAAACAGCAGCAATTAAAAAACACAACTGATTTATTGGAGGGTAATTGGTGTAGTGACTTCCATTTAATTCGCCCATTCCGGCATATAAATCTAAAGCTTGATTAACGGGAAACTCTCTTTGATTGATAAAGGTTTCGGGTAATGATAAATATGGATTTAATCCCTCGAAAAGCATTCTTCCATCCCAAATAAAACGATAAAAATCTTGAGATAAATTAGGGATAGAAAAGAGAAAAACGAATCTAAACAGTATTGATATTCCGAGCAGGAATTGAACGTTATTGTAGTTTTTTTTAATAAAATAAAAATACGTGCTAAATAAAACAGCGTAGATTCCTGAGAACTTCAGAAACTGTGTTCTTTCTAACGTATATCCAAAGAAAAAATAAAGTAAAACAGTGATTGCAACTAGTAAAATAGTACTCTTATTTTCTTTAACGAAAGTCACTAGGCTTTAGAGAATATCGATTTAAAAAATACATATCCAAAACCTAAAAACAACATTAAATGAAAAGGGAATAATCCAAAATCTCCACCTTGATTACCAACAATGAAAGCGCTGTACATTCCAAAAACAAAATACAGAGCTAAAAGACCTTCTATAATTACATGAACTGATGGCTTTTTTCGGATGTACTTATTGTCCTTCCAATTATCTCCTATTGTTTTAATATTGAATTTTGGAGTTCTAACAAATTCACTTTTTTTGCCAAAATGACCTTCTAAAACGGCAATTGTATTGTGTAAAGAAAAGCCCATGGCTATTGAGAAAAAAGTAAAAAACATTCCAATATAGCTAAAGAAATTTTTAAATCCACCTCCATAAATGTTCTTATACATGTGCCAATAGCAAATAAAGAAAATGACTGAGCTTATTACAAAGAAACTCATCATGTAGAAGTAATTTTTTAAATGCTCATATTCATTTTTAATGTATAACATTGGAATGCTTAAAACACCAACAATTAATACATTTAAAAACATAGTACTATTCAATAAATGCAATAAGCCATGTATTTTAGACTTGAAACTTAGGTGCTTATTTGTAACCACTCTTCTGGCCATTTTTTGAAAATTTTCTGCTCCACCTTTATTCCATCGAAATTGTTGAGATCTAGCGGCGCTAATAACTACAGGAAGTTCAGCGGGAGTTTCAACATGTTCTAAATATTTAAATTTCCATTTTTTTAATTGCGCTCTGTAGCTTAAATCTAAGTCCTCTGTTAACGTGTCTCCTTCCCAATTTCCAGCATCGTAAATGCATTCTTTACGCCAAATACCTGCCGTTCCATTAAAGTTGATGAAATGACCTTTGCTATTTCTACCAACTTGTTCTAATGTAAAATGTGCATCTAAAGCAAATGCCTGAATTTTAGTTAACGTAGAATAATTTCTATTGATATGTCCCCAGCGAGTTTGTACAACGCCAATCTCTGGGTTCTTAAAATAAGGAACAGTTTTATATAGCCAGTTTTCTTTTGGTAAAAAATCAGCATCAAAAATGACAATAAATTCACCTTTAGCAATTTCTAGTCCTTCTTTTAAAGCGCCTGCTTTAAAACCTTGCCTATTACTTCTTCTAATATGTTTAATGTCAATTCCTGTATCTTTTAGCTCTTCTATTTGCTTTGCCGTAGAAATAACAGATTCATCTGTAGAATCATCTAATACTTGAAACTCTAATTTGTCTTTTGGGTAATTTAATTTCACAATGTTTCTTAGCAAACGCTCCATAACATATAGTTCATTGTAAACCGGAAGTTGAATGGTAATAAAAGGAATTTCTGCTGGTTTGCTAAAATCAAATTTAGCACAAGTATCTTCTTTTTTCTGAGCACTTAGATAGTTAAATAACAAGTTTAATTGCGCTATTGAGTACATGAAAATTAAGATCAATGCAATAGAGTAAACTGCGATAATTATATATTCGATCACCATATTATTTAAAATTATATTTAAAAATCCAACCTAAAATTTTCACGCCTGCCATAATACTTCCCTTTACAGTTCCAGAAACTTTAGAAACACCAATTCTGTTTCTGTATTTCATCGGAATCTCTACATACGTTAATTGCTGTTTTAATGCTTTTAATTGCATTTCTACCGTCCAACCATACGTTTTGTCTTCCATCTTTAAAGCCAATAACTGAGTATATTTTATCGCTCTAAATGGTCCTAAATCTGTAAATTTCCCACCAAAAAACACCTTCATTAAAAAGGTAGCTAACCAATTTCCGAAAATTTGTTGAGGGGTCATAGAACCTTGTTCTCGTAGCCGTTTTACTCTGGTTCCAATTACAAAATCTATGTTTTCATAGATAATTGGTGCAACAATTTCTGTCAATTGTTCAGGGTAATCAGAATAATCTCCATCTAAAAATACAACAATATCAGGTTTAATACCCTTATTAGCGATATATTCCATTCCTTTTAAACAGGCAAAACCATACCCTTTTCTGCTTTCTCTAAGAACAGTAGCGCCAGCATTATTTGCGTTTTCTTCAGTATTGTCTGTAGAATTGTTACTGATAACAATAACTTCATCAACAATAGCAGGAATATCTTTAATAACATTAGCAATAGAATCTTGCTCGTTGTATGCAGGTATGATAACCTTAATTAGTTGACTCATTTGTGTAAATTGGACAAACTATGTGCCTTTTGTCCTATTTTTTGGTAAAAATACCAATATTTAATGAATTTATTATTTTTAAATGAAACTTCTTTGGTTATTGCTCGGTTTTAATGGTGAAACTTCAATATCCATTTTTCTGATTACTTGCAGTCCAAACTTTTTGTTCATTTTAGTTGTCTACTGCTGTAATCCGTTTTAGGGTGTTTTTTTTGAGCACTCACAAGAAGCGAGTGCGTATAAATAAGGAATGCTAAAATCCTTCGGAGTCTTATTTTTTGTTAACGAAATTCATTAAATCGATATCATTTCCAAGTAGAATTTCTGTAGGATTAATTCTTCCATCTTCAGGGCCATTTTCTAATTTTAAAACGCCTCTAGGGCAAACAGCAGAACATATTCCACAACCTACACAACTAGAACGCACAATGTTCTCGCCTTTTTGTGCATATGCTCTAACATCAATTCCTTGCTCACAATAGGTAGAGCAGTTTCCGCAAGAAATACACTGTCCACCATTTGTAGTAATTCTAAATCTTGATTTAAAACGTTGCACAAACCCTAAATATGCAGCTAAAGGGCAACCAAAACGACACCATACACGGTTACCGAAAATTGGATAAAATCCTGTACCAATAACCCCGGCAAAAATTGAACCTATTAAAAAGCCATAAATATCTTGAATTGTTTGTGTTTGAATACCTAAAACTTGATTGGCACCATAAAAGAAAGTATACAAAGCAAAACCTGTCATCACCAAAACAAAAATTAGCACAGTGTGAATTATAATGCGTTCAAATCTCCATGAAAGCAATGTTTTACTCGAGAGTTGTCTATAAGGATCTCCTAAAGTTTCTGCCAAGCCACCACATCCACAAACCCAAGAACAATACCACCTTTTTCCAAAGAAATAGACCATTACTGGCACAACTACAACTGTTAGAACAACTCCCCAAACTAAAATAAATAAACCAAATCCGCCACTAGAAAGCAGTTCTTCTAAATTCCATTTGAAGAAAAAATCGTAATCTAAAGGAAATGCATTTTTAAAATCGTACCAAGGTTTTTCGAAACGAACTAAAATTTCTGGAATTAGAAAAGCAAACACAATTTGAAAGAATAAAACAGAAGTAGTTCTTAAAATTTGATATTTATTATTACGGTATTTTATATACATTCTTACCGCCATAACAGTCATAACGGTGCAATACAAGAAGCCATATAAAAACCATTGACTTGCAGGGTTTCCACTAATTGATGTGCTAATTGGATCGACCAAATAGACCCAGTTTACTATAAAATCTGGATAAAAATAAAGGAGTATATAAAAACTAACTAAAAACAGAAAAGCAAACCAACCAATCCAACCACGATTTGTTGCTGCGTTTAGGAAAATCCCATTGTTTTTTATTCCTGGTTTCCCTAGTAAAATTACATCTGGTACGATGTACATAAGAGCACCAATAATACCAAAACCAAAAGTTAAAAGCCAAAGTAAACCTGTGTTTTCAGTAGCAAATCCTTTACCTGCTTTTTTAGCAAGCGTAAAACTTAAACTATGTGGTTTTCCAAAGATTTTATATTGATATTGGGCGCCTTTTTTACTCCAGTTCTTTTCTGCACTGTATTTTGCAATTAACGCATCATAATGTTTGTTTGATGTTTCAAAAGCATCTCTAACGTTGCTAGAGAACTCAAAAATATTTAAGTCTTCCTCTGTAACTATTGCTTTTGTAAGTTCCGCTTTGATTACCTCACTTTTATACCCTTTTTCTTGAATAAAAGTATCTAATTCAGATTGAGTTAAACTAAAAGAGCCTGTGAATATAGATGCCGTAAATATTGATAACCCTAATAAAAATACGATTAGACCTGTTTGTTTTATAAGTTTCAAAATAATAATTTTGTGTTATGAGAATTGATTGGATGCGTTCTTTTCTAATCCTTTTTTATAGGGATTTACTAAAAATTCGTTTCCAGCTTTTCTTTTTTAATTGAATGTTTGTGTCATTTTCTGAATTGAATTTCGCTACAATTTCTTGTTCATGTAATTTGTAAAATTCAGGGTCAAAATTTGCGTCTGCTAAATGTTCTAAAACGTAATCTACTGTTCTTTTTTCGTTTAAGATACGATCAAAAAATTCGTGTCGCATTCGAATTCCGAAGTTGTTAATACCAATAAATTCTCGTGTATTTTTATCATAATTTAAATGAATACATTTGGTTCCGTCTATATGTTCCCAATAAAAGCGTGCTTCATTTTCTCTGGTCTGTGCCCAAACCCAACCATAGGTTTGATACTCTATATCAATGAATTTTGCTGAGTTAAACCAATGCCCAGGTTTGTATTCACTTTTATTTCCACAAATAGTCTGTGCAACAGTTTCCCCCATCATTCTGCCCGTATACCAAACAGCTTCAATCGGTCTTCTAGAGCCAATGGCTTCATGTTGTTCTGCGCAATCTCCAATGGCATAAATATCTGTAAGATTGGTTTCTAAAAAGCGATTTACTTTGACTCCTCTATCAATTTCTAATTCAGAATTTTTAAGAAAACCGACATTAGGTGAAACACCAGCGGTTAACCCAACAACGGTACATTCAATTTCTTCTCCTGTTTCTGCAATGACTATTGATTTTACATTTCCAGCGACATCAGATTTAATCTCTTTTAAATTAACACCCAGTCGCAAATCGATATGATTATTTATGATTTCTCTGTTAATCATTTCAGATTCACCTTTTGGTAAAACGGAACCCCAAAAACTTTGTTCTCTTACTAAAAAGGTAACCGGAATATTTCTGCTATGTAGCATTTCTGCTAATTCAATTCCAATCAATCCACCACCAACAATTACAGCACGTTTACACGTTTTATTATCTGGAGCATATTTTTCTAAATTATCTAAATCTTGTTTGTGGTACATACCCATAACACCATTTAAATCTTGTCCTGGCCAACCAAATTTATTCGGCTTAGAACCTGTTGCAATAATCAATTTATCGTAGCCTAATTTTTCACCATCACTAAATTCAATTTCATTTGAGCTTGAATTTACTTTTGATACATATCCTTTTTTAAGGTTGATGCGATTTTTTTTCCAAAACCAAGATTCATAAGGTTGTGTGTGCTCAAATTTTAGATGTCCCATATACACATACATCAATGCAGTTCTAGAAAAGAAATAGTCAGTTTCCGCCGAAACGATGGTGATTTCTTTGTCTGAATTTTTTCTAATATGTCTGGCAGCTGTAACTCCAGAGATACCATTTCCTATAATAACAATGTGTTCCATAATTAGTTTGTTGGCTATTCTGTCGAGAGGGAAGTTACAAACTTAATAATGAAATTTAATTTAGAATGATTACAGATAGTTATTGATGTTTTCTAAGTTATAACTGTATTGAAAGGCTCTTTTTATAATGGAGAAATAGGAGCTCAAAAAGGAACATTCAATCGTTTAAAAACTGTCGTAACCTCTCTACGTAAAAAGCGTTTTAACCTTGGGGTAAGATGCTTGTTGACAAAATAAGAGTACCTTAGAAGTCTTATGAAGATACATAAATTCCTTATTGTCATAGTAATTATAGTTCATTCCTCTTTTGTGCAAAGTCAAAAGATAAATGGAATTAGTTTTGTTGCATCTCATGCATCAATAGAAACAAAACATGTACAACCAGTTTTAGCAGTTAATGGAAACTTTGTTGCGCTAATGCCTTTTGGATTTATACGAGAATTGAAGAACCCTGATGTGCAGTACAATTCAAAAAGACAGTGGTTTGGAGAAACTAGAAAAGGCTTGGAACACTATGCAACAGAATTTAAGAAAAGTAATGTAAAAGTAATGGTGAAGCCTCAAATTTGGGTTGGTAGAGGTTTGTATACCGGTTATATAGAAATGGATTCTGAAGAGAATTGGAAAATACTAGAAGGCTCGTATGAGAAATTCATTTTAGATTATGCTGATATTGCAGAAAAGATGAAAGTAGATATTCTATGTATCGGAACTGAACTTGAAAAGTTTGTTGCGCAAAGACCAGAGTATTGGAGTCAGTTAATTTTAAAAATAAAGAAAGTTTATAAAGGGAAATTAACCTACGCTGCTAATTGGGATGAATTTAAAAGAGTCCCTTTTTGGAAACAATTAGATTATATTGGTGTTGATGCATATTTTCCTTTAAGCGATAAAAAAACGCCAACAGTTGCAGAATTTGAAAAAGGTTGGGAACAACATAAAACTGAAATTCAGAAAATTCAACAACAAAACAACAAGCCAATTCTATTTACAGAATATGGCTATAGAAGTGTTGATTTTACAGGGAAAAAACCTTGGGAATATAATCGAATAGAAGGTCGTGTGAATTTAGTTGCGCAAGAGAATGCAACGCAGGCCCTCTACAATCAGTTTTGGAAAGAAGATTGGTTTGCTGGTGGGTTTATTTGGAAGTGGTTTCACAATCACGAAAAATCTGGAGGACAAGATAATAACAGGTTTACCCCTCAAAACAAACCAACCGAAAAGCTAATTAAAAAATTATATGGATTGCAGTAAAACATGATAAATGTCTTTTTTTTACTGAAGGATAGCGATTAACTTTTTATAAACCAAAATGTTAAGCATCATGAAAAAATAATTGTACCAGTAGATTTTTCAAATCACTCAGAATTTGCATTAAAGACAGCAGCAGTTTTAGCAAAAAAACGTTTATTTCATTATTTTTATAATGAAATAAACGTTTTGAAATAATTTAATATAGCGTCTCTGTCTAACAACATCCGCCACCATCATAATGAAAAGTAGAAGGAGAGAAAAAGATATCGTCTCTTCCTAGTGCCTCTAAATCTCTTGCTGTTTTATCGCAAATAGCTAATGGTTGATTTTTTAACAACGTATGACCTAAACCATCATCGAAATAATCTTCACTACCATAATAAATTGCTGCCTTACCAGTAAAAATACAAGGGCCGTCTTCTGGCATTGGATCTTTAATCGCTGCAACTTCAATAGATTCTATGTAAATCAATTCGTCTGTTGGGTAGTTTTTTGGATCTAAAATTCTATATGGTTTTCTAGCTCTAATTTCAATAGTTCCAAACCCTGCATCTGTTAATGCTTTTACATAATCAGCAATTGTTAAACTACCAGATAAACACAAAGCACGTAAACGAGCATCGTTACGCAATTCGTCATTCATTGGTTGCTCACAAGTAGGATCACTCATTACCAAACGACCATGAGGTTTTAATACTCTGTGCATTTCTTCAATTGCTTTCTTTAAATCATCTGACTTAAAAATATTGAATAAACAGTTTTGAGCGGCAACATCAATCGAATTATCTTCAACAGGTAAATCCATTGCGTCTCCTTTCCTTAAGTCTACAAAATCAGATTGAAACCACTCATTTTGCTCTTCAGCAATTTTAAAGTTTTTACGTGATGCTTCTAGCATTTCATCAACAACATCCAATCCAATTACACCTTCTTTTTGACGATTGAAATAAGAGAATTGTAACAATTCCATTCCGCCACCAACACCAACATATAACATTTTTGGGTTGTTGGTTAAATCACGAGCATGCACAGTAGAACCACATCCGTAGTTCATTTCTTGCATGATTCTTGGAATTTTTAATCCTGGTAATTCCCAAATAGGATTTGTAGTACAGCACAAGCCAACATCTGGCGTTAAGGCTGCTTCTTTATATACGTTATGTGTAGTTTCTAAGTAACTCATGTTCTTTTAGTTTGTCATTGCGAGGAAGTATGACGTGGAAATCTTTTGATGAGACTCCTTCACTTCGTTCGGAATGACGTTATATTATTTTAATTAATTCTTTAAATAAAGTAATCATTTTTGGTTCTGCTTCACCAGCAATTGCAATGATTTCTGCAATATCTACTGATTGTAAATTTTTAGGATCACATTCATCTGTTAAAACAGAAATTGCGGCACAAGTTAACCCTAACTGTTTGGCTACAATTACTTCTGGAACAGTGCTCATTCCTACTGCATCCGTTTCTAATATTTGTAGCATTCTATACTCTGCTCTTGTTTCTAATTGCGGACCAACAACACTTGTGTAGACCCCTTCGTGCAACTGTATGTCGTTTTGCAAAGCAATTGCTTTCAGTTGGTTGTTTATTTTTTTCGAATACGGTTCTAACATGTCTGCGAAAATATTTCCAAAGTCGTTAGCACCTTTAAAAGCAAGTGGAGAATCTCCTTGTAAATTGATATGATCATCAATCAACATCAAGTCTCCTTTTTTATACTTTAAATTGATGGCTCCAGCTGCATTAGAAATTAATAAAGTAGAAATTCCTAATTGATGCATGGTTCTAATTCCGTAGGTTACTTCCCAGAGATTGTAGCCTTCATATACATGAAAACGACCAGCCATTACAATAACTTTTTTACCAGATAGGTTTCCGTAAATTAATTTTCCGGAATGAAACTCAACGGTTGCTTGTGGGAAATTTGGAATATCTGCATACGCAATTTCTTTTTCTATTTCAATTTCATGAATCAGTTTTCCTAGGCCAGTTCCCAACACAATTCCGATTTCTGGTTGTGTAATTCCGTTTGCTTTTAAGTAGTCTATAGTTTCTTGTAAGTCAATTTGTTTTTTCATGTTTATGCTGAACTTATTTCAGGAGTGTTTTAGAAGCAATAATGTCTTGAATAGTTGGATTATTTTTATAGAAATCTGAAGCAATTAAATCTTCAAAGGTATCTATATCATTTAAAATTTCAATAAAGCCAACAGATTGCTGTTGTTCTTTTAATTGAGCCAAAGTTACAGCTAATAATTCTGATTGACTCCACGGTTTATTTTCAAAAATAGCCGCATTCATTTTAGATAGTCCAATTAAGTAATATCCACCGTCTTCAGCTGGGCCAAAAACAACATCATTGTTTTGTAAAGTATCAAAACCAGTATCAATAATCTCTTTAGAGATATTGGGCAAATCTGAACCAATTAAAATGAGATTCTCATAGCCTTGGTCAAACCCATTTTGAAAAGCATTGCGCATTCTAATCCCTAAGTCTTCACCTTCTTGTATACACTTTTTATCATCTTTCCATTTAGAAGGAATACTCAGATTCGAAAAATAAATATGTCTCTCTACAGTTACTTTTTGTGACTCTTTTTCTGTGATTTCAACTAATTCAGAATAGATATTAAAAGCGCCAATATCTCCAATGGTTTTTGCCAAACGTGTTTTCACTTTTCCTAAAACGATGTTTTTAACAAATACAATAAGTAAATTTCTGTCTTTATTTTGGGCGCTGTTTTCTGGACTCTTTTTACTACACATACACACTAATTATTTTTGATAACTGTTTAGGCAACAACTCCCTGGCAACTGCTTCCTGCACCAGCTGTACAACCGTAACAATGTTGATTGATTATAATATTTCTGTTCTGTAACAGCTCCTCGTTATATTTAGAAATGTGTTTTACCTTGCTGTCTACTTTTAAATTCAACATCTGATTAAAATCACAGTCAAACAACCAGCCATCCCAACTTATAGAAATGGTATTGGTACACATTACATTTTCTACAGCTAATGGGTTGTATGCTTCTACCAAAGAATACATGTAATCTTCGTAATTTTCTGAGGCGATTAAATAATCTAAAAACCTACTGATAGGTAAATTGGTGATCGCAAATAAACTATGAAAATCAATATTAAACTCCTTTTTCAAGGCCTTTTTAAAATCGTTTTCTAATGCCATTTGATCACCAGGTAAAAATGCACCTGATGGATTGTATACTAAATCTAATTTTAAATCAGAGCCTTCTATTCCGTAGCCAATATCGTTAAGCATTTGTAATGCTTTGATAGACTTGTCAAAAACACCATCACCACGTTGTTTGTCTGTTTTACCACGTGTCCAATGTGGCATTGAAGAAATTACATGAATGTTGTATTTTTTAAAGAACTCTGGTAAATCGTAGTACTTTTTATTCGCTCTAATAATTGTTAAGTTAGAACGAACAATAAAATCTTTGATTCCGGCTTTTGACGCTTCCTCTACAAACCATCTAAAATTTGGATTCATTTCTGGAGCTCCGCCAGTTAAATCTAGGGTATGCGCTTCCGTTTTTTTAATCACATCCAAACATTGAGTCATCGTTTCAATGGTCATGATCTCTTTTCTGTCTGGACCTGCATCAACATGACAGTGTGCACAAACTTGATTACACATGTATCCCAAATTGATTTGTAAAATCTCTAATTTCTTAGGACGCAAAGGAAACTGATTTGTTTCTTTTATTTTGTTTGCAAACGTTGGCAATTCACCGTCAGCAAAAATTCCGTTTGATAGAATTTCTAATTGACGTTCTGTATTTGCTAAGTCGTTGTTTCTTGCTAAAAGTGATTTTTTCATTTAATGCTGAACTTGATTCAGTATTTTTTTGTCAGGACGAGCGCAGTCGAGGCCTAAATATTTGGTGTCTATACTATTATAGATACCCATTTTCGCAGGAATAAGCGATTCACACAATTTTAAGAATGAGATCCTGATTTTCATCAGGATAAGCGAGCTGTAAATATTTTGTTTCACAAAATAAACAGTCTGCTTACATTTCTAATTTATTAACTTTATTCATCATTTGTACCCCGTGCACTAATGTTGCTCCACTTTTTATAGCAGCTCCAACATGTATTGCTTCCATCATTTCGTTTTTGGTAATTCCGCGTTGCAGGCCATCTTTTGTGTAGGCATCAATGCAATACGGACACTGTTCTGTGTGTGCAACTGCTAATGCGATTAGAGATTTCTCTCTGGCTGTTAAAGCACCTTCTTCAAATACTTTTCCGTAATAATCAAAGAATTTATTTCCTAGTTCTTCGCTCCATTCTGTGATTTTTCCAAACTTCCTTAAATCTGCTGGGTCGTAATATGTTTTTGACATTTTTTTTGTGTTATTCTTGAAAAATAAAGATACTACTTCCCGTTTAAACTCCAATCATATTCTAAGAAACGAATCTTCGCTTTCTTATTGATTTTTGTTGTGGAATATTTATTTAAATAATCAATTAAAGAACCTTTTTTTGTGAAATCCCCTTTAAACCACTCGAATATTTTTGAAATCTGAATTTTCTTTTGAGTGATTTTATTTCTTGTAGAATCATTAACGAAGAGTTTCATTAAACGTTCTAATTCTGCATCAATGTTATTTTCTGTAAAAGCAAAATCCCCTAATTGAGGACAAGAACCCGAAGCGCAATTTACACCAACATGAATTCTTGGATCGTTAAAATCTTTACGTAAAATTTCATGTTCAATAGTGTTTAATGTGTAGTTTTTACCTCCAATAATTGCAAACTCAATATTCCATGCATCTTTTCCTTTCTGTTTGATAGATGTTATACTTTTTAAAGGGTAATTATCAAGAATCAATTTTAGTGTATATGCATTGTATGCATTAATCCAAAAAGCTTTTTTTTTATTTGCTGACCAATCTTTAGTAGGTGTCGTTTTTTCTAAATAGCTAATATATGTAGCCAGTTTTGATTCTTCTGATTTAAAGTTCTTATAATCTACATTCCCTTTTTCATCAACATGTTTCTGTAATAACTTATTGTATGTTTCTGTTTGTGCTTGTATAGAAATGATAAGAAGTAACGAAAAAATAATAGTAAAAATTGGTTTCATTGTATTTTGCTTTTAATAAAGATTTAGACGCAGCTATTTCTGATTGTTTACAAAGAAAAGGTGAAAAATTAATCAATAATTTCTTCTCCTATTTTAAGGTTGAATTTCTTTCTAAACCAATATACAATTCCATATAAAATAGGGGTGTCTAAGGCAGCAATAATCACTTTGAATAAGAAGCCACTTATTAATAACCCATTAAACATTTCCCAAGGCAAGATGTTAAAAGAACACAGCAAAAATAATACGGTAAATGTGTCTATAAACTGAGATGAAAAAGTAGAGAAGTTATTACGCAGCCATAAATGTTTTCCATTCGTTTTCCTTTTCCAAAAATGAAAAATACGAATATCAATAAATTGTGCAGCTAAATACGCTATCATTGATGCTAAAACAGCTAAAGGAGATAACCCAAAAACAGTGCTAAATGTTTCGTCGTTTATGGGGGAACTCGCAATCGCAGGAACCACATCTGAAATTAGAATAATCAACATAGAAAAGAAGGAAGCAAAAATACCAGCAATTACTACTTGATTGGCTTTTTTCTTTCCGTAGATTTCAGATAAAATATCTGTAATTAAGAACGTAATTGGATATGGTAAAATTCCGACAGAAATCTCAAAACGATATAATCCAAAGGGTTCCCAATAAAAGAATTTTTGAAAAATTAAGTTAGATGTAACTAAGGATGCAATAAATAACGCAGCTAAAATTAAATAGATTAATTGCGCAGAGGATTTTTGATTGGCTATCATATAACGAAGTTACTAAATTTAGTTATGATTACTATAGTTAGTAAGCATGTTTAGCCCTGATTGAAACGGCATCCTTTTTTGCTGTCAGTTCGAGTGAGTTTGTGAAGAATGAACAAATTTGTATCGAGAACAAAAGCGAAAAAGATATAGGAGAAAGCAGGAAATAGCTTCAAATAAAAATTAGTATTTTTGCCTACGATTAAACGATTAAAATAAATCAATACTTAAACAAATTTTATGAAAGCATATATTTTTCCAGGTCAAGGAGCGCAATTTACAGGAATGGGATTGGATTTGTACGAGAATTCTAAAGTTGCTCAAGGCTTATTTGAAAAAGCGAATGAAATTTTAGGTTTTAGCATTACAGACATTATGTTTGAAGGAACTGCAGAGCAATTAAAACAAACTAAAGTTACACAGCCAGCGATTTTTTTACATTCAGTAATTTTAGCAAAAGTTCTTGGAGATTCTTTTCAACCAGAAATGGTTGCTGGACATTCATTAGGAGAGTTATCTGCATTGGTTGCAAATGGAGTTTTGTCTTTTGAAGACGGATTGACATTGGTTTCTAAAAGAGCAATGGCAATGCAAAAAGCATGTGAAATTACGCCATCTACAATGGCCGCTGTTTTAGGGTTAGATGATACTGTCGTAGAAGAAATTTGTAAATCAATTGATGGAGTAGTGGTAGCAGCAAACTACAACTGTCCAGGGCAATTAGTAATTTCTGGAGAAGTTTCTGCAATAGAAAAAGCATGTGAGGTTTTAATAGAAAAAGGTGCAAGAAGAGCGTTGATTTTACCTGTTGGTGGTGCATTTCACTCGCCCTTGATGGAGCCAGCAAGAGAAGAGTTGGCTGCAGCAATTGAAGCGACTACTTTTAGCAACCCAGCATGTCCGGTGTATCAAAATGTACCCGCAAAAGCAGTGACGAGTCCAGATGAAATAAAGAAAAATTTAATGGCACAATTAACAGCTCCTGTAAAATGGACACAATGTGTGCAAAGTATGATTGCTGACGGAGGAGCTGAATTTATTGAAGTTGGCCCGGGAAAAGTATTGCAAGGGTTAATGCGTAAAATAGATAGAAGTGTTGCTGCAAGTGGAGCAAGCTTTGAAGCGTAAGGATAAAACATATATTATAAAAAAATCCGCTCATTTGAGCGGCTTTTTTTACTGTTTCAACTGCCATTTCCAAGCAGAATCTAATGCTTCATCTAACTCTTTTTCAGTTTTCCAGTTTAGTTCTCTGTTGGCAATTGTAGTGTCTGCATATGCAGCAGTAATATCCCCTTCTCGTCTACCAACAATTTTATAATTCAATGGTTTTCCTGAAGCTTTTTCAAATGCTTTGATTACTTCTAAAACAGAACTTCCTGTTCCGGTGCCAACATTAAAAAACTCGAAGTTGGTTTTGTTGTTTTTATTGATTAAACGTTGTAAAGCTGCAATATGCGCTTTTGCTAAATCAACAACGTGAATATAATCTCTTACAGCTGTTCCGTCAATTGTTGGGTAGTCATCACCAAAAACAGACAATTCTTTTCTTATTCCAGCAGCAGTTTGCGTAATAAACGGAATTAAATTTTGAGGAACACCTAATGGTAATTCGCCAATTTTAATACTCTTATGTGCACCAATCGGATTGAAGTAACGCAATGCAATTGCGTTCATATTATACGCTTTACAGCTGTCTTTTATGATTTCTTCTCCTATTTGTTTTGTATTCCCGTAAGGAGATTCAGCTGGTTTAGTTGGCGCATTTTCTGTTATTGGTAATTCATCTGCTTGTCCGTAAACGGTACAAGAAGAACTGAAAATAAAATTATCGATATTTCTATCTTTCATTTCTTGCAATAAGTACACTAAACTCCCGATGTTATTTTCGTAATAATCTAACGGTTTTTCTACACTTTCTCCCACCGCTTTAAAAGCAGCAAAATGGATAATTCCGTCAACAGTATTGTTTTCAAAAAATGCATGAACGTCATTTTTAACTCGTAAATCTATTTGATGAAATTCTGGTTTGATTCCTGAAATAGCAACAATATTGTCTAAAACATCAATAGTTGTATTTGATAAATCATCAATAATAACAACTTCAAAACCTGAGTTTTGCAACTCAACAACAGTGTGAGAGCCAATAAACCCTAACCCGCCTGTAACTAATATTTTTTTCATGTTGCTAAAATAAAAAAGCTCAGTTAAAAAACTGAGCTTTTGTTGATATTTTATCCTACAAACTGCAATATCGTTTTCGTAATAAACTCTAGTTGATCTTCTTTAAGTTCTGTATGCATTGGTAAAGAGATCACCGTTTCAATCAATTGGTTTGTGACTTTAAAATCACCTTCATTATAACGTTCGTCTTTATATGCTTTTTGTGCATGTAACGGAACAGGATAATAAATTGCATTCGGAATGTTATTGTCTAACAAATGTTGATGTAACTCGTTGCGTTTTCCATTCATGATTTTCAATGTATATTGATGAAAAACATGACAATTACAGGTGTCACAAACTGCTCCACAAGATTTTGTGGTTGGAGTGATTATATCTTTATTAATTGCAAATGCATTGTTGTAAAAACGAGCAGCATTTCTTCTTGACTCGCAATAACTATCTAATAAAGGTAATTTTGTTTTTAATACTGCAGCTTGGATAGAGTCTAATCGAGAATTTACGCCAACCACATCATGGTAATAACGCTTGTACATTCCGTGATTTACAATTCCTCTAATAATATGTGCTAGGTCATCATTGTTTGTGAAAATTGCTCCTCCATCACCATAACATCCTAAGTTTTTAGAAGGGAAAAATGAAGTGGTGCCAACATCTCCAATCGTTCCAGATTTTTTTGTTGTTCCGTCAGAAAATTTGTAATCAGCTCCAATTGCTTGCGCATTGTCTTCGATAACAAATAAATTATGTTCTTTGGCAATTTCCATTACAGCTTCCATATTGGCACATTGTCCAAATAAATGCACAGGCACAATAGCTTTTGTTTTTGGTGTGATTGCTTTTTTCAAAGCATCAATATCTATATTAAAAGTATCATCTTCTACATCAACTAAAACAGGTGTTAACTTTAACAATCCAATTACCTCTACAGTTGCTGCAAATGTAAAATCTGCAGTAATTACTTCGTCACCTTGCTCTAGACCTAAGCCCATCATTGCAATTTGTAAAGCATCTGTTCCGTTTGCACACGGAATTACGTGTTTTACATTTAAGTATTTTTCCAAATCTGCTTGAAATTCTTTAACGTAAGGTCCGTTTATATATGCTGCTGAATTCAATACTTCAAAGATAGAAGCATCAACAGTTTCTTTGATATGTTTGTATTGACCAGGAAGATCAACCATTTGAATTTTTTTCATGAAATGAAATTTTTTTGTCTTGACAAAAGTACAAATAATTAGCTATTCAATCGAGCTCCTTTAGTATTGATTTTTCTGTTACCTTTGGTCGAATTCAAATTTATTTTATGAAGCTTATTAAAAAAATTGTTAAAGTTATCGTTTCTCTTGTACTATTATTAGTTGTAGGTTTTTGGCTGTTTACCAGAACCTTGCATCCAACATATAATGGAGAGCTTGATTTGGCTAATATTTCTGATGAAGTAACCGTTTTTTATGATGAGGTTGGTGTGCCACATATCAATGCTCAAAATCAAAAAGATGCATATACAGCTTTAGGTTATGTACATGCGCAAGATCGATTGTGGCAAATGGAGTTGGTTCGTAGAATTGCTGCAGGTAGATTGGCTGAGATTTTTGGAAAAGACTTGGTGAAAACGGATAAACTTTTTTCTGGATTAGGTATTGAAGAAGCATCTGCTAAAACCATAGCAAATCTTGATAAAAATTCAGAGGCATATAAATTAACAATCGCTTATTTAGACGGAATTAATCAATTTATGGAAAATGGGCCAACACCAGTTGAATTTTTATTGGTTGGTGTAGAGAAAGAGAAATATACATTAAAAGATGTGTACAACGTATTTGGTTATATGGCTTTTAGTTTTGCTGCGGCTCATAAAACAGATCCGATGTTAAATGAAGTGAGAGAAAAATTAGGGGATGCGTATTTTAATGAAATTAGTTTGTCTAATGTTAAAAATACAGAGCTGATACAGAATGAAAAAAATCCATTTTTAACAGCAAATGTTGCCTCAGCAATTCAAGATATTTATTCTCAATTACCATTAGCGCCTTTTATTGGAAGTAATTCTTGGGTGTTAGGTCCAGAGAAAACTAAAAATGGGCGTGTGATTTTCGCAAACGATCCACATATTGGATATACGCAGCCTTCCGTTTGGTATCAGTCACACATTAAAACTCCAAATTACGAAATGTATGGGTTTAACTTGGCGCTTTCGCCGTTTGCTCTAATAGGGCATAATAGAGAATATGCCTACGGAATGACCATGTTTGAAAACGATGATGTAGATTTTTATTTTGAAAAAAATAATCCAAATAATCCATTAGAATATCAAACGAAAGACGGGTTTAAGAAGTACGATATTGTTAAAAAAACAATCAAAGTAAAAGATGAAGCTGATATTGTAATTGAAGTAAGGGTAAGTCAACATGGACCAATAATGAATGATTTAATTGAACATGTAGATGATGAAAGACCAATGGCAATTCAATGGATTTACACAAAATTAGACAATGAATTGTTGCAATTATCTCATCAAATGTCTCACGCAACATCATTAAAAGAATTTAAAAATGCTGCAAGTAGATTGCATGCTCCAGGATTAAACATGATGTATGGAGATGCTAAAAATAATATTGCTTGGTTTGCGGCTGGGAAATTGTATAAATATAGAGAAGGAGTCAATACAAAACTGATTTTAGATGGCGCTTCTGGAGAAGATGAAATTTCAGAATATTTTGATTTTGAAGAAAATCCGCAATCTATAAATCCGAGTATCAATTATGTGTATTCGGCAAACAATCAGCCAGATTCTATTAAAGGAGGTTTGTATCCAGGGTATTATTTACCTGAAGATAGAGCGAAACGAATTGTAAATCTATTAAAAGATAAAAATGATTTCACAAAAGAAGATGTTGCTAAAATGATCTACGATGTAACATCTGCAAGTACCTCAGGGAATATTCAGAATTTTATGAGCGGAATAGAAAAAGCTGACTTAACAGTCAACGAGAAATCTAGTTTGGATGTGTTGTCTAGCTGGAAAGGTTATTATGGGAAAAAAGAAGTAGGACCAACAATTTACAATCGTTTGGTGTATGAGTTTTTAGTAGCTACCTATAAAGATGAACTAGGTAAAAGCTTTGCGCAGTTTATAAATACACCCTATCAAGATAAAGCATTGGCAGAGCAAATTGGTAGAGAGAATTCTGTTTGGTGGGATAATGTGAAAACTGTTAACAAAAAAGAAACTAGAAAAGAAATTATTACAACCTCATTTAAAAATGCAGTTGCTTTTATTTCGAGTCAATTAGGGAGTAATGTGCAAGATTGGACTTGGGGTAAAGTGATTTCTGTAGAATATGGACATAGTTTGGGTAAAGTTGCAGCACTGCGTACATATTTTAATGTAGGGCCTTTTAAAACGATTGGAGGGAACGAGGTGATAAATAACCAGATTTTTAATTTAGATAGTACAGGAGTTTATAAAATTACCGCTGGACCTTCTACACGTAGAATTGTAGATTTTTCTGATGTAGAAAATGGATTAGGAATTTTACCAACAGGACAATCTGGGAATGTATTTAGTCCACATTATGATGACCAAGCTCAGAAATATATTGATGGTGAATTTGTAAAAATGAAACTGAATCAAAAAGAGATTGAAGCTTCTGAAAACGTATTGATTTTTAAAGTGAAGAAATAAAAATACTCGTCAAATTGAACTTATGTCAGTTTCTCATAATTAATTTTATGTGATTCTGATATAAGTTCAGGATGACGTTAAACCTCTTTGTATACTTCGCTAAACGGAATTCTAAAACGTTCTCCATACACACCTTTTTCGGTTCTAATTCCGCAAGAAACAATCATGTTTATTTCTGCTCCAAAAGGCAAGCCTAATAAACGTTTTACACGCCAAGTATCAGAGCCTTCCATCGGGCATGTATCGTATCCAATTGCAGCCATACTTGTCATAAAATTTTGTGCTGCTAAACCCGTAGATTTATGCGCTACAATTCGCATGTCTTTTTGACGAACTTCTCTGTAAATAGGTTTAAAGAAACCGATACAAATAATTAGGACATATTTAAGCCACCCTAAAATCCCCAAAAAATCTGCATAAGCAAAAGGGATAATTTTTTCGTAATAATTTCTGGCAACCTTTTCTCTACTACTTTGTTCAGATTTTGGGGTGTTCTTTCCAAAAACTGAATCCATGAAACTTAGGTTTGCTTTTGCTCGTTTTTTCCAAGCGTCTTTTCTGGTAACAAAAACAACCAATTGCTGTGCCGTTGTTGCTGCATTTTGATTAAAGCAAAACGGAGCAATTTGTGCAATGATGTCTTTAGAAGTAATGTGGTAAAACTCCCACAGTTGCATATTGCTGCTGTTTGGAGCCAAGCTTGCTTGCTCAATACATTTCTTTACTAAAGCTGAATCTAATGGTTTTTCCGCATCAAAAACTCTTACTGAACGTCTATATTGTATCGCTTCTGAAACTGTTTTTTCGTTTGTCATGGTTTTAATAAAAGTACTTGGTAAGGGGGTTTAATGTTTTTGGGTTTCCGTTGTAACCGCTACTTTCACTTTTTGAAGTTCCTTCAAAAGAATAATTCGTAATCATTTTTCTGAAAAACTCTTTTTGATAGTACACGCGTACAGTGGCAATGGCTTCTCATTAAAAAATAAGTCCTCACAATATACAAAATTATGTACAGGCTTTCCAAATTACTTCATCTGGCACTGGTGCTGTAATTTGAACGATTTCTTTGTTTACAGGATGTATGAAATTGATTTTTCTGGCGTGTAAATGGATACTTCCATCTTTATTGCTTCTGTCAAACCCATACTTTAAATCCCCTTTTATAGGAGATCCAATTGTAGATAATTGACATCTAATTTGATGATGACGCCCCGTCTCTAAGTCGACTTCTAGAAGTGAATAATTATCTAATTTTTTGATGGTTGTGTAGTGTAAAATCGCTTTTTTACTACCCTCAATTTCTTTGCTGTAAGCGGTAGATTTGTTGTTCTTAGGATTCTTCTTCAAGAAATTAGTAAGTGTATCCTTTTCTTTTTCTGGTTGTTTTTTTACTACAGCCCAATACGTTTTTTTAATGATTTTGTCACGTAGCATTTTATTCAATCTTTCCAGCGCTTTTGAAGTTCTTGCAAAGATGATAATTCCGCTTGTAGGTCTGTCTAATCGATGTACAACTCCTAAAAAAACGAGTCCAGGTTTGTTGTATTTTTCTTTGATGTATTCTTTAACAACATCGCTTAAAGGTTTGTCTCCTGTTTTGTCTCCTTGCGTAATATCACCGGCACGTTTGTTAACAATAACAATGTGGTTGTCTTCAAACAATACCTGTAAATTATCTTTGGTAGATGCCATTTTTACTATTTGAAATCAACAGCAACGTCTTCATTTATCGTAGCGATATAATCTAAAAATTCTTTTCTCCCTAATCTTGAAGATGATGAAGTGACAAAGGTCTGAGGTAATGTTTCCCAGTAGTCTAAAAGTTTCTTTTTGTAAGATGTAATTTGATTGTTGATTTTAGTGCTCCCTAATTTATCTGCTTTTGTAAAAACAATGCAAAACGGAATTTGGGTTTCTCCTAAAAACTGCATAAATTCTATGTCAATTTTTTGAGGATCATGTCTACTATCAATTAATACAAATGTACAAACCAATTGTTCTCTTTCTTTGAAGTAGTTTTCTATAAAATATTGAAAAATGGTTCTTTTCTTTTTCGAGATCTGTGCATAACCATAACCAGGTAAATCTACTAAAAACCAAGATTCATTTATAATAAAATGATTGATTAATTGCGTTTTCCCAGGTTTTCCAGAGGTTTTTGCTAAATCTTTACGTTCCATCAACATGTTGATTAAAGAAGATTTACCAACATTTGATCTACCGATAAAAGCGTATTCGGGAATTCTGTCTTTTGGTGCATTTGTAACATTAGTGTTACTCATTACAAAATTTGCAGATTTAATTTTCATTGTAAACTAGATATTTCTAGAAGTTATCCACTTGTCAAGTACCTCATTGAATTCTTTTGGTCTTTCCATCATTGCAGCATGGCCACATTTGTCAATCCAAAATAAATCAGAATCAGGTAATAACTTGTTAAAATCAACGGCAACTTCTGGAGGTGTAACTTTATCTTGTTTCCCCCAAATTAAACATGTTGGTTGTGTCATTTCTGGCAAATCTTTTGCCATATTATGTCTAATAGCACTTTTAGCAATTGCTAAAGTTCTTATTAAAGAATTTCTGTCGTTTATTACAACATAAACATCATCAATTAATTTTTCTGTTGCAATAGCTGGGTCATAAAAGACATCTTGAGCTTTTTGGGTAACGTACCCTCTATCTCCTCTTCTAGGGTAGCTATCTCCCATTGCATTTTCGTATAATCCAGAACTTCCAGTTAAGACCAATGCTTTTACTTTTTCTGGATAATGTTTTGTGAAATACAATCCGATATGTCCTCCTAATGAATTCCCTACAAGAACCACATTGTCAAGTTTCTTAAACTCTAGAAATTCGTTTAAAAATTTCGCTAAGTTTTTAATATTGGTTTTTAATAATGGTAAAGAGTATAAAGGTAATTCAGGAATTAAAACATGATACCCTTTTTCAGTAAAATGATCAAAAGTTTCATCAAAATTACTTAATGCTCCCATTAATCCATGTAAGATAACAATTGCTTGTCCTTCACCAGCTTCTGCATACGTAAATTTACCTTCGGTAATTAAGTTTTCTGTCATGGTCTACATTGATTTGACTCAATGGCAAATGTAGTTTTTTTTTAGCACATAGCCGCCTTTAATCTTTCCGACTCAAATCTTAATATATCTACAACAGTGTCAGTATTTTAAGGAGAAAATGCTTTTTTTTTAACTAAGTGGTGAAAAGTGGTAGAAAGTGGTAAAAAATTTATATTTTTGTAAATAGTAACAACAAGTATATAGAATTTTGACAAACCTAATTGGGACATATGAATGTAAGGCCGATGCTAAAGGGAGAGTGATGTTTTCATCAGCTCTTAAGAAGCAGTTGTTGCCTGTTGTGTCTGAAGGATTTGTGGTAAAAAGAGCAGTTTTTCAGCCTTGTTTGGAGTTGTATCCTATGCAGGAGTGGAATTTCATGATGGAGAAGATCAATAAACTAAATAGGTTTGTTAAGAAGAATAATGATTTTATTAGAAGGTTTACAGCAGGCGTAAAAGTTGTTGAGTTGGATGCTTCTGGAAGATTATTGATACCAAAAGATTTGTGTCAGTTTGCGGGTGTGGAAAAACAAGTTGTTTTGTCTTCGGCCGTGAATATTATAGAGATCTGGGATAAAGACAGATATGAGAATGCTATTGATGATGCAACGTTAGATTTTGCAGATTTAGCAGAAGAAGTAATGGGAAATACAGATGTAGATGAATTATCATAATCCAGTTTTATTAAAAGAAAGCGTAGACGCTTTAGATATTAAGGAGAACGGAACCTATGTTGATGTGACGTTTGGTGGCGGAGGTCATTCAAGAGAAATATTAAGTCGCTTAGGTAAAGATGGTAGATTGTTTGCCTTTGATCAAGACCTCGATGCGCAGGGAAATAAAATTGATGATGCGCGTTTTGTGTTGATTGCAGAGAACTTTAGGCACATCACTCGGTTTTTGAAATTTTACAGAGTACATAAAGTAGATGGAGTATTAGCTGATTTAGGAGTTTCTTCTCATCAGTTTGATGTCGCGGAAAGAGGGTTTTCTACTCGATTTGATGCAGATTTAGACATGAGGATGGATCAGAAATCTAAATTGTCAGCAAAAGAGATTATAAAAAGATATTCTGAAGATCGCTTGGCAGATATTTTGTTTTTGTATGGAGAGCTAAGAAGTGCAAGAGCTTTAGCAAAAACAATTGTAGAGGCAAGAGCAGAATCAGAAATTGAAACAAGTTTTCAGTTAAAAGAAGTATTGAAAAAACATTTGCCAAAGGCAAAAGAGCATAAGATTTTAGCTCAGATCTACCAAGCTATTAGAATAGAGGTAAATCAAGAGTTGGAAGTATTAAAAGAATTTTTAAATCAAATTCCAGATTTGTTAAACAAAGAGGGGAGATTGAGTGTAATCTCTTATCATTCTTTAGAAGATAGATTAGCGAAGCGATTTATTAGAACAGGACTGTTTACGGGTGAGCCCAATAAAGATTTTTATGGGAATACAAATGAACCTTTGAAAAAAGTTGGAAAATTAATAGTGCCTACTCAAGGTGAAATTAAAGAAAACAACAGAGCTCGTAGTGCTAAATTAAGAATAGCAACTTTAAGATAATGAATAAAGTAAAAAGAAATGTGTACGATTTATTAAGAGGGAGTTTCCTTACGGATGCTTCAGCTTTTAAGAATTGGCGCATTATTATTTTTGTTGTTGGGTTGTTGTTATTTATGATTGCTAGCGCTCACAATGTAGACGGTAAAGTTATAAAAATTGCCGAGCTGAATAAAAACAAAAGAGAATTAAGAGCAGAGTATGTCGATACAGGCACCCTATTAATGAGAATGAAGATGGAATCAAATATCCGACAGAAGGTAGGACTAAGAGGGATACAGCCTTCACAGACATCACCCCACAAAATAAGAATCATCAGAAAAACGAATTAACCTTGGCAACTATAAAAAAGAGCATATTAAACAAACTATATATAGTCACTGCTTTAATGACGCTTTTTTTTATTGTAATTATTGGTAGAATTATAAACATCCAATATGTACAAGGTGATAAATACCGCAAGCTTTCTGTAGAAAACACCATTAAAAATGACACCATCTTTTCCAATAGAGGAAATGTATATGCAGCAGATGGAAATTTGCTAGCAACTTCTATGCATAAGTATACGATTCGTATGGATTTGGTAGCTGTAGATGGCAATGTATTTAAAAAGAATGTAAAAGCACTTTCTACTTCGTTATCAGAACTTTTAGGAAAGCCTTCTTCCTATTATCAAAGAAAGCTAAGAGCAGCTCGTAAAAGAAAAAATCGCTATTTATTGATTACTAGAGATTTGGGGTACAATGATTATGTGAAAATCAAAAATTTTCCAATTTTTAACTTAGGTCCGTATAAAGGAGGGTTTATTGCAGAGCAAAAAACGGTGCGTGTAAGACCGATTGGGAAAATTGCTGAGAGAACTATTGGGTATAATGATCATAGAGGAGGTGCAGGAATAGAAGGCGCATTTGCAGAATATTTAGAAGGAGAAAACGGTTGGAGATTAAAACAGAAAATTGCAAAAGGGCAGTGGAAGCCAATTAACGACGTTAATGAAAAAGAGCCAATTGATGGTAGAGATGTTATTACCACGTTAGATGTAAACATGCAGGATATTACACATCACGCTTTGTTAAGACAAATGGAGTTTTTTGAAGCAGAACATGGTAGTGCAATTGTAATGGAAACAGCAACAGGTGAAATAAAAGCGATTTCTAATTTAGGGAGAACATCAAAAGGGAAATATTACGAGAAAAGAAATTATGGAGTCTGGGAATCGCATGAGCCAGGTTCTACATTTAAGTTGGCAAGTTTAATGGCTGCTTTAGAGGATAAGGTAATTGATACGTCTACTGTTGTTGATACAGAAAAAGGAATTATCTGGCTGCATGGAAGTAAGATAGAAGATTCTCATAGAGGTGGGTATGGAAAGATATCTGCAGCGAGAGTTCTTGAGGTTTCATCAAATGTTGGAATTGTAAAGTTGATTAAAAAACATTACGATAAGGACCCTTGGAAGTTTGTAAATAAAATGAAATCTTTTGGATTGGATAAGAAACTAGGTGTCCAAATTAAAGGAGAAGGAACACCTTTTATTCCGTATCCAGGAAACAAAAGAAATCCATGGAATAAAATTTCACTTGAGTGGATGGCTTGGGGTTATGGAGTTTCTATTACGCCATTACAGATGCTGACTTTTTATAACGCTGTAGCTAATGATGGTGAAATGGTGAAGCCGAGATTTATTAAAGAATTAAGGGTTCAGAATAAAACTGAAAAAGTTTTTAAGAAGGTAATCTTAAAAAAGAGAATTGCAAGTCAAGAGACCATAAATAAGGTAAGACGAGTGCTAGAGAATGTTGTTAAAAATGGAACAGCAGATAATATTTATTCACCAAATTTTTCTTTAGCGGGTAAAACAGGTACAGCTAAAAAGTGGGTAAATGGAAGAAGAGATAAAGAAGGGAAGTATATCAAAGGTCATTATTCAAGTACGTTATATGTGGCTTCTTTCGCAGGTTTTTTTCCTGCAGATAGACCTAAATATTCTTGCATTGTAGTAATTCATGAGCCAAACAAAAAGAAAGGGTATTACGGAGCAACTGTGGCAGCTCCAGTATTTAAAGAAATTGCACAAAAAATATATTCAACGACACCTTTTGATATTCACGATGTACCGGAAGGAGCTTCAGTAACTGGGTTTGATTCTGTATATCAAGAGTATTATACAACTCTTCAAAAAGAGCATGTCGTTGTTCCAAATGTAGAAGGAATGTCAGGAATGGATGCTGTGGCATTACTAGAGAACTTAGGTTTAATTGTAAAATTTAATGGATCAGGTAAAGTAACAAAGCAATCAAAAAATAAAGGCGTAAAATTTAAAAAAGGAGATACAATTCTATTGAATTTATCATAAAAAAATAGTGAAAAATTTAAAAGACATATTATACAAGGTTTCGATTGATGAAGTAGTTGGTACTACAGATGTTAATATCAATTCTGTGCAATTCGATTCTAGAAAGGTTGTTAAAAATGATTTGTTTGTTGCTCAGAAAGGAGTAACAGTAGACGGTCATTTGTTTATCAGCAAGGTAATATCGTTTGGGGCAAAAGTAATTGTGTGTGAGACAATTCCAAATGAGATTATTGAAGAGGTAACCTATATAAAAGTTGCAGATTCTAATATTGCTTTGGCCATTATTGCTTCAAATTATTTTAGAAACCCTTCATCAGATTTGAAATTGATTGGAGTTACAGGTACAAATGGTAAAACAACAATTGCAACATTATTATATCAACTTTTTAAAAATGCTGGATTCAAAGTTGGATTACTTTCAACTGTAAAAATAGTAATTGACGATACGGAGTTTAAAGCGACGCATACAACACCAGATTCAATAACAATTAATTCATATGTAGCCGACATGGTTGCTGTTGGAGTTGAGTATTGTTTTATGGAAGTGAGTTCGCACGGAATCCATCAAAAAAGAACTTATGGGTTGCAATTTGAAGGAGGGATTTTCACAAACCTTTCTCATGATCATTTAGATTACCACAATTCATTTGCTGAATATAGAGATGTTAAGAAATCGTTTTTTGATTTGTTACCAAAGAATGCTTTTGCATTGGTAAATCTCGATGATAAAAATGGAAGTGTCATGTTGCAAAATACAAAAGCAACAAAAAAAACATATGCATTAAAAACGATTGCAGATTTTAAAGGGAAAGTGCTTGAAAAAAGAATGTCAGGAACCTTATTAACTGTTGATGGAATTGAAATCTGGACCAAGTTAATAGGAACTTTTAATGCATATAATTTAGTAGCCATTGTTGCAACAGCAGAATTATGTGGTCTAGAAAAAATGGAAATTCTTAGGTTGGCTAGTGAGTTAAAAAGTGTTAGCGGGAGATTTCAATATACAGTTTCTAAAAAAGGAATTACTGCAATTATAGATTATGCACACACGCCTGATGCGTTAAAAAACGTATTAGAAACCATTTCTGAGATTAAAACAGGAAAAGAAAAAGTAATCACTGTTGTTGGTT
Organism: Polaribacter sp.; assembly: GCA_047611925.1. GTDB lineage: Bacteria > Bacteroidota > Bacteroidia > Flavobacteriales > Flavobacteriaceae > Polaribacter. The sequence continues at coordinate 33,916 of JBLFXB010000002.1, forward strand.
GTGGCGGAGATAGAGATAAAACAAAGAGACCAAAAATGGCACTGATTGCTTCTCAATTAAGCAGTCAGGTAATTTTTACCTCAGACAACCCAAGGACTGAAGATGCGCAGACCATTATTGATGAGATGGAGCTAGGAGTAACAAAAGAAAATGTTGCAAAAACACTCTCTGTAGTAGATAGAAAACAAGCGATTAAAATTGCGTGTAAGCTAGCTGAAACTGGAGATATTGTTTTGATTGCAGGAAAAGGACATGAAGATTATCAAGAGATAAATGGAACGCGTTTTCATTTTGATGATTTAGAAGTAGTAACAGAATGTTTTAATCAATTAAATAAATAAGAATGCTGTATTATTTATTCGAATATTTAGAAAGTCAATTTAATTTAACCGGAGCAAGTGTGTTTCAGTTTATCACATTTCGTGCGGCATTAGCCTTCATATTTTCATTGTTGTTTTCAACAATTTTTGGAAAGAGAATTATCAATTTCTTAAGAAACCAACAAGTTGGAGAAACGGTTAGAGATTTAGGCTTAGAAGGACAAGCTCAAAAATCGGGAACGCCAACAATGGGCGGAATTATCATCATTCTTGCAACCTTAATTCCGGTGTTGTTGTTAGCGAAGCTTGATAATATCTATGTGGTAATTCTTATCATAACTACTCTTTGGATGGGATTCATCGGTTTTGTAGATGATTATATTAAAGTATTCAAGAAAGATAAAGGGGGTTTAAGTGGAAAGTTTAAAGTATTAGGTCAGGTTGGTTTAGGATTAATCGTTGGGTCAATGCTATATTTTCACCCAGATGTTACAATCAAAGAACAATTGCCAGTTGAGCAACAGATTGTTCAGCAAAATGGTAAAAAACAAGTTTTTGGAGCTGCGCATAAATCAACAAAGACGACCATTCCGTTTTTAAAAGACAACGAATTAGATTATTCAAAACCTTTGAGCTTTTTAGGGGAAGGATATGAAACCTATGCATGGATCATTTTCATTTTTGTGGTGGTATTTATTGTTACAGGAGTTTCTAACGGAGCTAATTTAACAGATGGAATTGATGGTTTAGCCGCGGGTTCATCGGCCATTATTGTAATTACACTAGCTGTTTTTGCGTGGGTGTCTGGTAATATCATTTTTGCAGATTATTTAGATGTAATGTACATCCCAAATTCAGGAGAAATGACCGTGTTTATCTTGGCGTTTGCAGGTGCATTAATAGGGTTTTTATGGTACAATACATTTCCCGCTCAAGTTTTTATGGGAGATACGGGGAGTTTAACTATTGGCGGAATAATAGCGGTTATAGCAATTGCAATTCGTAAAGAATTGTTGTTGGTTTTCCTAGCTGGAATTTTTGTAGTAGAAAACATGTCGGTGATTTTACAAGTGGGTTATTTTAAGTATACCAAGAAGAAATTTGGAGTTGGGAAACGCATCTTTAAAATGGCACCATTGCATCATCATTATCAAAAATCAGGATATCACGAAAGTAAAATTGTAACACGTTTTTGGATTATTGGAATCTTATTGGCGGTGTTTACTATAGCAACCTTGAAGTTGAGATAAATGAAAAGAATCGTTGTTTTAGGAGGTGGAGAAAGTGGTGCAGGGACAGCCATTCTTGCAAAACAAAAAGAGTACGAAGTTTTTGTTTCTGATAAAGGAACAATTGCTGAGAAGTATAAAGAAGTTCTTTTACAAAATGAGATCGCGTTTGAAGAGAATCAACATACAGAATCAAAGATTTTAAATGCTGATTTGGTAATGAAAAGTCCTGGAATTCCAGACAATGTGGCATTGGTTCAAAAACTGAAAAACCTGGGTGTGCCAGTGCTATCAGAAATAGAATTTGCAAGTCAATTTACCAAAGCAACAATAATTGGAATCACAGGGGCAAATGGAAAAACAACAACAACATTATTAACGCATCATGTGTTAAAACAAGCGGAGTTAAATGTTGGAGTTGCAGGGAATATAGGAGATAGTTTTGCGCATCAAGTTGCTGAGCAAGCGTATGATTATTATGTGTTGGAGTTGAGTAGTTTTCAGTTAGACGGAATTGAAGATTTTGCACCACATATAGCAATCATTACCAACATAACTCCAGATCATTTAGATAGATATGACTATGATTTTAATAATTACATAGCGTCAAAATTTAGAATTACAAAGAATCAAACAGAAAACGATTATTTGATTTATGATGCAGAAGATAAAGCATCAGTTAAATGGTTAAAAGAAAATAAAACGAAAGCGCAATTAATTCCTTTTTCGATTGAAAGAGAATTAGAATTTGGAGCTTTTTTAAGAGACAATAAAATGATAACGAAAATAAACACAGAAGAATTCACTATGCCACTATCAAACCTAACATTAAAAGGGAAACACAATGTAAAAAATGCAATGGCTTCTGCAATGACTGCTCAATTACTAAAAGTAAGAAAGCAAACCATAAAAGAAAGCTTATCAACTTTTGAAGGAGCAGAACATCGTTTAGAAGATGTTCAAAAAGTAAAAGGGGTACAATATATCAACGATTCTAAAGCAACAAATGTGAATGCAACATTTTATGCATTAGAATGTATGGATAATCCAACAGTTTGGATTGTTGGTGGAGTTGACAAAGGAAATGATTATCACGATTTATTACCATTGGTAAGAGAAAAAGTGAAAGCAATTGTCTGTTTAGGTCTTGATAATAAAAAAATTCAAGAAACCTTCGGAAATGTTGTAGATATTATTGTTGAAACTGCAGGAGCAGAAGAAGCAGTTAAGGTATCGGCAAAATTAGCATCAAAAGGAGATAACGTATTGTTGTCGCCAGCGTGTGCAAGTTTTGATTTATTTGAAAACTATGAAGACAGAGGAAGACAATTTAAGAAAGCAGTAAAATCAATTTTATAAGTTGATATATGAATAACCTATTAAAACATATCAAAGGAGATAGAACAATTTGGTCTATAGTCGCTGTATTGGCAATTTTTTCGTTTATGCCAGTATATAGCGCGAGTACTAATTTGGTGTATGTTGTAGGTTCTGGTTCAACTTTTGGGTATTTAATAAAGCACATGATTTTATTAATTATGGGTTTTATAATTATATACGGTGTACACAAAATTCCATACAGATACTTTAGTGGAGGTTCTGTATTGATGTTGCCCGTAGTAATACTTTTATTAATATATACATTATCTCAAGGAACAACCATTGGAGGTGCAAATGCAAGCAGGTGGATACGCATTCCTTTTGTAGGCGTTGGTTTTCAGACATCAACCTTAGCGGGTTTGATTTTAATGGTGTACGTAGCTAGATATTTGGCTAGAAATAAAGAGAAAAGTATCGTATTTAAAGAAAGCATTTGGCAGCTGTGGTTACCAGTTGGCTGTGTGTTGTTATTGATATTGCCGGCAAATTTTTCTACAACGGCAATCATTTTTACCATGGTAATTATGTTGGCAATTATTGGTGGATATCCATTTAAATACATTGGTTTTATATTAGGTGTTGGCGCTGTTATATTCACATTATTTGTGTTAACTGCAAAAGCATTTCCAGATGCAATGCCAAATCGTGTAGCAACCTGGCAAAGTAGAATTGAAAGTTTTTCAAAAGATGATGGACAAGAAGGGTACCAAGTAACAAAAGCAAAAATAGCAATCGCTACAGGAGGTTTAACAGGAAATGGCCCAGGAAAAAGTGTACAAAAGAATTTTTTGCCACAATCTTCTTCAGATTTTATTTACGCAATTATTGTTGAGGAATATGGTTTAGTAGGAGCGTTCTCTGTAATATTTGTGTACTTTTTATTGCTGTTTAGAATTATAATGGCAGCAAAAAAAGCAACTACAATTTTTGCGTCATTATTAGTAATTGGAGTTGGGTTGCCAATCATTTTTCAAGCAATGATAAATATGGCTGTAGCAAGTAATTTATTTCCTGTTACTGGTCAAACATTACCACTTATAAGTAGTGGAGGAACTTCTATTTGGATGACCTGTTTTGCGCTAGGAATGATTTTAAGCGTAAGTGCATCCAAAGATGAGACAGAAGAAACAATTTTAGATGATAATCCTTTAGATATTTTACATGAAGCAATCGATTAATATCATAATAAGTGGAGGAGGAACTGGCGGACATATTTATCCGGCAATAGCAATTGCTAATGAAATAAAATTACGGTATCCTGAAGCGAATATTTTATTTGTAGGCGCAAAAGATAAAATGGAAATGGAAAAAGTACCGCAAGCAGGCTATCAAATTAAAGGCTTGTGGATTTCTGGAGTTCAACGAAAATTAACGTTGAAAAACCTATCATTTCCTTTTAAGTTGATTTGTAGTTTGATAAAAGCGGGACGCATTATTAGAAAATTTAAACCAGATATTGCTATTGGTACAGGAGGTTTTGCAAGTGGGCCAACATTAATGGTTGCTAATAGAAAAGGCATTCCGACGTTGATTCAAGAACAAAATTCATACCCAGGAATAACCAATAAGTTATTAAGTAAGAAAGCAAAATTAATTTGTGTGGCTTATGATCATTTAGAGCGTTTTTTTCCGATTGATAAAATAATAAAAACGGGGAATCCAGTGCGTCAAGATTTACTGTCAATTCATAATAAGACTGAAGAAGCTATCGCGTTTTTTAAGTTAGATAAAAGCAAAAAAACAGTGTTGGTTTTGGGAGGTAGTTTAGGCGCTCGAAGAATCAACCAGTTAATAGAAGAACAAGTAGGTTTTTTTAAAGAGCAAGATATTCAGTTGATATGGCAATGTGGTACGTTGTATGTTGAAGAGTATCAAAAATACAGTCAAAAAGAAAATGTTCAAGTCCATCAATTTTTAAACAGAATGGATTTAGCGTATGCAGCCGCAGATGTAATTATTTCTAGAGCAGGGGCAAGTTCGGTTTCAGAATTATGCATTGTTGGTAAGCCAACAATTTTTATTCCGTCGCCAAATGTTGCAGAAGATCATCAAACAAAAAACGCAAAATCTATTGCAGATAAGCATGGTGCAATTTTGTTAAAGGAAAGGGAGTTAGATACATTTTCGATTGTTTTTGAAACCTTATTGAAAGATAAAGGGAAGCAGCAAAGTTTAAGTGAAAACATAAAAGGATTAGCGTTGCCAAGTGCAACAAGTGATATTGTTAACGAGATAGAAAAATTATTAAATACGTGAATTTAAAAAATATTCATAACGTTTATTTTATTGGCATCGGAGGCATCGGAATGAGTGCTCTTGCTCGTTATTTTAAAGCGAATGGGAAAAATGTAGGCGGTTATGATAAGACGCAAAGCAATATTACTACTTCTTTAGAAGAATTGGGAATAGATATTCATTTTGAAGATACGGTAGCGAATATTCCATCAAGTTTTCTTTTAAAAGAGAAAACATTAGTTGTGTTTACTCCGGCAATTTCAAAAAATAATATAGTATATGAGTATCTAAATAATGAAGGATTTACAATTTTAAAACGTGCAGAAATATTAGGTAAAATAACAGAAAGTACATATTGTTTAGCCGTTGCTGGTACGCATGGAAAAACAACAACATCTTCGATTTTAGGCCATATAATGCAGCCAAGTAAAGCAACTTCGTTTTTAGGTGGAATTGCAGAGAATTACAATTCGAATTTGATACTTGGAGAAGATAAAATTTCTGTTGTAGAAGCTGATGAGTTTGATCGTTCATTTTTACAGCTTTCGCCAGATATTGCATGTATCACTTCTATGGATGCAGATCATTTAGATATTTATGGAGACCATGATGAATTGATAAAAACATTCAATGATTTCTCTGACAAAGTTTCTGGTAAGATGATTGTCGCAAAAGGAATACCAATCGATGGGTTAACGTATGCAATAGAAGAAGATGCAGATTATAAAGCGTTCAATTTAAAGATTAAAAAGGGGGCGTATATTTTTGATGTGCAAACCCCAAAAGAAATTGTAAAAAATATAACGTTGCGTTTACCAGGAAAACACAATGTGATGAATACTTTGGCGGCTTTGGCTTTGGCAAATGAATATGGTGTTTCTCTAAGTGAGATAAAGCAGCGAATAGAAACATTTAAAGGAGTTCAGCGAAGGTTTACATATCGAATTAATACAGGAGAATTGGTGTTAATTGATGATTATGCACATCATCCAACAGAGATACATGCAGTGGCAAATTCTGTTAGAGAAATGTATCCTGCTGAAAAAGTATTGGCCGTTTTTCAACCACACTTGTTCAGTAGAACTCGAGATTTTGTTGATGACTTTGCAAAAGAATTAGCAACGTTTGATGAGTTGTTATTATTAGATATTTATCCAGCTAGAGAATTGCCAATTGAAGGAGTGAATTCTGAATGGCTGTTAAATAAAATTGAATTAGAAAAGAAAAAATTGGTATCAAAAGAAAATTTAATAAAAGATATTAAAAATTCTGATGCTAAAGTGATTGTTATGTTGGGTGCTGGTGATATTGGCATGATGATAAGTGACGTTGTAAATGAATTGAAAATCGATAAAAAATATAAATGAAAAAGATACTAACATATTTGTTTTCTTTATTGTTAATAGGGGCTTTGGCTTTTTTGTATAGTTTTTCTTCAGCTAAAAACTCCGCTAAAAAAATTAAGAATATAGTGATAGAGTTTGTTGAGGTAGAGAACAGTTTTTTAACTCAGCAAATGGTTAATAAATTGTTAATACAAAATAACAGAAAGGTGACAAATCAACCAAAATCTATCTTAGATTTACAAGGGTTAGAACAAAGGATGTTGTCTAACCCATATATAGAAAGCGCAACTGTTTTTTATACAATAGATGGGGTTTTAAAAACCATAGTAAAACAGCGTACGCCAGTCGCTAGAATTAACACAAGTAATTTATCTTACTATGTTGATAAACAGGGAGTAAAAGTTCCGTTATCTGCTAATTATTCTGCACGAGTAATTTTGATAACAGGAGGGGTAAACAAAGATAATTTAAAAGAAATTACAGCTTTTTTAAATGTAATTTTGGCTGATGATTTTTTGAAAAAAGAAATCATAGGAGTACATATAACGCAGAAGGAAGAATTTATTTTAAGCGTTAGAAGTGGGCAGTATAAAATTGAATTAGGTTCATTGGAAAAAATGGATATAAAATTTAAAAAATTAAAAGCCTTTTACAATAAGGCATTTGTTGATAAAACAATTGACCAATACAAAACAATAAATTTAAAATATCACAACCAAGTTGTGTGCGCAAAATAATACAAGATGGAAAACAATAAAATAGCTGTAGGTCTAGATATTGGGACAACCAAAATTGTTGCCATGATTGGTAAAAAAAACGAGTACGGCAAATTAGAAATCTTAGGTATTGGTAAGGCAAAAAGTCTTGGAGTAAAAAGAGGAGTTGTTAGTAATATCACACAAACAATTCAATCAATTCAGCAAGCTATAGATGAAGCAGAAAGTGTTTCTGGGCATAAAATTGAAGATGTTGTTGTTGGTATAGCTGGTCAACATATCAGAAGTTTACACCATAGTGATTATATCACAAGAAATAATGCTGAAGAAGTTATTGATGAAGAGGATATAGACAATTTAGTGAGTCAAGTTCATAAGTTGGTAATGTTGCCTGGAGAAGAAATTATCCATGTGTTGCCACAAGAATTTAAAGTAGATAGTCAAGGAGAAATTAAAGAACCCGTAGGGATGTATGGAGGGCGATTAGAAGCCAATTTTCATGTGGTTGTTGGGCAAGTTTCTTCCATAAGAAATATTGGGCGATGTGTAAAAAGTGCTGGTTTAGATTTATCAGATATTACATTAGAACCATTAGCTTCTGCATCAGCAGTGTTAAGTCAAGAAGAGAAAGAAGCAGGTGTTGCTTTGATTGATATAGGTGGTGGAACAACAGATTTAGCCATTTTTAAAGACGGTGTTATTCGCCATACTGCTGTGATTCCTTTTGGAGGGAATGTAATTACAGAAGATATTAAAGAAGGTTGCTCTATTATTGAAAAACAAGCTGAATTATTAAAAATAAAATTTGGGTCTGCTTGGCCAGGAGAAAATAAAGAAACGGAAATAGTTTCGATTCCTGGATTAAGAGGGAGAGAACCAAAAGAAATTACACTTAAAAATTTATCTAAAATTATTCATGCTAGAGTTCAAGAAATTATTGAGCATGTGTATTTAGAAATAAAAAATTACGGTCACGAAACTGCAAAAGGGAAACTAATAGCAGGAATTGTATTAACTGGTGGAGGATCGCAATTGAAGCATTTGCGTCAATTAGTAGAATATATTACCGGAATGGATGCAAGAATTGGGTATCCGAATGAACATTTAGCTGGTGATTCTGACGAATCATTATCAAGTCCGGCTTATGCAACAGCAGTAGGTTTGTTGATGGAAGGACTAGACAAAGAGTGTAAAAATGAAGCTGTTGTTTGTGATGATGATTCGTCAGAAACGGCTGACGAAACAGAAGAAGGAAAAGTTGTTGAAGAGTTGAAACCAGTGAAAAAAAGAAAGACATTTTTCGAAAAATTCACAGATAGTTTCAAAGAGTTTTTAGACAACGCAGAATAAAGAAGTAAAAGAGATAATTAACCCTATAAAGATAGAAAAGTTATTATGAGCGGAGAAATCGATAACATTTTATTTGACATGCCTAAATCACAATCAAATACTATTAAAGTCATTGGTGTTGGTGGTGGAGGAAGCAATGCTGTAAACCACATGTTTCAGCAAAATATTAAAGGAGTAGATTTTGTAATCTGTAATACAGATGCACAAGCTTTAGAAAGCAGTTCTATTCCGAATAAAATTCAGTTAGGTGTAGACTTAACGGCTGGTTTAGGTGCAGGTGCAAATCCAGAAGTTGGTGCAAGTGCAGCAAAAGAAAGCATAGAAGAGATTCAACAAATGCTGGGTTCTCAAACCAAAATGGTGTTTATTACTGCCGGAATGGGTGGAGGAACAGGAACTGGAGCAGCTCCAATAATTGCTAGAATAGCCAAAGACATGGATATTTTAACTGTTGGAATTGTAACGATGCCATTTCAATTTGAGGGTAGAATGCGCTCAAAACAAGCTCAAGTTGGAATTGATACTTTAAGAAGCAATGTAGACTCTTTAATCGTTATTAATAATAATAAATTAAGAGAAGTGTATGGAAACCTTGGCTTTAAAGCAGGGTTTTCTAAAGCAGATGAAGTCTTGTCTACCGCGGCAAGAGGAATCGCAGAAGTTATTACACATCACTACAAACAAAATATTGATTTGCACGATGCAAAAACAGTATTGTCTAATAGTGGAACTGCAATTATGGGTTCTGCTAAAGAATCAGGAGTTAATAGAGGTAGGAATTCAATTGTAAAAGCATTGGATTCTCCGTTGTTGAATGACAATAAAATTTCAGGCGCTAAAAACGTATTATTATTAATAGTTTCTGGTACTGATGAGGTTACTATAGATGAAATAGGAGAGATTAATGATTACATCCAAACGGAAGCTGGTTATGAAGCAAATATCATTATGGGTATTGGTGAAGATGACTCTTTAGGGGATTCTATTGCTGTAACAGTTGTTGCAACAGGTTTTGCAGCAGATCAACAAAGTAGTATTACAAATACAGAAGCTAAAAAAATCATCCATACGTTAGAAGATGAGCAAAAAGCAACCTATGATTTTTCTGAAAACAAAGTTACTAGATCAAGTGTTTTAGATACTCCAATCACAAATAAGCCAGAACCTAAAATTGTACATGTTTTAGAAGAGGATGTTGAGGTTGTAGCGGAAAAAACAACACTAATTCCAACTACTGAGTTTTTAAAGAATATACCTGTTGTTTATGATGAAATAGAAATAGAGACAATTTCTGAAGACGATTTTATCATTACAAATGTGACACCACAAGTAGAAGAAAAGAGGGTAGAGAAACCTGTACAGTTACAAACAGATTTATTGTTTGATTTACCGTTAAATAGTTACGAAGAAATTAAACCAGAACCGGTTAAAGAGGTTGATTTTGATCTATCTATTGTTGATGTTAACGAGATTCAAGTAAATGATGTAATAGAAATCGTAGCAGAAAAAAGGAATGTTGTTGAAAAGAGATATGTTTTAGAAGACTTTACAGTAGAGCCAACAATTGGAAAAAGCTCTATTATAAATAAAAAGGAATCAGAAGCAGTAGAGGAAGAAGAAATGGCTTTTACAGTTAAGTCTAAAGTGCCGAAAGTTGAAGATCTTCAAACTATTTATGAAGAGGTATCTCCACTAAGTTTCACAATTTCCGAATTAGAAAAAACGGCAGAATTACGTCGTCAAAAAATGAAAGGGTTCAATTATAAGTTTGCGGATAAAGTAAACAAAAACATTGATGAAATAGAGCGTCAGCCGGCATATAAAAGATTGGGTGTAAATTTAGATGAAGTAAATTCAGACTTAAGTAAATCTAAAACTACATTAAGTACAGATGCCAATGATGATGTTCAGTTGAGATCTAACAATTCATTTTTACATGATAATGTAGATTAACAAAGGTTAAGACAAAACGGGTGTATTATTCCCTAAATTAATTATATTTTTTAAATTCCTGAGAAATCAGGAGTTTTTTTTATACCTATATTTACAGTTCCAAAAATGAAAAGATGAGTTTAGAGAAATTAGTAATGGTACAGATGAAAACAGCTATGAAAGCTAAAGATACTTTAGCTTTACAAGCATTAAGAGCTGTAAAATCGGCAATATTATTAGCGAAAACAGAAAATGGAGCAGCTACTGAATTGACTGAAGATCAGGAAATGAAAATTTTGCAAAAACAGGTAAAGCAACGTAAAGATAGTGCTGTAATTTTTGTAGAACAAGGAAGACAAGATTTAGCAGATCCAGAATTATTAGAGGCGAAGGTTATTGAGCAGTTTTTACCAGAAGCTTTATCTGAAGAAGAAGTAGAAAGAGTGGTTTTAGCCGTGATTGAAAAAACAGGTGCAGCTGGTATGAAAGATATGGGTAAAGTCATGGGAATGGTTTCTAAAGAATTGGCTGGACAAGCTGACGGAAAAACAATTTCTACTTTAGTTAAGAAGAACCTGGTTTAGCAATAAACCAAAAATGGCTGCGTAGTTCAACTTTCTTTTGGAGACTTGTTGAACTACGAAACCCAAAAAGGCCCTGTAGTTCAACTGGATAGAATATCAGATTTCGGCTCTGACGGTTGTAGGTTCGAATCCTATCGGGGTCACAAACAAAAAAAGCAAGCTTTATAAAGCTTGCTTTTTATATGTAATTTAAGAATTAGGTTCTATAAGTTTTTCAAGTCAGCAATAGTAGCTGTTGGGTCTTCGCTTTTAAAAACAAAACTACCAGCAACTAATACATCTGCACCAGCTTCAACCAAAGCACTCGCATTTTGATCAGTTACACCTCCATCAATTTCTATCTGACAGTTAGAGTTTGAAAACTCAATCAAGTGTTTTAATTGGCTTACTTTTTTGTAAGTGTTTTCTATAAATGATTGTCCTCCAAAGCCTGGATTTACACTCATAATACATACCAAATCTAAATCAGCAATAACATCTTCTAAAACAGAAATTGGCGTGTGTGGATTCAACGCAACACCTGCTTTCATTCCTGCAGCTTTTATTGCCTGAATTGTTCTGTGCAAATGTGTACAAGCTTCGTAATGTACCGTTAAAATATTAGCACCTAAATCAGCAAAAGTTTGAATATACTGATCTGGATTTACAATCATTAAATGTACATCGATTGTTTTTGTTGCGTGTTTAGAAATCGCTTTTAAAACAGGCATTCCAAAAGAAATATTTGGAACAAATACACCGTCCATAATGTCAATGTGAAACCAATCTGCTTCACTATTGTTTACCATTTCTATATCACGTTGTAGGTTGGCGAAATCTGCTGCTAAAATCGAAGGAGCAATTAATTTAGTCATAATTTTTTGTTGTGTTGTTAGCTGCAAAAATACAATATAAAAAAGAAAGCACTCAAATTAATTTGAGTGCTTTTATAAGGTATTTACAATTTAGATTGTTGGACATGAGTGATCAGCCTAAAGCAATCTGAGATTGCTATCCTAAGTAAGTCATTAAGATTTTACTTCTAGATGTATGTTTTAATCTTCTAATTGCTTTTTCTTTAATCTGACGAACACGCTCACGAGTTAAATCGAAAGTTTCACCAATTTCTTCTAGTGTCATTGGTTGGTGCTCACCTAATCCAAAGTATAATTTCACAACATCTGCTTCTCTTGGAGTTAAGGTTTCTAATGCTCTAGAAATCTCTACTCTTAAAGACTCGTGTAATAAAGCTCTGTCTGGGTTTGGAGACTCTCCTGAGTTTAATACATCGTATAGGTTAGAATCTTCTCCTTCAATTAAAGGTGCATCCATAGATACGTGACGACCAGAATTCTTCATAGATTCTTTTACATCGTTCACGGTCATGTCTAATTTCTTAGCAATCTCTTCTGGACTTGGAGGACGCTCATTTTCTTGTTCTAAGAAAGCGTACATTTTATTAATCTTGTTAATAGATCCAATCTTATTTAACGGTAAACGTACAATACGAGATTGTTCTGCTAATGCTTGTAAAATAGATTGACGAATCCACCAAACAGCATAAGAGATAAATTTAAATCCACGAGTTTCATCAAAACGCTTTGCAGCTTTAATCAAACCTAAGTTTCCTTCATTAATTAAATCAGGTAACGTTAATCCTTGGTTTTGATATTGTTTTGCTACAGAAACCACGAAACGTAAATTCGCTTTTGTTAATTTCTCTAAAGCTAGTTGATCTCCTGCTTTTATTCGCTGAGCTAATTCTACTTCTTCATCGGCAGTAATTAAATCTACTTTTCCTATCTCTTGTAAATATTTGTCTAACGATGCAGTTTCTCTATTGGTAACCTGCTTGGTAATTTTTAGTTGTCTCATCTAAATTATAAGTGATTTTTAAACGATTAATAATACGCTACACTTACTTATACGAGAACTAAATAGCAAATGTTACAAAATTATTCAAAAAAATATTTTATTTACATTTTTGGGTTAAAGAAATGGAAAAAGAAAACTTTCATATTAGATGAATTTTTGTCATTTGAAAAAAAAATATCAAAAATCAAATATTTTTTTGTAAATTGCTCCTGATAGGTATTGGGGGATTTCTATCAAAACAAAAAGGTTGCTAATGTAAATTAGCAACCTTTTCTTTTTATAATATTGTTTTTACGTTAAAATAGCCCGTTTATTTGCGCGTCTATTCTATCTATAATGTACCCTAAATCTTCTTGTTCGTCAACAAAATTTAAATTATCTACATCAATAATCAATAATTTTCCTTTTGAGTATGTAGAAATCCAAGCTTCATAACGTTCGTTTAATCTGCTTAAATAATCAATGCTAATTGAGTTCTCATAGTCTCTTCCTCTTTTGTGAATTTGTCCAACTAGATTAGGGATGCTAGAGCGTAAATAGATTAGTAAATCTGGTGGAGTAACTAATTTCTCCATCAAATCAAATAAAGAGCTGTAATTTTTATAATCTCTATTCGTCATTAAACCCATTGCATGAAGATTTGGAGCAAAAATATGCGCATCTTCATAAATAGTTCGGTCTTGAATTATCTTTTTTCCAGTTTCTCTAAGCTCTAAAATTTGTCTAAATCTACTGTTTAAAAAGAATACTTGAAGGTTAAAAGACCAGCGTTCCATCTCAGAATAAAAATCATCTAAGTACGGATTTTCTTCAACAGATTCATAATGAGGTTTCCAATTGTAATGTTTGGACAATAATTTTGTAAGTGTTGTTTTACCAGCACCAATGTTTCCAGCAATAGCTACATGCATAGTTTTTGAATTCTAAAAGTTGTAAAATGTGTTGATAAAGGTACGCAAATTTTAGAATTGGCAATGCAATTAACAAATCAATTTATAGCCATAACCTCTAACATTCACAATTTGAATGTTTTCATCGTTTTTTAATTTTTTTCTAAGTTTCGTAATAAAAACATCCATGCTACGCGCATTAAAAAAGTCATCAATACCCCAAAGCTTTTTCAAGATAAAGCTACGGTCAGAAATTTCGTTTTTATTTTGTGTCAATAAAAACAACAACTCAGATTCTCTGTGGGTTAGTGCTACAGTGTTCTCTTTGTGTTCTAAAGTCTGCTTGGTGTGATTAAAAACATAATCCCCAATTTTAATGCTACTTGATTGAATTGCGTTTCTACTCAATAGAGATTGAACTCTAACAATAAGCTCTTCCATAGAAAAAGGCTTTTTTAAATAATCATTTCCTCCATGGCTAAAACCTTCTAGTACGTCTTTTGTTTGTGATTTTGCTGTTAAAAAGATGATAGGAACCTGTTTGTTTTCTTCTCTAATCTCTTTCGCTAAAGTAAACCCGTCTTTAAAGGGCATCATCACATCAAGCACTAAAATATCAGGATGATGTTGATGATATAATTGAAGAGCTTTTACACCATTTTCGGCTAAAAAAACTTCGAATTCTCTGGTTTCTAAACTTTCTTTAATAATTTGAGCTAAACTAGGTTCGTCTTCTGCTAAAAGGAGTTTTATTTTTTGACTCATATTGGCAATGTAATTTTAAAAATAGTGTTAGAAGAATTCGGGATCAATAGAATTTCTCCTTCGTGTTTTTCAATTATTTTCTTGGTGTAATACAAACCAATTCCGAATCCTTTTATATTGTGTGTATTGCCTTTCGGAATTCTATAAAACTTATCGAAAATCTTATCTCTTTGATTTTTTTCAATATCATTTCCGTTATCAGCAATGGTAATTTCTAAGTTGTTTAAAACAATATTTATGTGAACCTCAATCTTATTTCCTCCATATTTTATGGCGTTATCAATTAAGTTACGAATCGCATTTTCAAAATGAAAAGGGTCAATATCAATCAATAATTGATCTTTAAAAGAATTGAATTCAATGCTTTTACTTGTGGTGATAAACTCGTCTTTTAAAGAAGCGTTTTTCACTAATGATACTATATCTATGGTCTCTTTTTGCAACAATAATTTCTCGCTATCTAACGTAGCAGTTTCTAATAATTTTTCAACCATTTGATGCAGTTTCTTTAATTGCAAATTAGAAATAGCTAGGTATTTTTTTGTTTTCTCTTTGTCATCAATTGCATTAAAAGAGTCAATGGCTTCTAGCGCTGCAGAAACGGTAGTGATTGGTGTTTTAAATTCATGCGTTATATTGCTAATTAAATCGTTTTTAATTTCTGCTAATTGTTTCTGTTTATTAATGATTTTTAATAAGTAAAACAAGCAAGAAATAACACTTAAAGAGAGCAGAAAAGATAATAGAATTCCAGAAGTACTTCTTTTTAAGGCTTCTTTTGCTGGGTTTTCTATGAGTAATTCAAGCTTTTCATTTGGTTTTAAGTACGTTGATTTGGAGAACATTTTTATAGGTGCATTCCATTCAATAATTTCTGTTGAAAATGTTCTTTCTAAAGAATCACCAACGTAATGATTCAAACTAAACGGAGCCGCTAAATGTTTTCGTTTCAGTTCATTCTCTAAAAATGGGTTTAACTTTTCAAATTCTATTGAATCTTGAGAAATTGAGATCACTATTTTATTTTTAAACCCTTTTAAATGACTAATACTATCAGCTTTTTCACCTCTGAAAAATGAAATATCAGAAATTTTTTCAGGGTTCACATTCCTAAAATCTTTAAATATTTTTTTACTTTTTTTATTAGGCAAGCTACTAGAAGATGTTTTTTTAAAAATGGTGTCAAAATTTATTTTTTCGAAAAAGGCACTAGCTCTTTCTTTTGATAGTATAGAATCACCCGACATATCAACAAAAGCTATGGTTGAATTTTTAGTGACATCAGCAAAATATTCTTCGATTGCAGTATCTAAACTTATTTGTATTTCGTTTAGGACGCGCTGTTTGTTTTGTTGGTAGTTTTTATAGTTCCAATATACTTGCACAGAAATTGTGGCAATCACTGTCACTGTAATGATATATAAAATCCAACGATACTTTTTCGTATTCATAGTTCAAAGGTAGGTAGTTCATTTAGATATCAATCTATCTGTTAACACACGTTAACACTCGTTAACCTTGTTTTGTTGAAATGATAATGATATTTGCAGTAGAGATATAATCACTAAAAAAAACAATTATGAAAATACTACTTTTTATCACAGCATTACTTTTATCAACTTTAGGACACAGTCAAAATACGGTGAAACCACCATTTGCTGAATATAATAAGACAGATGTAAAAATAACGTCTCTTACGTTTTCAGTTAATTCAGGTGACGAATTAAAGTCTATTAATTGGAATGACATAAAAGATATTTTTAAACATAATACAAACCCAAAACAAGAGGTTGAGCTTGTTTTTAAATTTGATCTATCAGAATCTAAAAATAAAATTAAAGGAGAATTTAAAATTCAGGGAGAGAATAAAAATATTGATGATTTAATTAGTAGAGCAAAAAAAGGAGTTAGAGGACTTATAAAAATCATAAATAAAAAAAAATAATTTTAAAAATGAAAAATACAATTACAATTTTATGCCTGTTTTTAGTACATACTATAACCGGACAAAACTTTCAAGGAAAAGCAGTCTATAAGACTAGTAGAAAAATGAATTTGAATATTGATGATGGAAGTGGATCTAAAATGTCAGATGTGCAAAAAGCACAAATGAATGCAATGATGATGAAACAATTTCAAAAAACATTTGTATTGACCTTTGATAAAACATCTTCAATGTATAAAGAAGAGAAAAACTTAAAAGCTCCTGTAGCAAGACAAGGCGGAAATATGGTGATGATTCTTGGTGATGGTGGCGGAAACGATGTTGTTTATAAGAATGTAAAAGAAAATCGTTTTGTAAATAAAACAGAAATAATGGGGAAGCTGTTTTTAATAAAAGATGAGTTGCCGAAATATGAATGGAAATTAACAGGAGAAACAAAAAACATTGGAATCTATACCTGTTACAAAGCAACCTATACCAGAGAAGAAGAAAGAGCAAGCATGAATGTGGAAGACGGAGAAGTTACTGAGAAGAAAAATAAAGTAGATGTTGTAACAACAGCATGGTATGCGCCTTCAATCCCAGTTAGTAACGGTCCTGCGAATTATACTGGTTTGCCTGGTTTGATCTTAGAGATAAGAGAGGGAAATCAAACAATAATATGTTCTGAAATAGGGTTAAACCCGAAAGAAAAGATCATAATAGAAGAGCCAAGTAAAGGAAAAAAAGTATCTCAATCTCAATACGAGAAAATTATGGCTAAAAAATCTAAAGAAATGATGGAGAAATTTAAAAGTAGAAGAAAAGATGGTAACAGTATAGAAATTAGAATTGACGGGTAATTAAACTTTTTAGGTTTTTAAGAGTCAAATATTTATAAAAAGAGTCAAACAACTTAAAAACTTAAATCAATACTTATGAAATCGCTATTTATTTCTCTATTCGCATTACTATCAGTGACGGCTTTCTCTCAACAAAAATTTCAAGGAAAAGCAGTCTATAAATCGAAAACAACAATGGAAATGAATTTTGGAGGAAGGCAGATGTCTGAAGACCAAAAGAAACGAATTGCTGAGCGAATGAAAGGAATGTTAGAGAAAACATATACGCTAAATTTCAATCAAGTAGAATCTACTTACAAGGAAGAAGAAAGGTTAAGTGCTCCTGGTCAAGGAGGAGGACGATTTGGAGGAATGATGAGTAGCTTTACTGGCGGATTAAAATATAAAAACACAAAAGAAGCGATCGTTTTAGAAGAAACTGAATTCTTTGGAAAGAAATTTTTAATTTCTGAAAACGGTAAAAAACCTGATTGGAAATTAGGGTCTGAAACAAAAAAAATAGGAAATTACATTTGCTATAAGGCAACTTACGAGAAGGAAGACAACGCGTTTAGTTTCTCAAGTTTTGGAAGAAGAGGAAGAGGTAACAATCCAGAGAATAAAGACCCTAAAGAAAAAGAGGAAGAAAAGCCTACTATGATTATAGTAACGGCTTGGTATACGCCACAAGTTCCGGTTAGCCAAGGGCCTGGAGAGTTTTGGGGATTACCAGGATTAATATTAGAAGTGAATTCTGGGAGAACTACTGTTTTGTGTACAGAAATCACCATGAATCCAAAAGAGAAAGTAGTTTTAAAAATGCCTAAAAAAGGAAAAAAAGTTACTCGAGAAGAGTACACTAAAATTGTGACAAAAAAGATGGAGGAAATGAGAGAGCAATTTAGAGGTCGTGGTGGCCGAGGTGGTGGAAGAAGAGGGTAAAAAATAAACAAATCAACAGTTATGAGAAAATATTTATTCGCAATTATACTTTTAATTGCAGGGGTTTCTTTTGCTCAAGTTAAAGTAACAGGAGTCGTTAAAGACAGTATTGGGAGCCCACTTGAAATGGCAAATATCATTGCCTTAAATACCAAAACAAACGCGTTAGATTCTTACGGGTTTACAGATGCTAAAGGAAGATATAAGCTAACATTAAAAGTCAATACAAGCTATAGTATTAAGGCAAGTTATATTGGGAATAAGACATCAGACATCACATTAAACACAAAAGAAGCTGCTATTATAAGAGATATTGTTTTGCAGCCAGATAATATGTTAGATGAAGTTGGGATCACCTATAAAATTCCGATTTCTATTAGAGGAGATACATTGGTTTATGATGCAGATTCGTTTAAAGTAGGAACGGAAAAAAAATTAGGAGACGTTTTAAAACGATTGCCAGGAGTAGAGGTAAACGCCGATGGAGAAATTGAAGTGGAAGGAAAGAAAGTAGGTAAGGTAATGGTAGAGGGAAAAGACTTTTTTGATGGAGATTCTAAAATTGCCACTCAAAACATTCCTTCTAGCGCAATTGATAAAATCGAAATTCTAAAAAACTTTAGTGAAGTTAGCCAATTAAAAGGAGTCCAAGATAATTCAGATAATTTAGCAATAAACATCAAGTTAAAAGAAGGGAAGAAGAACTTTTGGTTTGGAGAAATCATGGCTGGTGTTGGAGGAGATAACAGATATATTGCACATCCAAAATTGTTTTATTACAGCCCAAAATACAGTGTAAATATTATTACAGATATCAATAATATTGGTAAAGTGCCATTTACACGTAGAGATTATTTTAGATTCACAGGTGGTTTTAGACCTGGTGGAAGTAGCGGAACAAGTTTTAATGTCGCTTCATCAGATATAGGGTTTTTGTCGTTGCAAAACAATAAAGCGAAAGACATTGAAGCAAAATTTGCAGCTGCCAATTTTAGTTATTCTCCGAAGAAAACTTGGGATTTAAGTGGGTTTGCTATTTATTCTGGCACAAACACAACGTTAGCGGAAAACAGTACTAGAAATTACATAAATAATGGGCTTGAGGAAACGACAACAAATAGTACTAAGCAAGAGAGTAATTTGGCATTGTTTAAATTAAGTTCTAGTTATAAACCCAATATAAACAAGCACTTTGATTATGATATTTTTGCAAAAATATCTAAACAAACTGAAGACCAAAAATTCACATCGTCACAAATAACGGGAGATATTTTACAGACACAGTCACAAAATCCTTTTTCGGTAAATCAAAACCTAAACTATTACTATACCCTAAATGATAAAAATATTTTTGCTTTAAGTAGTCAACACTTATTTCAGGATGAAGATCCCTTTTACAATGCGAATTTAGAGCAATTGTCATTTGCTAATTTATTGTCTTTGACAAGTCCAGGAGCTGGAAATTCGTACAATATTTCTCAAAACAAACGTGTAAAAACAACGAAGTTTGATGCGAGATTGGATTACTATTACGTAATCAATTCTAAAAGTAATTTAAACATTAAGCTAGGTACAACTTTAAGTAGCCAGCAATTTAATTCTGATATCTTTGAAATCTTAAACGGCAATAATTCAGTGATTACGACAGCAGCGACAAAGAATGATGTATCATATACCTTTACAGATGTATATGCCGGATTCAATTATAAATTTATCACGGGTATTTTTACATTTGATCAAGGGTTAACATTGCATTCGTATAATGCTAAAAACACACAATTAGGTAGTGTTGTAAGCAATACGTTTTCTGAATTTTTACCAAATGCATCTGTAAAATTACAAATAAAAAAATCTGAAACATTGCGTTTAGGATATCGAAAAACGGTCAGTTTTACAGATATCAATAGTGTTGCTGAAGGATATGTCTTTAATAATTATAACCGTTTGTATTCTGGTAATAGAAATTTAGAAAGTGCATATTCTCACAATGTAAACCTAAATTATTTCAGCTTTAACATGTTTAATTATACAAATGTTTTTGCATCTGTAAATTATAACAAGCGTATCAATGCTACTACAGGAAGTATTTTGCCTATAGGTATAGATCAAATTTCTACTTCTATCAATTCAGTTTTTCCAAACGAATCATTAACAGGTTCTGCAAGTTTGCAAAAAACCATTGGAAAATTTAAAGGAACAATTCGAGGAAGTCTTTCATTATCAAAATCTATTAGTAGTATTGCTAGTTTAAGAGATACAGATAATGATCCAAATACTTCGCCAGTTGAAGTAAGAACTGATAGAGAATCAAGGTCATATACAAGGTCGTTAAGAACCGGAATTAGTTCTAATTTTAGAAGTGCTCCAAATTTTGATTTTGGGTATAACGTAACGATCAACGATTATGATCAAGGAGGAAATATTAGTAAGTTTACTACGCACAGTCCGTATTTAAACTTAGATATTTTATTCTTAAAAAACTTTACGTTTACCTCTAGGTATACCTATAACAACTATAAAAACGAAACACAAACGTTAAATAATTACAGTTTCTTAGATTTAGATGTAACCTATCAAAAGAAAAATAGCAAGTGGGAGTATTCGTTAGAGATGACCAATGCGTTAGACACAACTTCTATAAATAGAGACGCAACAAATTCTATTTACACAAGTACATCTTCATATATTATTCAGCCAAGATATACGGTTTTCAGCATAAAATATAATTTATAAACTTGCTTAAATTTTAATTAGAAAGCGGATAGAGATATTCGCTTTTTTTTATTAGAAATAGTATGTGCTTTCGTTAAATGAATATTAAAAATGCGAGTCTTTTATTTTCCTCTTTTTTTAAGACGATAGGATACCTGTTTCTATTTATTGTCTTCGGCCTTTTTTTAGATAGTACATACATGCATGCATTAATTCCATACGCACAACATGTTGCCACAGCTTCGATGTTAATTGGTTTTGCAGTTGTGTATTACAGACCTGCTTCTCGATTAAGAGAACAGATGTTGTATGCTGTGTTGATTGGTTATGTTGGCGAATATTTATTTTCTATCGTATTAGGAATGTATACGTACAGATTAGGCAATGTACCGCATTACGTTCCGCTAGGACACGCAATTGTGTTAATTGCTGCAATCTATTTTTGTAAAGAAGCCATCGTTAAAACCTGCCGGAAATTATTAGAGAAGATATTCACGATATTCATACTAATTTACGCGACGTTGTTTTTAATTTTCGCTGGTGATGTCTTCGGATTTGTAATGTCATTATTAGTGATTTTTTTATTAAGAAATAAACCAAGAGAACGCTTATTCTATTTAAGCATGTATGTAGTTGTTGCTTTTGTAGAAATTATTGGAACCACTTACCAATGTTGGTCTTGGCCAGAAACTGCTTGGGGTGTAATTCCGTTTTTAAAGAGCGCAAATCCACCAAGTGGGATTAGTTTATTCTATTTCTTATTAGATTTAGGAAGTCTTTGGTTGTATAAAAAGCGACATAAAGTTGCTTGGGCAAGAATGAAGAATCTTAGAAAGTTGAGAGAGAGAGTTGGGGTTCTTTAAAAAAAAATAGATTTAAAATTTTAATCTTGGTTTTATTTCTTTTTCATAAAAGTCTCAACTTTTGCAAAAATATTTATTATTCCCATAATAATACTGGTTAATATTCCAACAGAAATTCCTTTAACGAAGATTTTTATAATTATAGATGTATCAGTAAGATCAATTTCAAATAGCTCCTTAATAATTATAAATGTAGCAATTGGGACGCTCAATAAAAGAGTTTTTTTAAAATAGTAAAAATTATTTTTTTTCATATTTTTTGATAATTCATTTAGATTTTTATGATTCTTTAATGCTTGTTAAGGTAGCTGATTACATCATTGAAAATAAATTTAAAAACAACAATAAACTGCTTGTAATTAAGATAATAACATTTAGTCCTTTCCAGAATATTCCCGATAATTTAAAACTAATACTACTGAAAAAAATTGCTGATGCACAAAGAAAAATGCTAAGAAGTGTTGTACTCCATCTATCATCAAGAAAATCGGGAAAATAACTTTTAAAAATAAAAACTCGTTCGGTTTGTGTAGTTCCTAAATCGAAAACATAAATCCATAAACTATATATTGATAAAGGAATTAACAAACAGAGTAAACTCACTAATGTTAATGTTTTTAACAGGGTTTGGCTTTGTTTTTTCATTTGCTGATTTTTCTCCAATGAATGGTAACTTAAATGATATGAAACAAGTTGTTATTTTAAGATAAGGAGTTAACTTAGTTAACTTTTTAATAGATAGTAAACAAACAAAACTACTTGTCTTTTACCATCTCTAAAGTTGCTACCGTTCTAAAGCCAACATGCTCTAAAGAAGAGTCTAAACTGGTTCCCATTCTCGATGATATTCTATTATTGACGATTGAGCTCATGTTTCAAACGGAAATTTTAAATAGAAATTTCATTTTATACAGGATTATTTAATAGGGTAAATTATAAAGTTTTTATGAACCTGTCTAGTTGGCTTATTTCCTAGTTTGTTAAGTGAGGATTGAAGTGTTTGTAAGTCTTCAATACTTAAGGGTAACTTTTGCTCTTCTGGATGATTGGTTGAGCCCATTGGATAGTCAACCCCATCAGTTGAGGACATTTCAATGTGATTGCCAAGAATGTACTTGATCTCATGTTTCTTTGAGAATTCAACTAGTCTATTAATACTTGTTTTAAAAGAAGACCAATCATTAATGTAAAGACGCCCAGGATAAAACGTATCACCTGATAGCAAAAGTTTAGATGATGAATCATATACAGCAATTGATGCTTCTTGATGTCCAGGTATTGGAATGATCTTTAAAGTTCTATTTCCAAGTTTAAAATCAACAATTTTGTTGAACCAGTTTGTCAACTTAAAAAAATCGATAACGTCAGTTTTTTTGATTCCAACTAAGGTTGTGTTTACTTTCCTTTTAAATTGAGCATCAGCAGCATAATGGTCTCCGTGCTTATGGGTATGGGCCACAACTAATTCTATTTCTTTATTTTGTTGTTTTTGCCAATCGTCTATAATAGCCTTAACTGTTTTGTATAAGGGGAATAGCCTTTTTTTCTTTGTAGCTCCAGTGTCCATCAATAACGCTTTGTCTTCACCCAAAAATAAAAACATAAATGGAGCTTCATAATTTATGCATTTATTTTGTCTGAATATCCATGTGTTTCGATCGTATTGAACTGCTTGTATTAGTTCATCAGTATTTTTTTCACAATTGTTTGAGCCATGAATCCAATTTTGATTATTCAGGTTGATTTGCCCAATGGCGGAGACATAAAAAAAACTCGTGATTAGTACTAAGGCTATATAAGGGAGGGGCTTTATTTTTGACATCATTTTTTTACCAATTATATATTGAACTAATATATTCTTTGTTTTTTTATAGATTTTGTTATTCCACTAACTATTTTTCCAGTGTGTAGAGCTGTTTTATTTTCAATCAGCATTATGTGACATTCCTCTTTAGAACTTACCCTGTGATTTAGTCCTTGTTTAACTATAAATAGATCTCCTTTGTTCATTTTAAAAGGCTCCAAATCTTCAACTTCAAAAAGAAGACTTCCAGTTAGAATATAGAATAATTCATCTTCATTTTCATGAATATGCCAAGGCACTTCATTGCCTTTTATCTTTGCTAATTTGATGAAAACATCATTTACTTCGCCTATTATTTTAGGAGAATAGTATTCGGTAATTTCTGATAATTTTTCTTTTAAATTCATTGTTTAATTTAATTAAAGTTCTCATCCAGTTTTTTAATTATATCTTCTTTTTTAATCTTTTTTACTACAAAAAGACCAATAATAAAAAGGGGTGCCGTTAAAATTATAGGAGCAAATGAATATCCAATTTCTTCAACAAATTTTAGACTAGGTAGGAATGCAATAGAAAAGAAAAAGTTTATTAGTCCATGAGTTACTGCAACAGGTATTATTTTATTAGTTTTTAAGACTAAAACACCAAAAAAGAACCCAATAAATGTAGCAAATACAGCTTGAATTAAAACAGCGGGTACATTATCATTTTTCATCAAATTAATAAGATGAAATAGCCCAAAAATTATGGCAGGAATTAATGTGCTTATAAGAAGTCCATTCTTATGAGAGAGGTATTTTTTTAAAAAGAATGATTGTAACAATCCTCTAAATAAAAATTCTTCAGCGAACCCAACTGTTAAACATGCTAAAAGTAGTAGTAGTAAATTTTTTATATGAATTTGAGCTAAGTCATTAGAGATAATACTTAAAATTCCAATTATTATCAGGTAAATAGGGATGATATTCAGATATTTAAATTTCCAAACGTAGTTAGAAGAGAAGCCCGTAATACTCTCAATTCTCATTTTTTTTATTATACGATAGCTTGTTATAAAGATGAATGCCATTTTAATTGTTAAACTAATATATTCAGATTGAAAATCTGAAAGTGACATTTTTAAGAGAATAGACTCAATGGGTAATAGAGCTATAATACTAAGAGCTATTAGCATGATACATGCAAATATGACTGGTGATATGTTTTTGATAGCTATTTTCATTTTTAATATTGATTTAATTATTTGTACAAAGAAAAGATATTAATATATTTGTGGCAAGTACGTACAATTAAGTTCATTACATACTAAAAGTATAGTGTTGTTGATTATCAGTATTTTAAAATTATAAATAAATGAATAAAAAAAATATTGTAGCACATTGTGCCGTAGATTATGCTTTCAAAAGAATAGGAGGGAAATACAAGGGGCGCATTCTTTGGGTAATTAGAGACGGGTTTATGCGATATGGAGAGTTAAAAAGAGCAATTGTTGGAATTACCCCTAAAATGCTGACACAAACATTAAGAGAATTAGAAGCTGATGAATTAGTTTTAAGAAAAGTCTATTTAGAAGTTCCTCCAAGGGTTGAATATTCACTTACTTCGACAGGGGGGGAATTAATTCCATTAATAAAACAATTGAGGAGTTGGGGAGAAAAACAAATGTCTAGAATTTAAATTGGTAAATTAATAACCAGGGCGGTGGAATTTATTCAAGTATTCTAGTATTGAAACATAGCTACAAGTTAAAATCTCTGAATTAATTTCTGTATTTACTTTTCATTTGTAATACCGTCTACTATAATCATATCCGTATTAGCCGAGGATTGTCTCAATTTCTTTAAAGGTTTATAATCATCAGAATCACAGAAGGCTTTGGCTTTTTCAAAGGAATCGAACTCAACAATTACTAACCTTTTAGGATTCCACGTCCCCTCCGCTAGCCAAACCTGTCCACCTCGAACTAAAAACCGACCTGAATACTTCTTAAGTATCTCTGGTGTAGAAGCCAAGTAGTTTTTAATCTTCTCGGCATCTTTAATCTCAATATTTGCAATTAAATAGGCTGGCATCTAATATTAAATTTTAGTAATTATCAACTTGTTAATATCAAGTTCAAATAGTTTAGGTTCCTCCTCTGTTAATAGGTTTAGAATTATTTCTTTAACTAATTTAAGTTTTTTGATCATAGATTGTTTAGGCTTATCTTATCCATCTTAAAGGATATTGAATGCTTTATTACTGAATCAAGTTCTGCCTAGTACTTTACATAAAGAGTTAGCAAAGTTATCGAAAAACTAATATAGAAACAAACAAAATTACTTGCCATTCATTATATCTAAAGTAGCAACCGTTCTAAATCCGACATGTTCTAAAGAAGAATCGATACTAGTTCCCATTCTAGAAGAAATTCTATAGCTAGCACAATAACTTGCATTGCATAAAAACGAACCTCCTTTAATAATCTTTTCTTGTATATATGGATTGGTAGGAGTGTATCCTATGGTCGCTCCCGTTGGATTTTTAAGTTCCAAATTTTGTTGTGCTATTTCATTGTAATAATTGGTGTTATACCAATCAGAGGTGAACTCCCAAACATTGCCAGCCATGTCGTACAATCCAATTGAATTTGGCGGATATGATTTTACAGGTGCAAGATCTTCAAAACCATCCATTTTTGTATTTGTAACAGGGAATTCTCCTTCCCAACTATTGGCGTTTTTAGAAAGTAAGTTTTCATCATTTCCCCAAAAATACGTACTGTTTTGTTGAGTTCCCCGAGCAGCAAATTCCCATTCTGCTTCCGTTGGTAAACGTCTATTTGCCCATTTGCAATAAGCAAGTGCATCTTCATACGCGATATGAACTACAGGGTAGTTTTCTTTTCCAGTAATTGAGCTATTTTTCCCTTTTGGATGTTTCCAATTCGCGCCAATTTCCCATTTCCACCATTGAGAGAAATCATATAAGTTAGGAGCCGAATTTTTTGTTTTCTTAAAGATTAAAGAACCTGGTTGAAGTATAGAATCATGTGGCTTTTCGGTGCCTGCTGGTAGCTGTTTTTTTAGGCCATTCCAGTCTATTTTTTGTTCTGCAACAGTGATGTAATTAGTTGCATCAACAAACTTTTTGAATTGCGAATTGGTCACTTCCGTGATGTCCATAAAAAAGCCGTCAACAGTTACTTTGTGCTGTGGTTTTTCATGCATCATTGCCGCTTTATCTTGCGGAACTGCTCCTTGTAAAAAAGATCCTCCAGAAATCCAAACCATTCCATCAGGCGTGTTTTTAGGAGTTCTATCCGCAGAATTATTACAGCTGATATACCCAATAGAAATCGTTAAAAGAAATAAGAAATAATGCGGTTTTTTCATGAGTCTAAATTAGTAAAACAAAAAACCTCAAACAAATATGTTTGAGGTTATAATATATACTTATAATAAAAAAATTTTAGAAACCAAAAGCTTCTCTAACCTTCTCTACATAATCTAATTTTTCCCAAGTAAACGTTTCAACTTCTTTAGAAACTGTTTCTCCCATAGGATTAGAAAAAGTTACTGTTTTTACTTCTGGAGTTCTACCCATATGACCATATGCAGCAGTTTCAGAATAAATAGGATTTCTTAATTTCAAACGTTGTTCAATAAAATAAGGCCTCATATCAAAAATTGTCTCAACAATTTTGCTTATTTCTCCGTCTGTTAAATTCAATGTAGATGTTCCGTACGTTTCAACATTTATACTTGTAGGTTTTGCAACTCCAATAGCATAAGAAACCTGTACTAAAATTTCTTTACAAACTCCTGCAGCAACTAAATTCTTGGCAATATGTCTAGTTGCATATGCGCCAGATCTATCTACCTTAGAAGGATCTTTACCAGAGAAAGCACCACCACCGTGAGCTCCTTTTCCACCGTAGGTATCAACAATGATTTTACGTCCTGTTAATCCAGTATCCCCATGAGGTCCTCCAATAACAAATGTTCCTGTTGGGTTGATGTGATACGTGATTTTATCTGTAAACAATGCTTGAATATTTGCAGGTAATTTTGCAATCACTCTTGGAATTAAAATATGTACAATGTCAGATTTAATTTTAGCTAACATAACGTCATCATTTTCGTCAAAATCATCATGCTGTGTAGAAACTACAATGGCATCAATTCTTTGCGGAATGTTATCATCAGAATACTCAATAGTTACTTGAGATTTAGCATCTGGACGTAAATAGGTAATGTCTTTATTTTCGCGTCTTAATTCTGCCAATTCAATTAACAAACGATGAGATAATTCTAATGCCAAAGGCATGTAGTTTTCTGTTTCATCGGTTGCGTAACCAAACATCATTCCTTGGTCTCCGGCTCCTTGTTCTTCTTTGTTTGCTTTGTCAACTCCTTGATTAATATCTGGAGATTGTTCGTGAATTGCAGAGAAAACCCCACAAGAACTTCCATCAAACATATACTCACTTTTCGTGTAACCAATTTTGTTAATTACATCACGTGCAATTTGTTGAACGTCTAAATATGTTTTAGATTTTACTTCTCCAGCTAATACAACTTGACCTGTTGTAACTAGTGTTTCACAAGCTACTTTTGAGTCAGAATCGAAAGCTAAAAAGTTATCTATTAGTGCATCTGAAATTTGATCTGCGACTTTATCTGGGTGTCCTTCTGAAACAGATTCAGAAGTAAATAAATATGACATAATATTCTTCTTTTTTTAATGAATGAGGAAATGTAAATAGATTGCTTGGTCGCTAAAAGAAGTAGATAATTACTGCTTTAGCATTTTTTATAGAGGTTGCAATCAGTTCAACTTTTTCCTCGAAATATTGACTACAAATGTACAGCTAAAATTAACATTAAAAAATGAATTCTGTTAAAAAATAATTAAAATAAAAATGTATATGTATAGCTACTAGGAGAATAAAAAATAAAAAAAAGTAAAAAAACATTAGGATATTAAATTTTTCTTACTGAATATTTGCGCTCAGAAAGTTCATAGCTTATTGACAATGTTATCAAGAAAGGCGGAGGGATTAGACCCAATGAAGCCTTAGCAACCCTTTACACTTAGTAAAGAAGGTGCTAAATTCTACTTAACAACCGATTCATTTATCGGTGTTGGATAGATAACTCAAAAAACAATTACTCATCTGTAATTGTTATGATTCTTTATAACATTTTTCTATTAAGTACGTCAAATATTTTGACGCATTTGACTTTTGGTTTAATCTTTTATTAACTCAAAAAACAAGAAAAATGAGTACACAAAAATTTGCAACCAACGCGTTGCACGCAGGACACGATGTAAAACAAACATCAGGCACAAGAGCAGTTCCAATTTATCAAACAACATCTTATGTCTTTGATAATTCAGAACATGCGGCTAATTTATTTTCATTAAAAGAATTAGGATTTATTTATACACGGTTAAATAATCCTACCAATCAGATTTTACAAGAGCGTTTAGCAGCCCTAGAAGGCGGTGTTGGAGCTATTGTATTTGCTTCAGGAACATCAGCAATTGCAACAGGTTTATTAACTTTACTTAAAGCTGGAGATCACATTGTAGCTTCAAGTAGTTTGTATGGAGGAACGTATAATTTGCTAAATGTAACTTTACCGAGATTAGGCATTACAACAACTTTTGTAGATGCTTCTAATCCAGAGAACTTTGCGAGTGCAGTACAAGAAAATACAAGAGCATTTTTTGTAGAATCATTAGGGAATCCAAAATTAGATGTATTAGATTTAGAAGCTATTTCTGTACACTCTAGAGCAGCAAAGATTCCTTTTATTGTAGACAACACAGTAGCAACACCAGCATTGTTAAACCCAATTAAACATGGAGCAAATATTGTAATTCATTCATTAACAAAATACATTGGTGGGCATGGAAGCTCTTTAGGTGGCGTTATTGTTGATGGAGGGAATTTTGACTGGTCTAGTGGTAAATTCCCCGAATTTACAGAGCCATCAGCAGGATATCATGGATTGAAATATTACGAAACTTTAGGAGCCTCTTCTTACACTTTTAAATTGATTTTAGAAGGATTACGTGATTTTGGTGGCGCATTAAGTCCAACAAATGCATTTAATATTATTCAAGGATTAGAAACATTATCGATCAGAATTAAACAGCATTCAGAAAATGCGTTGGCATTGGCAAAATGGTTAGAAATACAAGAAGAAGTTACTTGGGTAAATTATCCAGGGTTAGCTTCTAGTAGCTATAAATCATTAGCAGATAAATATTTGCCAAATGGACAAAGCGGAATAGTAACTTTTGGAGTTAAAGGCGGATTTGAATCAGCAAAAATAATTGCAGATACTACAAAATTATTCTCTTTGCTAGCAAATATTGGAGACACAAAATCATTGATTATTCACCCAGCAAGCACTACGCATCAACAATTGTCGGTTGATCAGCAAAATGATGCAGGTGTTTCTCAAGATTTAATCAGGTTGTCTGTTGGATTAGAAAATATTGAAGATTTGAAATTAGATCTACAAGAAGCATTTGCCAAAATACCCCAAGAGGTTTTAGTTTAAAAAGGTATTTAACTTAAGAGATGAAAAACACGTTGCCATTTATAAATATTCTTAGTTACACTACAGAAAGTGGGACTCAATTTAATAAGATTCAGCTTAGTTATCGGTTGTTTGGAAAAGAATTGGGTACCGCTCCTGTGGTATTGGTAAACCATGCATTAACCGGAAACTGTAATGTTACAGGAAAAGATGGCTGGTGGAAAGATTTAATAGGGGAAAACAAAGCAATTGATACAAATCAATATACAGTTTTAGCTTTTAATATTCCAGGTAATGGATTTGATGGTTTTGTGATTGATGATTATAAGAGTTTCATTGCAAGAGACATTGCAAGACTATTTTTAATTGGATTAAAAGAATTGAAAATTGAACAACTTTTTGCCTTGATTGGAGGTTCTTTAGGTGGTGGAATAGCTTGGGAAATGGTTGTTTTAGGTACTGCGATTACCCAGCATTTTATTCCAGTTGCTACAGATTGGAAATCGACAGATTGGTTGATTGCAAATTGTCAGATTCAAGAACAGTTTTTAGTAAATTCTAGCAACCCAGTTCATGATGCCAGAATGCACGCAATGTTGTGTTATAGAACTCCAGAATCTTTTAAAGAACGTTTTCAGCGCTCAAAAAATGAGGCTCTTGAAATCTTTAATGTTGAAAGTTGGTTGTTACATCATGGGAAGAAATTGCAAGAGCGGTATCAGTTATCATCTTACAAATTGATGAACCAATTATTAAGATCTATAGATGTGACAAATAATGGTGAAAAAGACATTGATATTCTAGATAAAATACATGCGAATATTCACATTGTAGGCGTGAATTCAGATTTGTTTTTTACAGCAGAAGAGAACAAAGAAACACATCAAAAATTAGCAATTACAAAAGCAAATGTTACGTATAATGAGATTAACTCTGTACATGGACATGATGCTTTTTTAATAGAATACAAACAATTACAAACAATTATAGAACCGATATTTAATAAAGGTTTTAACAAGAATAAAATGAAAGTATTAAAATTTGGAGGTAAATCTTTAGCGAATGGTGAGGGTTTGAAAAACGCAATAGATATTATTGTAAATAAAGTGGAAGCAGGAGAGAATATTACTGTTGTAGCTTCTGCAAGAGGTAATTCTACCGATCAATTAGAAGAGATTTTAGAGAAATCCGCTAACAATGAATCTTATAAAGAGCAGTTTGAAGTATTTAAGAAAGAACAATCAGAGCCATTTGAAAACGTTGATTTTTCGAAAGAGTTTTTAAAGTTAGATACTATTTTTGAAGGGGTACAATTGTTAGAGGATTACAGTCAGAAGATTAAAGATGAAGTGTTGGCTCAAGGAGAGTTGTTATCTGTAAAACTGATTGAAGGCTTATTAAAAGAACGTAATATCAATGCAAATGCAACAGATGCAAGACACCTTATTATTACAGATGATACTTTCGGAAATGCACAGCCAATTGCAAAACTCTCAAAAGAAAATGTAATTGCACATTTTAGCAAGTACAACGGGAATACAGTGAATATTGTTACTGGTTTTATTTCTTCAAATCAGAAAAAACAAACCACAACTTTAGGAAGAAATGGCAGTAATTATACAGCCTCTTTATTAGCAAATTATTTAGATGCAGAAGAGTTGCAAAACTATACTCATGTAAACGGAATTTTCACAGCAAATCCAGATTTGGTTTCAGATGCAAAGAAAATTGAACAATTGTCGTTTACTGAAGCGAATGAACTAGCTAATTTTGGAGCAACGATTCTACATGCAAAAACCATCATTCCGTTATTAGAAAAAAACATCAATCTACGTATTTTAAATACCTTTAATAAAGAAGATAAAGGAACATTGATTACTTCGAAATCTAGCGCAAAAGGGATTAAATCTATTTCTGTTTTAGAAGATGTAGTCTTATTAAATTTTGAAGGAAGAGGTTTGCTGGGTAAAGTAGGTGTCGATGCTAGAATTTTTAGAGCTTTGAGTGATAAAGATATTAGTGTAAGTATTATTTCTCAAGGGTCTTCTGAAAGAGGAATCGGTTTGATTATTAACAAAGATAAAGCGACTCAAGCGGTGTTAGCGTTAGAAAAAGAATTTGAAAAGGATTTCTATTCTCAAGATGTAACTCAAATTTCTATTGTAGATAATGTAGCCGTAATTTCAATTATTGGACAAGATTTAAGCGAGTTCCATCATCCATATAACGCCTTGATTAAAAATCAAATTGTTCCCTTGTTATTTAACAATACAATTACGGGTAAAAATGTGAGCTTGGTGGTTAAAAAAGAGCAGCTTCATAAAGCAGTAAATGTTATTCATGGAAAAGTTTTTGGAATTGCTAAAAAAATAAACATCGCTATTTTCGGAAAAGGACTGGTTGGTGGAACATTGATCAATCAGATTATTGAGAATACAACATCAGTATTAGAAAGGCGTAAAATAAAACTGAATATTTTTGCCATTGTAAATTCTTCAAAAGTGCTTTTAAATGCCACTGGAGTTTCAAAAAACTGGGAACAAGAATTAGAAGATAACGGAGTCGTTAATTCATCTATTGAGGCGATCACAGCGTTTGCAAAACAACATCATTTAGAGAACTTAATAGCAGTTGATAATACAGCAAATGCAGATTTTGTTTCGAATTATATTCCGTTAGTAAAAGCTAGTTTTGATTTGGTTTCATCCAATAAAATTGCGAATACTATTTCACATTCATTTTATACTGATTTGAGAAATCAATTAGAAAAAAACAAAAAAACATATTTGTATGAAACAAATGTAGGAGCAGGTTTGCCGTTAATAGATACCATAAAACTCTTGCATGAATCTGGTGAGAATATTACTAGAATTAGAGGTGTTTTTTCAGGTTCGTTGAGTTATTTGTTTAACAAATTTTCAGCAGAAGATGTCCTTTTTTCAGATGTGTTACAAGAGGCAATTGATAAAGGATTTACAGAGCCAGATCCTAGAGAAGATTTATGTGGAAATGATGTAGCTAGAAAATTATTGATTTTAGCAAGAGAACTTGATTTAGAAAATGAATTTGAAGATGCAGTAATAGAGAACTTAATTCCGGCTGAGTTTAGAGAGATTTCTTCAGGAGGTTTCTTATCTAATTTAGAGAAGTTGAACACAATTTTTCAAGAAAAAAAAGAGGCTCAAGAAGAGAATCATGTCTTGAGATATATCGGTGATTTATCAGGCGATTTATTTCAAAACAAAGGAGAGTTGGATGTGAAATTAGTTTCTGTTCCTAAAAGTTCTCCATTAGGATCTTTAAAAGGATCAGATGCTATTTTTGAAATTTATACAGAATCTTATGGAGAGCAACCCATCGTAATTCAAGGAGCCGGAGCCGGAGAAAAAGTGACAGCTAGAGGTGTATTTGGAGATATATTAAGATTAGCGAAGAATAATAGTTAGACGCTAAGCGTCATTGTATAAAGTCAGATTGAGCACTGTCGAGATCTAAAAAAAACAAGTATGAGCGATTACCATTTTGAAACACAGGCAATAAGAAATCAAACTGAACGATCTCAGTTTTCAGAGCATTCAACACCAATGTATGTAACATCAAGTTTTGTGTTTGATGATGCAGAAGACATGCGTGCTTCATTTGCAGAAGAAAAAGAGAGAAATTTATACAGTAGGTTTTCGAATCCTAATACAACTGAATTTGTAAATAAAATTGTTGCAATGGAAGGTGCAGAATCTGGATATGCTTTTGCAACCGGAATGGCTGCTGTGTTTTCTACTTTCGGGGCTTTGTTAAGCGCTGGTGATCATGTGGTTTCTTGTAGATCTGTTTTTGGTTCTACACATTCTCTTTTTACCAAGTTTTTACCAAAATGGAATATAGAAACGAGCTACTTTAAAGTGAATGAAGTTGATAAAATTGAAAGTTTAATTCTACCAAACACAAAAATTTTATATGCAGAAACGCCAACAAATCCTGCAGTAGATTTATTAGACCTAGAGTTGTTGGGTGCTATCGCAAAGAAACATAATTTACTATTGGTAATCGACAATTGTTTTGCAACGCCATATTTACAGAACCCAATAAAATTTGGAGCGGATATTGTGATCCATTCTGCAACTAAATTAATCGATGGGCAAGGAAGAGTTATGGGTGGAGTAGCGGTTGGAAAAGAAGATTTGCTTCGTGAGATTTATTTATTTTCTAGAAATACAGGTCCAGCAATGTCGCCTTTCAATGCTTGGGTATTGTCAAAAAGTTTAGAAACTTTGGCAATTCGTGTCGAAAAACATTGTGAAAATGCTTTAAAAGTAGCCGAGTTTTTAGAAACTCAGTCAAATGTAAATTTGGTAAAATACCCTTTTTTGAAATCGCATCCACAATATGAAATTGCTATAAAACAAATGAAGCTAGGAGGAAACATCATCGCTTTTGAAATTAATGGTGGTCTTGAAGCAGGGCGTAATTTCTTAAATAAAATAAAGATGTGCTCATTGTCAGCTAATTTAGGTGATACCAGAAGTATTGTTACACATCCTGCTTCGACAACACATAGTAGTTTGGTAGAAGAAGATAGATTAGAAGTCGGAATTACTGATGGTTTGGTTCGTGTTTCTGTAGGGTTGGAACATGTAACTGATATTATAAATGATTTAAAACAAGCATTAGAAAATGTCTAATATTTATAAAGAATTACAAAAAAGAATCCTTGTGTTAGATGGTGCAATGGGAACGATGCTTCAGGTGTATAAATTTACTGAAGAAGATTTCCGTGGAGAACGTTTTAAAGAACATCCAACTTCGTTAAAAGGAAATAACGACTTACTGTCGATTACACAACCTACTGCTATTAAAGAAGTGCATGCAAAATAT
>JBLFXB010000003.1:0-65744 GCA_047611925.1 Polaribacter sp.
ATCAACTCATCTTTCTTTTTTAAGGAAGTTGAAAAATGAAAATCACAATAAAAACATGCTTGTTTACAAAATGGTATGTGTAGGTATATTCCGGCCATAGTTCAATTATCAGTGAACAGTTATCAATAAACAGTGAACAGTTATCCGTTATCAATTGCTATTTGTTATTAATTCTGGTAGTTTTTAAAATTGAGAATACTATTTTTTAATTCGTTTCTCATTTTGTTTCACAAAACTAGCCCAACCTGTATAGTTTTTTCCGCCAATTACTTTTCCTGAATTGTAAAAATGACATACTGCGGCAGCCAATCCATCGGTAGCATCTAAGTTTTTTGGCAATGTTTTTAAATCTAATAATGACTTCAACATTAATGCAACTTGCTCTTTACTGGCATTTCCGTTCCCTGTAATTGCCATTTTAATTTTCTTTGGCAAGTATTCTGTAATCGGAATTTCACGAGACAAACCTGCAGCCATAGCAACTCCTTGAGCTCTTCCTAATTTCAACATCGATTGCACGTTTTTTCCGAAAAATGGAGCTTCAATAGCAATTTCATCTGGATGATATGTATCAATCAACTCAATAGTTCTCTCAAAAATCAATTTCAATTTTAGGTAATGATCGTCGTATTTTTTCAACATCAATTCATTCATTTGAATAAATTCCATTTTTTTTCCGACTACTTTAATCAACCCAAAACCCATAATTGTAGTTCCTGGGTCAATTCCTAATATGATTTTCTCTACCTTCACAATCGCAGATTGGTTTAATACTTAATTAGATTGTCTTTTTTACTAACGATTATATATAACTTTGCACGCAATGCAAAAATCGTCTTCACACAAAACTAAGCATTTCTTAGCGCTCATTATCAAACTTTTTATAGTTATTGGCTGTGGTTATTTCATGTACACAAAACTGACTCTAAACAACCAGCTGTCATTTTCTAATTTTTACTCAAATTCAACTAAAACAACCCTATTTTCTATAAAAAACATCCTATTTCTATTATTATTTAGCCTTTTGAATTGGTTTTTTGAAATTACAAAATGGAAAATTCTTGTTTCATTTTGTGAAAAAATTGATTTTAAACGTGCTACTATTCAAAGTTTAGCGTCTTTAACTGTTTCTTTACTTACACCAAACCGAATTGGAGAATATGGCGCAAAGGCAATCTACTTTGAAAAACCATTAAGAAAACAAATACTTGTTTTAAATTTAGTTGGAAATCTCTTTCAATTACTAACAACACTTCTTTTTGGACTTGCAGGAATTACCTTTTTCCTTCTTAACTTCAACATAAACATTTCAATAAAGTCGACAATTTTAGTACTTGGTTTCTCTTTTACTCTAATCCTTTTTGCATGGGTTCTGTATAAAAAAGGAGTTTCTATTAAAGGACATTCTTTAAAATCACTGTTCAATTTTATTGCCAAAATTCCATCTTCACTAACTACAAAAATTGGGTTGTATTCTGGTATTAGATATCTCATTTTCTCACATCAATTCTATTTTTTATTGCTTTTATTTAATGTGGACATCATTTATTCTGAAGCATTATTTTCAATTTTTAGCATGTACTTTTTAGCATCTATTATTCCAATGCTATCTATATTTGATATTGTCATTAAAGGGTCTATTGCTATTTGGGTCTTTTCTTTTTTCAATTGTAATGAAATAAGCATTTTATCTGTTGTGTTAATTATGTGGGTTTTCAATTTTGTGTTGCCAAGTATTGTAGGAAGTTATTTTGTACTTACTTTTAACACCGATAAACTTATTGCTACAAAAGAATGATTGTTGTTAGTCTAATTTTCTTCACATATGTAATCACAATTGGTGTTTTTGCCTTTGGCTACGATAAAATAAAAGATTTTACACCTAAAGAACTTGATATCAAAACTAGGTTCACCGTGGTTATTCCTTTTAGAAATGAAGCCAAAAACTTACCAAAATTAGCAGCCTCTATTCTTCGTTTAAATTACCCAGCGGCACAGGTTGAATTCATTTTTATAGATGATGATTCAACAGATGATTCGGTTGAGGTTCTTAAACAGTACTTCGAGTACAATAAAGAAGTTACCGATCTCAACTACACACAACCAGATATTTCTATTATTAAAAATGAAAGAAATTCTAACTCACCAAAAAAAGATGCAATTACTACAGCGTTAAAAGTGAGTACTAAAGAATGGATTATTACAACAGATGCAGATTGTATTTTACCAGAAAACTGGTTAAAAACCATTGATAATTTCATTCAACAAAACGATTGCAATTTGGTTGTTGCACCTGTAACGTATATCACCAACAAAAGCTTTCTGCATCAATTTCAGTTATTAGATTTTTTGAGTTTACAAGCATCAACCGTTAGTGGATTTGGACTTGGGAAACCATTTTTATGCAATGGCGCAAATTTAGCCTACAAAAAAGAAATTTTCGAGAACGTAAATGGATTTGAGAACAACAATTCTATTGCTAGCGGAGATGATATTTTTTTACTAGAGAAATTCTTGAAATTTGACAACTCAAAAGTAGCCTATCTAAAATCTGATGAAGCAATTGTAAAAACGTTTCCTGTAGATACATTTGGCCAATTAATACACCAAAGAGTTCGATGGGCTTCAAAAACAGCTAGCTACAATTTGGTTTTCGGAAAACTAATTGGGGTTCTTATTTTACTAGGAAATGGTATTATTGCACTTTCTCCTTTGCTTGTTTTTTACGAAATCATTTCAACCACTACAGCACTCAGTTATTTTTTAATAAAACTGTTTTTCGACTATGTATTACTTGAAAAAATTAGCGCTTTCTACAAACAAAAACTTCCCTTTTCAATATATTTAAGTAGTAGTATATTGTATCCTTACTTTACATTATTTGTGGTTTTTAAATCGCTTTTCAGCAACTACCAATGGAAAGGAAGAACTTTTAAAAAGTAATTAAGGTAATACTTTATAAAGAATAGATTCCGCATTCATAAACAAATATACCAAAGCGACTAACAGTAAAATAAGTACAATTCCTCTTTTAGGATTTCCTTTTTTACGACCTCGTGTTCTTCTAAATCTAATTTTTTTTTCTTCCATAATTACTATATTATTTCACTTTTACAGCTCTCAGTATTTAGCTACGCTGAATGCTTCACTTAAAAACATTTAGCTACGCTGAATGCTTCACTTAAAAACATTTAGCTACGCTGAATGCTTCACTTAAAAACATTTAGCTACGCTGAATGCTTCACTTAAAAACATTTAGCTACGCTGAATGCTTCGTTGCCCTCAGCATTTCTCTTTTTCCTGGCGGACCGTCTAATCTTTCAACAATAAACCCTACTTCTTGCATTGCTCTTCTTACGCTTCCCTTAGCACAATATGTTACTAAAACACCGTCTTCTTTCATTGCTTTAAACATTATTCTAAAGATCTCCAACGACCATAATTCGGGTTGATGTTCTGCTCCAAAAGCATCAAAATACACTAGATTAAATTGATCTTCAGCGGTAATATCCTTAAAAAACTGTTTTCTTTTCTCCAAAGAAAATTCTATTAAAATATCGTGATTCTCATCCCAAGAAACTTGATGTAGCTGATTAAAAACAGCTTGCTTATCCCCAACATTTAATTCAGAAACATAATTTAACTGCACAGCTTCTTCTTCGGTAACTGGGTAGGCTTCTACACCAACATAATTAATAGAAATTTTTCTTTTTTCGGCTTCTAACAAGGTTAAAAAACAATTCAATCCAGTACCAAAACCAATTTCTAAAATTGAAATTTCTGGTTTTGAAATAATCGAAAGTCCTTTATCGATAAACACGTGCTTAGACTCCTGAATTGCACCGTGTGTAGAATGATAATTCTCATTCCAATCTGGCAAATGAATCGTTGTTGAACCGTCTGATGTTTTAACTATTTCTCTTTTCACAAACTTCGTTTGATATCTGTTTTATTTAGCTTTCTTCATTAAAACACCATCTGCTTCAAAAGAAAATTCAACTTTTGACTCTGTAATCAAAGCGATTTCTTCTTTGGTTTTCTCTGCGTCTTCTGCATAATGTTGCAACTCTTTTACAGATGTTTCTTTAACAAAAGCTTTACCGCTTACAATTACTTCTTTATTATTTGCATCTAAGGGCATAAAAAATCCGTAGTCTTTAAAACGCACCATGGTTTCTGTTCCGTCTGTTAAATCTAATTTCATCCAACATCCTTTTTTAGAACATACTTCATTTATGGTAGCAGCAAACTTTACTGATAACGTATCTCCTGCTTTTAAAGATTTAAATGTCCCTAGCATCGTTTTAGCATTAATCACTCCTTCATCAGAGATTTTATCCCCAAAAGAATCATAATTAATAGCAACTTCTGTTGTTATATCGTTTTTTTCTGTTTTTTTATTCTCTTTACAAGCAGCAAAAACTAATGAGAAAATCAAGCAAACTTTTAATACCTTTTTCATCTTTTATTTTTTTAACATATTTATTACAAATGTAGTAATTTAAACAATAAAACAACTCCTAACACATATTAATAGCGCTATAAATCATTATCTTTGCCCCTTCTAAAGCAGTATTATTATGAGTTCAAATATAAAGATAGAATTAATTAAAAACTCTAAAATTGAAACGGTAGATTTCAACAACTTACCATTTGGAAGTATTCT
Source organism: Polaribacter sp. (assembly GCA_047611925.1). Classification (GTDB taxonomy): domain Bacteria; phylum Bacteroidota; class Bacteroidia; order Flavobacteriales; family Flavobacteriaceae; genus Polaribacter. The sequence continues at coordinate 4,667 of JBLFXB010000003.1, forward strand.
TTCTGACCACATGTTTGTGTGTGATTATAAAGATGGTAAATGGCAAGATTCAACTATCCTACCATATTCTCCAATTCAATTAGATCCTTCTGCTAAGATTTTCCATTACGGACAATCTATTTTTGAAGGAATGAAAGCATATAAAGATGCGGATAAAAACACCATGTTGTTTAGGCCTTTAGAGAACCATAAACGATTAAACAAATCTGCAGAAAGATTGGTAATTCCTCAAGTTCCTGAAGACATTTTCATGGACGGATTGAAGAAATTATTAGAAATTGACAATGCTTGGATTCCAACTAACGAAGGAAGCTCTCTATATATCAGACCCTTTATATTCGCTTCTGGAAATGGCTTTCACGCTTCTCCTGCAAATGAGTATAAATTAATTATCTGTTCTGCACCTTCTGGAGCATATTTCTCTGGAAAAGTAAAAGTTTTAATAGAAGAAAAATATGCACGTGCTGCAAATGGTGGAGTTGGTTTTGCTAAAGCTGGTGGTAATTATGCTGCTCAGTTTTACCCAACACAATTAGCCTTAGAAAAAGGGTATAACCAAGTAATTTGGACAGATGATAACACGCACGAATACATTGAAGAAGCTGGGGCAATGAATATTTTTGTACGTATCAACGATACATTAATTACAAGTCCAACTTCTGACAGAATTTTAGACGGAATTACACGTAAAAGCATCTTACAGTTAGCAAAAGACAAAAACATTAACGTTGAAGAGCGTAAGATTACAGTAGCCGAAGTTGTTGCTGCCGCTAAAGACGGAAGTTTAAAAGAAATGTTTGGGACAGGAACTGCAGCTGTTATTTCTCCAATTGCTGGATTTGGTTTTAAAGGTGAAGATTTTGATTTACCAGAATTTGATAACACGTTCGCTTCTCAATTGAAAAAACACATTACAGATATTCAAACAAATAAAGTGAAAGATCCTTACGGATGGAGAGTAATTCTATAACTTCACTTTCATAAAACTACAAAAAAAGCATCAATGTTTCATTGATGCTTTTTTTGTAGCTTTCAATTTTAAATCACCTACTATGAAACTAAAACTATTTTTCTTTCTTTTTGCTTTTACACTATTCAGTTGTACTCCAAAAAAAGAGTCAATATCTGAAAACCAAAAACAATACATAACCGTTTTAGGAACCGCACAAGATGGGGGATTTCCTCATATTGGATGCCAGAAAGCGTGTTGTGAAAACTATTATAACGGCACTTCTAAAAAGCAAAAAGTGGTTTCTCTAGGTTTGGTCGATAAAATAAATCAACAAAAATGGCTGTTTGACGCATCACCAGATATGTCTACACAATTAGCAGATTTAGAGCAGCATCATTTAAAAAATAAAACTATTATTGACGGTATCTTTTTAACACATGCGCATATTGGCCATTATACAGGTTTGATGTATTTAGGAAGAGAAGCCTTTGGGAAGCAAAACACAAAAGTGTATGCAATGCCAAAAATGAAAACTTTTTTAGAAAAAAACGGTCCCTGGAGTCAACTGGTTCAAATTAAAAATATTGCCATTAAAAAATTACAACACGACTCTACAATGGTGTTAAATAATACCCTAAAAGTAACTCCTTTTTTAGTTCCACATCGCGATGAGTTTTCTGAAACTGTAGGCTACAAAATAGAAGGGTCTAAAAAAACTGCTTTATTTATTCCAGATATTGATAAATGGAAAACTTGGAAAAAAAATATTATTGAAGAAGTAAAAAAAGTAGATTACGCCTTTTTAGATGCTACCTTTTTCAACCAAAAAGAAGTAAAAAGAGCGATGACAGAAGTGCCTCACCCCTTTATTAAAGAAACGATAGACTTGTTTAAAAACGAATCTATAGAAACAAAAAATAAAATCATTTTTATACACTTTAACCACACAAATCCTGCTTTGCAAGAAAACAGTGTAGAACGGAAAGAAATTGAAAAATCAGGTTTTCGATTTGCTACAGAAGGTCATAATTACGAATTGTAATTTATTATTTAATACCTAATATTCTATTAAAAGTTCTTACTTCACAATGATAAAATTTTAAAAACTTGGTTTTGAAGCTTTCTTTCTTTGTTGATTTTTGAGTATTCATATATTTTATTATTTTTTTTTACGATATTTAATTAGTGGCTTAAATAATTAAATATGACAAAATAATTTAACTTGTTTCTTAACCTTAAGAAAATTAACTTCGCTAACGCTGAGTCTAATTTATTAAAACGGAATGCTATTCTCATAACCTGCCCTAAAAATATGATAGAAATTATAAGAACCAATTCTCAAAACTTGGAATTTAAAAAACTAGTGCAATTACTGAATTCAGATCTTGCAAAAAGGGATGGAGATACGCATCCTCTAGCTCAATTTAATACGATTACCGATTTAAAACATGTTGTTTTAGCGTTAAAAAAAGACACCGTAATTGGCTGTGGTGCGATCTCAAAATATAATTTTAATTCTATGGAAATTAAAAGAATGTATGTTTCTCCAGAAGCTAGAGGTCAAAGAATCGGAGAAAGAATTTTATCAGAATTAGAAAACTGGTCCAAAGAATTAGGGAATACCAAATGCATCCTCTTTATGGGGTCTAACCAACCAGAAGCAAGTAAACTTTATCAAAGAAACGGCTACTGTTTAATTCAAAAGTACGGCAAACTAAAAGACATTCCTGATAGCCTCTGTCTTGCAAAAAATTTACAAAAAACTTAAGCTGCGTATAATTAAGTACCACAAGTAGCAAAGAGAACGACATTCATTACCAAACAAAAGAAACACGCTAGCGAAACCTAAAATTACTTCTCTAAAATCTCAGAAATATTTGGTTTAAAGTAATTTGGCCCTTTTAGTACTTTTCCGTCTTCGCGATAAATAGGCTTTCCGTCTTCGCCTAATTTACTCATATTAGAACGTTGTATTTCATTAAAAACTTCTTCTATTTTACCCTGCATTCCGTGTTCTATAATAGTTCCGCATAAAATGTATAGCATATCACCAAGTGCATCTGCAACCTCTACTAAATCGTTGTTTTGAGCTGCCTCTAAATACTCTTCATTTTCTTCTTTCATTAATTCAAAACGCAATTGTTTTCTGCTTTCAGAAATAGCAACTGTTGGTTTATCTTGAATGTTTAATTTAAAAGCGGTGTGAAATTCGTGTACTGCAGCGATTCTTTTTTTCATATGTGTTTGTTTATCTTTTAATTGTTGTTTTCTATTTTATTCTTACGTGTCGTTTCGAAATGACATTACTCATCTATGTTGCTTTTTTCAAGAGCCAAGCAGGTACAATTTTCAATACAAAAGCAACCAATGCCCAACGTTTAGAAATGTATGCTACTCGTTTTTTCTTTTTAATAGCAGAATAAATTTGTTTGGTCGCTTTTTCTAAGGAAGCCATCCAAAAGAGATTATCACCCAATGCCATTGCTGTATCTACAAAACCAGGGCGAATATCTGTAACAAATACCTTCTTTGATTTAATCGATTTTGTTTTGATATACAAACTTTCTAAAAATGCTTTTTGATAGGCTTTAGACGCAAAATAATCTGGCGCAGCTCTGTTTCCTCTCAATGAAGCGATGGATGAAATTCCAACCAAATGCCCAAACTGTTGCTCTTTAAAAAGTTGATACGACAATCCGTACAGCTTTGTAACTCCCAATACATTTGTATTGATGGTTTGCTCTAATAAATCCCAATTTAATTTTGGGTTTACATAACCAACTCCAGAAGATTGAATCACCAAATCTATGGTTTTAAATTCGGCTACAATTTCATTGAACACCTTCTCAACCTCATCAACCAATTGAATGTCATTTTGTTTGATAATTATCTGAGTTGGATGTGCATCTTTTATCTCTTGTAACTTCTCTAATCTTCGTCCAGTAATGGCTACTTTATAACCGTCTTTGACTAAAAATTTAATTACTGATTTTCCTATTCCAGAAGTTGCTCCAAAAACGATTGCTGTCTTCATTAAATTTGTATTTTTGCATAAAAATACAAATTTATGTTTACCAATGGTCAATTAATTTTTGCAGGATTTTTTGTTGTAGCGTTTATCATTTTAATGATTTTTAGCTATCGAAAAGATATTAAAAACCACAAAATACATTACAAAAACACGGCTTTAAAGGTTGGTATTTGGTTGATTATTGCTGTCGCTATTTTTAGCGCGATCCGAATTTACAGTAAGAGTTAACCTTTAAAAATAGATTCCTGACTCCGCAGGAATGACATTGAAAGAGTACTCTTTATTGATGTATTTTACACATTCTGTCTTTATAACCAAGTTCTGGATCTTTAATTTTCTTTGCCATTTTACGGCGTTTTAGTTAATCTTCTAATGTTTTTAGATCGTTTCCACGTACTTTTATTTCGCTGTGTGTATAGCACAAAACAACCAACATCAAGCAAGAAATAAAACAAACTGATTCCGCTTGGCGCATTATTACTAGGTAAAAAATCAAATATTCCAAAGGCTGTATCTGGCCATTTCCAAGCTCCATAAGCTGGGCCTCCAATTTCTAATACCGCTACTATAATATACATCGTTAAGAAAAACATTCGGTCTTTGGGTCTTTTAATCAACAATGCAAAAACACCTAAGGTCATTACAAAACCAAAAACATCATTAAAGAAACACAAATATCCGAGCGCAAATAATGAGATAAGAACATACATAAAACGCTCTAATATTTTATGATGTTTGTGCACTACAGATGCTTTTGAAAATGCGTACACTCTACCAAATACTGCCGCATGTCCAAAAGGAACATACAGTGGCACATTGCCTAATCTATAGGTATACATCTCTAAATACACAGAGAATAGATATTCACCAAGAAACCCTAGAATCACGGCATAAACCATCAATTCTTTGGTTCTTTTTACGGATCTAGAATACATCCAATAAAAAGCTAATAACATTAACACATTGGTTAAAATTTGATTGTATTCAAATCGCTCTGCTAAATGAACACTATCTAGATATAGCGCCCCAACAAACACAAAAAACAACCCTATTTTTCGGTTAAATAATTTGATGATTTTTTTTAAATCTGTACTCGGAATTGAAAGTGTGCTCATTTATTTATATTGGATAACAAATACAATCTGTTGTGTGATCATTTACCATTCCGGTTGCTTGCATAAAAGCATACATAATGGTGGATCCAACAAATTTAAATCCACGTTTTTTTAAATCCTTAGAAATAGCATCAGATACCGCAGTTGTTGCCGGAACCTCTGCTCTAGTTTTGAATGAATTCACCATCGGTTTACCATCAACATAATTCCAAATATAGGCAGAAAAAGAACCAAATTCTTTTTGAATATCCAGAAATAATTGTGCATTTGTAATGGCCGATTTTACTTTCAATTTATTTCTAATAATGCCTGCATTCTGTATCAGTTCCTCAAACTTAACAGCATCATATTTTGCTATTTTTTTATAATCGAAACGATCAAAAGCTTCTCTAAAATTTTCTCGTTTTTTTAAAATGGTAATCCAACTTAAACCCGCCTGAAAAGATTCTAATAATAAAAATTCAAATAAGGTTGCATCATCATACACTGGTTTTCCCCATTCATAATCATGATACTCAATATATAATTGATTTTCATGAACCCAAAAACATCTTTTTTGCATTTAATACTTGATTTTAATTGGTTTAATTTCTTCTTGCCTTTTATTGACATACTCATGTTTCCCTTCTCCAAAAGAACCTGCTTCTTCTAACATAATACGAATGTCTTTTTGCCATTCTTTTAAAGCAACGGTTACATTCAATTCGATCGCATACACCGTATTGTTATGAAGTGGATAATCTCCCTTTACAGGAACTCCTCCTTGAGAATCCCACATGCCAATAGTTGTTCCAGCACTGTGTCCAAAATTACCTAAAGGATGTGAATAAATAGCTGGTTTTAATCCTTCATTTTTTGCTTGATTTAATGAAGAAAGCAATATCTCATTTCCAGTTTTACCTGTTTGCATCGTTGTTGTTAGGATATCTTGTAATCGATTTCCTTTTTTAAAAGCAGCTGCTAAAAATGAAGGAACCTCCGTTTCTTCTTTCCCTAATACATAAGCGTGTTGTTGGCAATCAGTATTAAGAGCTATATAACTAATCCCGAAATCACAATGCAATAAATCGCCAGGCAAAATAACTTTCTCATTTCCAGCTTTTGTAAATGAATAGATATGTGATTTTAACGGCTCTTTACTTCGTTGAATATCTATTGTTGGATGAAACCACGTTTGCAGTCCTAATGCTGTCACTTTTTGACGCATCCACCAAACAACATCTTCTGTGGTCGTTTCTCCAGGTACAATTACTTTATTAGAAAATGCTTCGTCAATAATAGTATGCGTAATTAACACAAGCTCTTTATACAATTTCATTTCTTTGGCTGTTCTAGTTTCTATCCAACCAATCGCCAATTTTTCTGCTGAAACAATTTTCTTTCTATTTTTTACACTTAAACTTTCAAAAAATGCATCATGATCGGTTTTAACTAATCCATCTGCCAATGCAAAATGTTTAGAAATATTTAGTCCAATTTTATCTGGGTTTCGTTCTTCAATAATCCTATTTAAAGCACTCCATTGGTTGGGTTCTTTTTCTTTATTCCATGCAGACTTGATGTTTTTTCCAACATCATATCTTGCAACAGCCAATTTTTCTATCGTGTTTTTAGTTTTGTCTCTAAAGAATACTAAAATAGTTCTTCTCCTAGCATTTAGCCATACAGAAGGCAACATTGTTTTCATAACAGGGTCTTCATTATACTCTCTAGAAATAACAACCCACATATCAATAGCAGAAGCATCCATTAACTTGGGCAATAAATTATTGAATCGATCATCAATAATTTCATCTCGTAATTTAGCCCTATCCTTTTCGTCTAAAACACTATAAATATTCTCTTTAGATTCATGTTTTACACAAGAAACGAAGAAACAAAGAAGAAAAAATTTAATGATATATCTATGCATGGTATGAAATTTGGTGCTTAAATTTAATATTAAAACTCGAAATACTTACTATTTATTAAATTCTTTTTTAGACCTTCACTTAATAAACTACTGATTATGAAACAACTAAAATCAACTATATATGTACTCATTTTAGCCCTATTTCTAGTTTGTTGTGGCTCCTATAATTCTACAAATAATAAAGTTGCAAAAGAAGATCCGGTGGTAATTGCTAATGAAAAATTAGCGTATGAGATTGTTATTATTGATGCTGGATTTACTTCATATCTTTTCTCAGTAGCCAAACCAATGACATATTACTCTCAAACATATTTACAAAGCAAAAACAGGGTTTATGTCGCTAAATGGAATAGTAGAGCTCAGAATTCTCAAAGATACAATAGCAATATTTATGAAAACGTAATTGAATACCAAGCAAATGTAGATTACGGATTAGAAGTAAATTACAAATTGTATTGGTATTTTAAATTCGCAGAACAAAAATATAAAATGAGGTTGAGTTATTAGTTACCTTTTTTTATAGCTAATAAAACTATAGTTATATGTATTCTTTTCATCAGCTTCAAAATTTTCTCTAGAAGCCTCTTTCCAAATAGCTGTTTTGATTTCTGGAAAAAATACGTCAGCCTCAAAGTTTTGGTGCACCAATGTAATATCTAATTGATCAACTAAATCAGCTTCCATAGCTTGCTTATAGATTTGTGCGCCTCCAATGACAAAAACATGTTCATCTTCTTTAGCAACCTCTATCGCTTTCTCAATACTATTCACCACAATACAACCTTCTGCTTTGTAGTTTGAATTTCTAGTAATAATTACTGTAGTCCTGTTTGGCAAAGGTTTACCAATAGATTCATACGTATTTCTTCCCATCAAAATATGATGACCAGTAGTTACTTTTTTAAAACGCTTTAAATCCGCAGGTAAATACCATATTAAATCATTGTCTTTACCTAAGGCGTTGTTATTTGCTATTGCTGCTATAATTGTGATTGTACTCATATTAAACTGCTACTTTTCCTTTAATATGTGGGTGTGGATTGTAATCTGCCAATTCGAAATCTTCAAATTTAAAATCGAATATTGAAGTAATATCTGGATTGATTTTCATTGTTGGCAACGACCTCAATTCTCTAGACAATTGTAAATCTAATTGTTCTTGGTGGTTGTTATAAATATGAGCATCTCCAAACGTGTGAATAAATTCTCCTACTTCATAACCACAAACTTGAGCAATCATCATTGTAAATAAGGCGTATGATGCAATGTTAAATGGAACACCCAAAAAGATGTCTGCACTACGCTGATATAATTGACAAGACAACTTTCCGTCTGCTACATAGAACTGAAAGAAAGCGTGACAAGGAGGCAAAGCTGCTTTTCCGTTCGCCACATTTTCTGAGAATGAAACTGAAGTATCTGGTAACACACTTGGGTTCCAAGCAGAAACCAACATCCTTCTACTATTAGGATTGTTTTTTAATGTTTTGATTACTTCTTTTAATTGATCAATATCATCACTGTTCCAATTACGCCATTGATGTCCATAAACGGGGCCTAAACCTCCATTTTCATCAGCCCAATCATTCCAAATACGAACACCATTTTCTTGTAAATAGTTAATGTTTGTATCTCCATTTATAAACCATAACAATTCGTAAATAATAGATTTTAAGTGTAACTTTTTTGTTGTCACCATCGGAAAACCTTTACTTAAATCAAATCGCATTTGGTGTCCAAAAACACTTTTTGTTCCCGTACCCGTTCTATCTCCTTTTTCGTTTCCGTTTTCTAAAACGTGCTTTACTAAATCTAAATATTGCTTCATTTGTAGGTATATACGTTGAATCGTTTTTGATTATATGTACGTAAACACAAAATCTAAACGAGGTTCTAATTTCTGTAAAAATAGAAAAAGCTTCAACAAATTCTGTTGAAGCTTTTTAAATAATATTTAAAAGTTATTAACTTTTTATTTTTCTGAGGCTACTCGCCACTATCCGATAATCATTCCTGCAATTGTTGCAGACATTAAAGAAGCAATTGTACCTCCAATTAATGCTTTCATTCCAAATTCTGACAAGACTTTACGTTGCCCTGGAGCTAAAGAACCTATTCCGCCAATTTGGATTCCGATAGATGCAAAGTTTGCAAAACCACACAACATATAAGTCGCCATAATTATTGATTTATTATAATTTAAATGCACAGCATTTGCAACATTCTTTAATTCTGCCAATTGAATATATCCAATAAACTCACTTGCTGCTAATTTGATTCCTAATAACTGACCCATCATTGCAACATCTTCTGTAGCGACACCTATTAGCCACATTAACGGGGCAAATAAATACCCTAACATAAACTCTAATGACAATCCTGCATATGATGTATTTACTGAAATCACCTCATTTAAGGAGGTAAAACTCCATCCAAAGTATGCGATTCCATCAAGGCTTCCCAATCCACCTAAAATACCGTTAATCATTGCAATAAACGCAACAAAAACTAACAACATTGCACCAACATTCATTGCCAATTGCAATCCTTCTGTAGTTCCGTTTGCAATAGCATCTAAAATGTTTGATCCTATTTTATCTGAAGATACAGTCACATCTGTATTCACTTTTTCATTTTGAGGGAATAGCATTTTCGAAATTACAATTGCTCCTGGCGCAGCCATAACTGATGCCGCTAACAAATGTTTCGCATAAAATAATTTCATTTCCTCATCATTTCCTCCAAGAAAACCGATATAAGCAGCCAATACTGCTCCAGCAACTGTTGCCATTCCACCAATCATTACTAACAGCATTTCAGACTTGTTCATCTTTTCTAAATACGCCTTAATTAGCAATGGTGCCTCAGTTTGACCTAAGAAAATATTACCAGCTACTGACAAACTTTCTGCTCCAGAAATTTTTAAAATCTTACTCAATGACAATGCCATTACCTTTACTAATTTCTGTATCCATCCTAAATAAAACAGCACAGAAGTTAATGCAGAGAAGAAGATAATTGTAGGTAATATCTGAAAAGCAAAGATAAATCCAAACGTATCCATATCAGAAATTAAACCTTTAAATAAAAATTCACTTCCTGCTTGTGTAAAATCTAAAATCTTAACAAATCCTTTTCCTATAAATTCAAATATCGATTGAACAAAAGGTACTTTTAACACACCAATTGCAATTACTAATTGAAAAGCTAATCCAATACCAACTGTTTTCCAATCAATTCCTTTTCGATTTGAACTAAATAAAAATGCAATAACTAATAAGGAAATCATCCCTAAAACCCCTCTCCAAAGACTGTTGACAGAAAACCCTTGACTAGGAATTATTTTTGAAGTTTCAGACTCCACAACCTCATTCTTAGTTTGCTCTACAACTTTTTTAACTGTAATGGTTTCAGCTTGAATGCTATCTTGTTGAAATAAGTTGTTTGACGTCAAAGAAACAGCTTCAATATTCTCAATAAAATTTACATTAAAGTTCTTTTCTATACTTTCTGCATTTGCAAAAAACGCAGCAAAACATAAAACGAGTACTAGTATTTTTCTCATATTAAAAAGGATATTAATTTTAAGAGCGCTTGCTAATTTCGTCTCTGATTTTTGCCGCTAATTCGTAGTTTTCATTCGCTACAGCAGCATCTAATTCTTTGTATAACTCTTTTAGAGTTTTTTGTTCATCTACTTCTTCTGTTGTTTCAGAAATCAATTCATCAACGAAATCGTCAGGTTCAAACCCTGAGCCTTCTATGGACAATTCATCTTCTACTTTTAAGTAAATTCCAGCTTTATTTAAAATACTTTCATGGGTGTAAATTGGCGCATTAAAACGAACCGCCAATGCAATAGCATCAGAAGTTCTTGTGTCTATTACTTCTTCTTTTCCATCTTTTTCAGAAATTAAACTTGAAAAGAAAACCCCATCTACTAACTTATGTATTATGACTTGCTTGATATTAATAAAGTATCTATCTGCAAATGTTTTAAATAAATCATGCGTTAAAGGCCTCGGTGGTCTAATCTCCTTTTCTAATGCAATTGCAATTGATTGGGCTTCAAAAGCACCTATAATTATAGGCAACGTTCTTTTTCCATCCATTTCACTTAATACCAAAGCGTATGCACCACTTTGGGTTTGGCTATAAGAAATTCCTTTAATTGTTAGTTTTATCAAACTCATTATATCTCAATCTTCATAAAAAATAAAAGGCTGTCTATTTTGGCAAAACACCTATTTAATAGACAGCCCTTTTGTGGGCACAATTTAGTAAAAAATATGAGTTGTTTTTTAATTTCTTCAAAAAAGAAAAAATCTAACTAATGATCTCTTAATAAATTATTATGTAACATCCAGTTAAACAACTATGATTGCTTGAATGCTTTTAACTTTTCAATCAATTTAGGAACCACCTCAAATGCGTCTCCTACAATTCCGTAATCTGCTGCTTTAAAAAATGGTGCTTCTGGATCCGTATTTATAACAACCTTTACTTTAGAAGCGTTGATTCCTGCTAAATGTTGAATTGCTCCAGAAATTCCGATGGCGATATACAGGTTAGACGCAACAGGTTTTCCTGTCTGTCCAACATGTTCTCCATGTGGTCTCCAACCTAAATCAGAAACAGGTTTAGAACAAGCAGTTGCAGCTCCTAAAACGGCCGCTAACTCTTCGATCATTCCCCAGTTTTCTGGACCTTTTAAACCACGACCAGCAGAAACAACAATATCTGCATCTGCGATTGTAATTGTACCAGAAGCTTTCTCTACACTAACAGATTTTACACTTAAATCTGACGCAGAAACCTGAGCATCAAAACTTTCTGAACTACCAGAAACAGCATTTTCATGCACACCGTAAGAATTCTTAGCTAAACCAATAACTTTTATTGCGGTATTGATTTCTGTATTGTTAAATGCTTTACTTGAAAAAGCTTTCCTTTTTACTGTAAACGGACTTGTAGCACTTGGTAAAGCGACAACGTTAGAGGCATAACCTGCATTTAAATTAACCGCTAATAAAGGGGCAAAACACAAACCATTAACACTAGAATCTACAACAACAACAGTCGCATTTTCTTGTACTGCTACTTGTGATAACACAGCTGCGTACCCTTTCGCATTAAAGGTTGATAAAACATCGTTTGTAATCGAAATTACTTTTTCTGCTCCATATGTATATAATTCTGATGCATCTGCTACATTAATTGTAACAGCTACTATCGTTGAACCTAATTGTTCAGCTACTTTCTTTCCGTATGAAACTACTTCAAAAGCAGACTTTTTAAATTTTCCTTCCGATGAATCGGCAAAAATTAAAACTGACATATTTTTTTAGATTTTTAGATTTTTAGACGTAATATTTTTTAGAATCTACGCCAAAAAGTTTATTTTTTTTAATTAAACGTTTAAATAAATAAACACTTTTAAATCACTTTGGCTTCATTATGTAATAAGCTGATTAGCTCATCTACATTATCTGCATCTATTAATTTCACTGCTCCTTTAGGTGCTGGCTTTTCAAAAGATACTGTTGCCGTATTTGCAACTACATCTATTGGCTCAACAACACTTAACGGTTTCTTTCTAGCCATCATAATCCCTCTCATATTAGGAATTCTTAAGTCTTTTTCTTCAACCAATCCTTTTTGCCCAGCAATTACTAGAGGTAATTCAGTTGCTACTTTTTCGTAACCTCCGTCAATTTCTCTACTTGCAGATGCTGAAGTTCCGTCAATCTCTAAACTGATACATCCATTTACAAAATTGTAATCTACTATTGCAGCTAACATCCCAGGAACCATTCCCCCATTGTAATCTATTGATTCTCTACCTGCCAACACTAAATCATAGCCTCCATTTTTGACAACTTCCGCTAATTGTTTTGCGACAAAGAAACCATCTGTTGCTTCTGCATTTACTCTAATAGCATCATCTGCTCCTATCGCTAATGCTTTTCGCAACGTTGGTTCTGTAGTTGCGTTTCCAACATTTACAACTGTAACTGAAGCTCCTTGCTTTTCTTTTAACCACATGGCACGAGTTAAACTAAATTCATCGTATGGGTTGATTACAAATTGTACTCCGTTTGTATCAAACTTAGTATCAGTATCTGTAAAATTAATTTTTGAAGTGGTATCAGGAACGTGACTGATACAAACTAAAATTTTCATATAACTATATTTTGGTAAGTACTTTGTTATTCTATCGCTACGAATTTATGACTTTTTTTTCAATTTATTATGCACGCATAGTATTTTTTTCATCTTAATTACATCTTATTACTCTAAGAAAAATAATTTCTACCTAAAAACAGAAAGGTTTAAGCATTTAGATGCTAAAGATTAATATTAATTTTTATATTTTTGCTACTCTCAATTTAAGATGAAATCAAAGTATGAAAACAGTTCAGTTTAGAGAAGCTATTTGTGAAGCCATGAGTGAAGAAATGCGCAGGGATGAAAGCATTTATTTAATTGGTGAAGAAGTTGCCGAATATAATGGTGCTTATAAGGCGTCAAAAGGGATGTTAGATGAGTTCAGTGCAAAAAGAGTAATTGATGCTCCTATTGCAGAATTAGGTTTTGCCGGAATCGCAATTGGTTCTGCGATGAATGGAAACAGACCTATTGTAGAATACATGACTTTCAACTTTTCTCTTGTTGGAATTGATCAAATTATAAACAATGCTGCAAAAATCAGACAAATGTCTGGTGGACAATTTAACTGTCCAATTGTTTTTAGAGGGCCAACAGGTTCTGCAGGTCAGCTAGGTGCAACACACTCACAAGCATTTGAAAACTGGTTTGCAAATACACCAGGCTTAAAAGTAATTGTTCCTTCAAATCCATACGATGCAAAAGGGCTATTAAAAGCTGCAATAAGAGATGATGATCCCGTTATTTTTATGGAGTCTGAACAAATGTATGGTGATAAAATGGAAATTCCAGAAGGCGAATACGTATTGCCTATTGGAGTAGCCGAAATTAAAAGAGAAGGTACAGATGTAACCATTGTTTCTTTTGGGAAAATTATAAAAGAAGCATACAAAGCTGCAGACGAATTAGCTAAAGAAAATATTTCTTGTGAAGTTATTGACTTAAGAACTATTCGCCCAATGGATCATGATACCATTTTAAAATCGGTTAGAAAAACAAATCGTTTGGTGATTTTAGAAGAAGCGTGGCCTTTTGGAAGTGTAGCATCAGAAATAACATATAGAGTACAAGACGAAGCATTTGATCATTTAGATGCCCCAATAAAAAGAATCACAACTGCTGATACTCCAGCTCCATATTCTCCTGTATTACTAGAAATATGGATTCCAAATTATAAAGATGTTATGAAAGCTGTAAAAGAAGTTTTATATCTTTAATATGTACTAAAATAAAGACTCATATCCTTTTCTATAAAAATATAGAAAAGGATATTTTTTTACCATGAAATTAAAATTGCTCTTTTCTATATTATTCACTTTAAGCTTTGCTTTACAAGCTCAGCTTAAAATCAGTGGGCAAATACTTGACAACGAGAATGAACCATTACCATATGTAAACGTGTATTTAACAAATACAACAAATGGAACTGTTACCGATTTTGATGGCAGGTTTGAATTATTTACAACTAAGAAAAGAGGTAAAATTGAAATCTCTTTTGTTGGGTACGAAACACAAGCATTAAAATACAACTCTAAGAAAACATATTTTAAAGTTGTATTAACTGAAGCTAGCAATACGTTAGATGAAATTATTATTGTTTCAAAACCTAAAAAGCGCCTTAAAAAGAAAGAGAATCCTGCTTATAGAATTCTAAAAGAAATTTGGAGTAGAAAAAAGAAAAATGGATTAAAACTGGTAAAAGCATATCAGTATAAAAAACTGCAAACAACTGAAATTGGATTAAACAACTTAGATTCTCTTTTCTTAAAAAACGTCTTTAAAAAAGAGTACAAAAAGGTACTGAAAGAATTACCTCCAAACGATGATGGAATTAACTTTTACATTCCTTTATATTTAAGTGAAACGGTTAAGAATATCTACGCAAACAATTTAATAAATGCTGAAAGAGAAGATATTGAAGCTGAAAAAAACGACGGAGTTAGCAAACAAGGCTTTGTTTTTGACAGAATGTCTAATACCTTTAATGATATTGACATTCATCAGAACAATGTAATGGTCTTAAAAAAATCCTTTGTAAGCCCTATTTCTACTACAGGGTTTGAAACCTATGATTATGTTTTACATGATAGCATTATCATTAATAAAAAGAAATTCTATTCAATCTACTTCTTCCCTAGAAGAAATGGAGATTTAGCCTTTGAAGGAAACTTTTTAGTTGCAGATAAAAACTTTTCTATTACAAAAATTAAGATGAGAGTCCACAAAGATATCAACCTAAATTTTGTTAGAAAATTATCCTTTGAAAAAGAATACATCATTAAAGATGACAGTATTTACCTTCCAAAAAAAGACATTTATATTGGTGATTTCACTTTTTCAAACAAAGGTGAAAAGAACAAAGGACTTACTATAAAAAAGACAAGTGAATACTATGCCTATGTATTTGACAAAGAACTTCCTAGTGCATTTTATTCAAAAAATATTATTCGCTATAAACCAAAGCAGTTCAATCAAACAACTCAATATTGGGATAGCGTTAGTACATCTTCCGACAAAAAAAACACCTATAATCTTATCAACTCTGTAAAAGATAAAAAGAAAATTAAGCAGATAACTGGAGTTATAAATACATTATCTACTGGTTATATAAATCTTGGCGCTACTTTTCAATTTGGACAATACTGGAATACCATTGTAAAAAACAGTGTGGAAGGAGCAAAAATAAAATTAGGCTTTAGAACCTTTAAAACTCCCGATGACAGATTTAGATTAAGTGGCTTTTTGGGGTACGGAACAAAAGATAAAAGATATAAATTTGGAACTGAAGTCAAATACTTGTTAAACTATAAACCAAGAATAGCGGTTGGAGCATCTTATTTGAGTGACATAGAACAATTAGGAGGAAAACTACTAAGCACAAATGGATTAAACGCGAACGTATTTGATCCGAATGCATTATTTTCTAGAGGGAATAATTTCTTTCTTTCTAAAGTTAAACGAACGGCATTAAAATTTGATATAGAAATCCGAAAAAACTTACACTTTGGTATCTCTGCTGCACACAATATTATAGAAAGCGCTTCTCCAAAAGATTTTAAAGTAGATTATGTAGGCCAAAAAAACACCATTCAATCTGAAGTAACAGATGTTAGTACAGATATTTATATTGCATACACACCAGGAAGATTTGAATATGGTTTTGGGGTAGAACAAAAGATGGGAAAAAACTTGTATCCTTCTTTAGTAATTAATTACCATAGAGGATTTAAAGGAATCTTAAACGGAACCTTTAATTATGATAAAATTCAGTTTAAATACAGCCAACCTGTTATTTTAGGGAAACTTGGTATTTTAATTGCTACTGTTGATGCAGGTAAAACTTTTGGAGCTGTACCAATAACATTATTAAGCCCAATTCCTGCAAATCAAACCTACTGGATTACAAAGAATACTTTTTCATTAATAAATTATTATGACTTCGTAACTGACACCTATGTTTCGGGGCATTTTGAGCAGCATTTTAACGGATTAATCTTAAACAGAATTCCATTAATCAAACATTTAAAACTTCGAAGCCTAATCACCTTTAAAACTGTTTATGGAACTATTTCTGATGAAAATATTGCGATGAACAAATCAAACATAAAGTACACAGCTCCTACAGATAAAATGTACTACGAATATGGTTTTGGATTAGAGAATATTGGCTACCAAAACATTCGTCCTATACGTGTAGATTTTATTTGGAGAGGAAAACATACAAGTATTAATGGATTGCCTTCTCCAAAATTTGCAGTTCGTATCGGAATCAAAGCAGATTTTTAAGTTAAAAACTTAAAAATAAGACCAATTACTACTTGATAAACCTCAAAATAGCATTACTTTTGTCGTCCGAAAAATAAAAATAGAATCACAAAAATATGACTGCAAAAGAAAGAAAAACATTTGATGTTTTAATAGAAATACCTAAAGGAAGTAGAAATAAGTACGAATATGATTTTGATTTACACAAAATTCGTTTCGACAGAATGTTATTTTCTTCAATGATGTACCCTGCAGATTATGGATTCATTCCAGAAACTTTAGCTTTAGATGGAGATCCTTTAGATGTATTAGTATTAGGAACTGAACCAACTTTCCCAATGTGTGTTATGGAAGTTAAACCAATTGGAGTATTCCATATGGCTGATGAAAAAGGACCAGATGAAAAAATTATCTGTGTACCCGTTTCAGATCCAATCTGGAATCAATTGAATGATTTAAAAGAAATGAATCCTCACCAAGTAAAAGAGATAACTCACTTCTTTCAAGTTTACAAAGATTTAGAAAAGAAAAAAGTTGATGTTGGTGGTTGGGGAGATGCTGATGAAGCCTACGAAATTGTAGATAAATGTATCGAACGCTACGAAAATAGTGAACACAAAACGAACGGAAATTTCACGATTTAACTCCTAAAAATTCCCATAAATTATAAAAAGCCTCATAATGAAAATTATGAGGCTTTTTCTTTCTCATTGATTTTCCTATATTTACGAACATTAAAAAATAATCTAAACAATAAAATATGGAATCAATGATGATTTATATGCCAATAGTTTTGGCATTATTAGGCCTAGTATATATGCTAGTTAAAAAATCTTGGGTACTAAAACAAGATGCAGGTGATGGTAAAATGAAAGAAATTTCTGACCATATCTATGAAGGAGCACTCGCTTTTTTAAATGCTGAATATCGACTTTTGTCAATTTTTGTAGTTGGAGCAAGTATTGTTTTAGCTGGAATTGCTTTTTATATGGACAGTACCTATTTAATTGTAGTTGCCTTTATTATTGGTGCAATATTTTCTGCATTTGCAGGAAACATGGGAATGAAAATTGCCACTAAAACAAATGTTAGAACCACACAAGCTGCAAAAACTAGTTTGCCAAATGCATTAAAGGTTTCTTTTGGTGGTGGTACAGTAATGGGTCTTGGAGTTGCTGGTTTGGCCGTACTAGGTTTAACCTTTTTCTTTATTATATTCTTCCACCTATTTATGGGAGGTGAATGGACGAACACTGGTGATATGACTATCGTTTTAGAAGCATTAGCTGGTTTCTCTTTAGGAGCTGAATCTATTGCTTTATTTGCAAGAGTTGGTGGTGGTATTTATACCAAAGCTGCTGATGTTGGAGCCGATTTAGCTGGTAAAGTACAAGCAGATATCCCGGAAGATGACCCAAGAAACCCCGCAACTATTGCAGATAATGTTGGTGACAATGTTGGTGATGTTGCAGGTATGGGAGCAGATTTATTTGGTTCATATGTTGCAACAGTTTTAGCAGCTATGGTTTTAGGAAACTATGTAATAAAAGATATGGGCGGAAGTATTACTGACGCTTTTGGTGGAATTGGACCAATTCTATTGCCAATGTCTATTGCTGGTGTTGGAATTATTATTTCTCTTATCGGAACACTTTTAGTTAAAATATCATCAAACGATGCAAAGGAAGCAGACGTTCAAAAAGCATTAAACATCGGAAACTGGGCATCTATAGCAATGGTTGCTGCAGCATGTTATGGTTTAGTAACTTGGATGTTACCTGAAACCATGCAAATGGATTTCTTTGGAGAAGGATTACAAGACATCTCTTCGATGAGAGTATTTTATGCTTGTTTGGTTGGTTTAGTTGTGGGTGCAGGAATCTCTGCATTTACAGAATACTACACAGGTTTAGGTTCTAAACCAATTTTAAAAATTGTACAACAATCAAGCACAGGAGCTGGAACAAATATTATTGCTGGCTTGGCTACTGGGATGATTTCTACATTCTCTTCTGTATTATTATTTGCTGCTGCAATATGGGCATCGTATGCTTTGGCAGGTTTTTACGGAGTTGCTTTAGCTGCCTCTGCAATGATGGCAACTACAGCGATGCAATTAGCTATTGATGCTTTTGGACCAATTGCTGATAATGCAGGTGGTATTGCCGAAATGAGTGAGCAAGACCCTATTGTTAGAGAACGCACAGATATTTTAGATGCTGTTGGTAATACAACTGCTGCAACAGGTAAAGGTTTTGCCATTGCTTCTGCTGCATTAACATCGTTAGCTTTATTTGCTGCCTATGTAACATTTACAGGAATAGACGGAATTAACATTTTTAAAGCGCCAGTTTTAGCAATGCTATTTGTTGGTGGTATGGTGCCTGTTGTATTCTCTGCATTAGCAATGAATGCTGTTGGTAAAGCTGCAATGGAAATGGTAAATGAAGTGGTAAGACAGTTTAGAGAAATTCCAGGAATTATGGAAGGAACTGGAAAACCAGAATACGACAAGTGTGTCGCTATTTCTACAAAAGCATCTTTAAAAGAAATGATGCTGCCAGGTCTTTTAACAATCGGTTTTCCAATACTTGTGGTATTAGTTGGTAAATTAGCGTATCAAGAAAACAACATGTTGGTTGCAGAAATGTTAGGTGGCTATATGGCTGGTGTTACTGTTTCTGGTGTACTTTGGGCAATCTTCCAAAACAATGCTGGTGGTGCTTGGGACAATGCTAAGAAATCATTTGAAGCAGGTGTAGAAATTAACGGAGTAATGACGTATAAAGGTTCTGAAGCGCATAAAGCGGCAGTAACTGGAGATACTGTTGGAGATCCTTTCAAAGATACTTCTGGACCATCAATGAATATTTTAATTAAACTTACTTGTTTAATTGGTTTAGTAATTGCACCTATTTTAGGAGGACATTCTTCGGATATAGATAGCACACATGAAAAACACATCTCTAAAGAAGTAAAAGTTGAAATAACAAAAGGGGAAGGTGAATTGCATACTGCAACAATTACCGCTACCACAACTGTTGATGGAGAAAAAGTGATTAAGAGTCAAGACTTAAAAGGAACTAAAGCTGAAATAAAAGCAGAGGTTGATAAGTTAGAAGGAAGTCCTGAAATGAAAAAAGTTATGAGGAAAAAACTTCCTAAAGAAAATTAATTCGTAACTAAATTTACACTTATAAAGAGCACCTCAGTTGAGGTGCTTTTTATTTTAATACAAACTGAATTTTATCCTGTGTGGTTTTCTGTGCCAATCTATTTATGCTTTCTTCTGATACTTGCAAAACTCGTGGATACCCACCTGTGACTTGACAATCTCGCATCAATACAATTAATTTTCCTGAAGGCGTTAATTGCACTGTTCCTGGCAACACCCCAGAAGTTAAAATTGGTTTTAGAGTGTTTTCAATTGATTCATTCAATTGATAGCCAACTCTATTATTATCATTAGAGATTATAAATTCAGCTCCAAATAATTGTGCTTGTTGCTTTTTAGTCAACAGCTCAAACTCTGGCCCCTTAAAACAATTTATAACATTTGTCTTAAAATGATGTTCATCAACTTTAATTTTCGAGTAAGTTGATTTTGTTTGTCCTTCAAATAATTTACAAGGAACTATATCTCCTTTTTGCAGCATGGATTTTCCTGAAATCTCTTTGTAAAAACTCTTACTACTCACTATTTCTTTTGCTTGAATTCCGCCAAAAACAGAAAGATACGTTCGCACACCATACTTCCTTTTCCCGAAAGTGATCGTTTGTGCTTTCTTTATTTTTACTACAGCATTCATTTCTATCAATATTTCATTAACCTTTGGACTAAAATCAGCACCCGTTAAACAGATACTTGTGTCTTCATCAAACAGAAACGCCACACCTCCAAAAGCAATCTCAAGTACGGCATCATTTAAATTATTATTTAATAAATGGTTTCCTAGCTTAGCCGAAGCTAAATCCATAACACCAGAAATTGGCACGCCAATATTTGCAAAACCTTTTCTTCCTAGATCTTGAATAGAACAATAAACACCTTGATGTAATAAAGTAATCATAGTAAGAATTGCATTTTATATTCGTTGTTATTTACTGCTTTGGCGATCTCTTTATGCTCATTTATAGAAATACTTTTAAACGTAATTTTATCTCCTGTTTTCGCAAAACATGGCATCTCTTTCTCTACATCAAAAAAAGATATTGGCGAGTTCCCTATGATATTCCAACCTCCAGAGCTCTGATTTGGATAAACACCTGTTTGTTCTCCTCCAATAGCAACAGCACCTTTTGGAACGCGCAATCTTGGAGTCGCTTTTCTAGGTGAATATAATTTTGAATTTAAGCCTCCTAAATAAAGAAACCCTGGCAAAAACCCAACAAAGAAGACCGTATACGTCGTTTGGGAATGCAGTTGAATAATTTGATCAATAGAACTCTTTTTCTCTTTTGAAAGCTGTTCTAAATCCATTCCAAATTCCAGGTCATAACAAACAGGAATTACCCAATGATGAACCATCACGTTTTCGTTTTTTCCTTTTTGGAGATATAGTTTCTTTAAAACTTCTATTTTATGTTCACTCTTTTCAATCACAAATTCATACACCAACAGTATTGAATTGTATCCAATAATAGCATCTTGTAATTTTATATTTTTATGAATCCTATTTTTAAACCCAACAATATCTTTTAAAACAGCATCACTAATTTCTTTTGGCCACTCAATTAAAAGGGCGTTTTCTCCAAATGATTTATATGATAGAATGTAGTTAGGCAATTTTTATGTTTTGTAAATTTAATAGTTGTGTGATTTTTTTTAAAATAGGTAAAGCTTCTAAGTTATCTCCATGAATACAAAAAGTATCCGCTTTAATTTTTAAAAGCGTTTTATCAATTGTTAGTACTTTTCCGTCCTGAATTATATGCATTATATGATTATAAACAGCCGTTGGATCACTAATAATAGCGTCCTCATTTACTCTTGAAACTAAAGACAAATCAGCAGTGTAGTTTCGATCTGCAAAAGCTTCATATTTTATATTAATATTTCTCTCTATCGCTACCTTTTCAATTGCTGAATTATAAGGAACATACAAACAAACATCTTTAGTAAACTGCGCTATTGAATTGATATAGTTTGTTGCAGCATTCACATCTTTAGCAGTTAAATTATACAATGCTCCGTGTGCTTTAATATGATGCATTTTAACATTGTAAACAGCTAGTCTTTCTACAAATAATTCTATTTGAGACGCAATACTTTTACCCAAGTCTTCATCTGAAATAGTCAGTATTTTCCTACCAAAATTATTTTTATCTGGAAAAGAGGGATGTGCTCCTATTTTTACATCATTTTTCAGCGCCAATCCAATTGTTTCATCAATTGTATTAGCATCTCCAACATGTCCACCGCAAGCAATATTACAAGAGGAAATATAGGGCATTAACAACGCTTCGTTTGCTACTCCTTCTCCTAAATCACAATTTAAATCAATAATTCTCATTAAAAAAGATTGTAGTTAAACACCTTTAAGATCCCTTTAACACCTAAAAAGATGGTTGCAATTACAATGATAATTCCTAAAACATTCTGAGTATTAGAATTTACATATTTTCCCAACACAGATTTTTTATTCATAATCCAAAGTAGCACTCCAGCAATTACAGGCAACATCATTCCATTTGCTACTTGTGCAAATTTTATAATTTCAATTGGCTTAATACCCAGTGATGAAAACACAACACCTAAAACCAATACGACAAACCAAACCAATCTAAATTGTTTAGATTTTAAGCCTACCTTCCATCCCAAACATCCTTTAGCAACATAAGCTGCAGCTAAAGGAGCTGTTATTGCAGATGTTATTCCCGCAGCAAAAAGCCCAAGAGATAAAAAATATTTTGAAAAATCTCCATACAAAGGCGCTAATCCTTTTGCTAAATCAGCAGCATTAGATATGGTTGCATTTTGTATCCCAGCGGCAGAAATTATGATTGCCATAGAAACTAAACCACCTAATATTATAGAGACAATAGTGTCTTTTCTTACAAGTGGTAAATCCTCTTTTTTATGCCATCTTTCTTTCACTAAAGCTGCATGAAGGAATAAATTATATGGCACTACAGTAGTACCGATTAGTCCTATTATAGTTAATAAACTTTTATCTGGAAAGCTCGGAACAAGTGCTCCTTTAAATACCTCTATAAGATTAGGTCTTGTAATTATCGCTGTAATTACAAAGGAAACGCTCATTATTAAGACTAACGTAATTAATACTTTTTCCAAGATTTTATAATTCCCAATATATAATAATACAAAAGCTATTACACCGACTAATAAACTAATTAAGTTCATTGAAAAACCACCAATATCAACATATGTTTTCCCTAACACCGTTTCCAGTCCTAAAACGCCGCCACTAATATTCCCTGCTTCATAAGAAGCATTACCAACCACAATTGCAGCTAATATTAAGAGGGTAACAAACTGTTTTAAAAAGGGAATTTTAATTTCTTCTCTTATAACTTCTGATAATCCTTTTTGAGAAATAACTCCTAATCTAGATGCCATTTCTTGTAAAACGATTGTTGCAAAAATTGAAAGTAGCATTGCCCACAATAAGTTAAACCCAAAATTTACTCCAGCAAGCGTACAAAGTGTTACTGTTCCTGGACCAATAAAAGCAGCTGCTATTAAGGTACCCGGACCAATATTTTTAAACCAGTTTCTAATCATAATTATTGAGATTGTCTTTTTTATAAAAGTAGAAAAAAGAATCCACAAAAAAAGCACCTCATTGAGGTGCTTTTTTTGTGGATCTATTTTTAAATTATACGAGTGGTCCACCAGCCATAATTTCTTCATTCGCATACTCTTCAAACTTTTTAAAATTTGATTTGAATGAATCTGCTAATTTTTGTGCAGTTTTATAATACCCTTTATCATTGTTCCAAGATTTTCTTGGGCTCAATACTTCAGTTGGTACATTTGGACACGTTCTTGGCTGTGCCAATCCAAATATAGAGTGCACATGATACTTATCTTTGTTTGCAGCCTCTAAACTTCCGTCCATTGCAGCAGTTATCATTGCTCTTGTATATTTTAATTTCATTCTACTTCCTACTCCGTAAGGACCACCAGTCCAACCTGTATTTACCAACCAAACAGTAACACCAGATTCTTGCATTTTATTGCTTAACATCTCAGCATATCTTGTTGGGTGTAATGGCATAAATGGCGCACCAAAACAAGCAGAAAAACTTGGAGTTGGCTCATTAATCCCTGCTTCTGTACCTGCTACTTTTGCAGTATAACCAGAAATAAAGTGATATGCAGCTTGACCAGGAGTTAATTTTGAGATTGGAGGTAACACACCAAAAGCATCAGCAGTTAAGAAAAAGATGTTTTTTGGGTTCTCACCAATTGATCCTTCTTGAACATTATCTATATGGTAAATTGGGTAACTTACACGTGTATTTTGAGTGATAGATGTATCTTCAAAATCTACATCACCATTTTCTTTAAAAACAACGTTTTCGAGGATAGCACCTTTTTTGATTGCTTTAAAAATGTCTGGTTCTTTTTCTTCAGTTAGGTCAATTACTTTCGCATAACAACCACCTTCAAAATTAAACACTGTGTTTTCATTTGTCCAACCGTGTTCATCATCTCCAATTAGTTTTCTAGCTGGATCTGCTGATAATGTTGTTTTTCCTGTTCCAGACAATCCAAAGAAAATTGAAGTATCTCCATCTTCACCAACATTTGCAGAACAGTGCATTGGCAACGTTTTTTTAAATACTGGTAAGATAAAATTTAAAGCAGAAAAAATTCCTTTTTTAATTTCACCTGTATAACCTGTTCCTCCTATTAATGCAATCTTTTTTGAAAAATTTAAAATAGCGAAGTTATGTTGACGTGTACCATCTTCATCTGGAACAGCCATAAAACCTGGCGCGTTAACGACAGTCCATTCTGGTGTAAACGTTTTTAACTCTTCCGAAGTTGGTCTTAAGAACATATTGTGAGCAAACATATTAGCCCAAGGATGTTCATTAATTACTCTAATATTTAATTTATAGCTTTCATCTGCACAAGCGTAACTATCTCTAACAAAAACCTCTTTATTAGATAAGTAGTTTGTTACTTTATCATACAGCTTATCAAATTTATCTGAATCAAAAGGCAAGTTGATGTTTCCCCACCAAACTTCATCTTTTG
Organism: Polaribacter sp.; assembly: GCA_047611925.1. Classification (GTDB taxonomy): domain Bacteria; phylum Bacteroidota; class Bacteroidia; order Flavobacteriales; family Flavobacteriaceae; genus Polaribacter. Next base: position 29,840 of record JBLFXB010000003.1, read on the forward strand.
TTACAGCGTCTTTTACAATAAAACGATCCATTGGAGATCGTCCTGTAAATTCACCTGTGTTTACTGCTAAAGCTCCAGAATTAGCTTCAACTCCCTGTCCTTTTTCAATAGTCAATGCATGCAATTCATCTGATGTTAAATTGTACTGAACTGTAGCATTGTTAATTCCTAAACTTTCTAACGAAATCGATTTCGAATCAAGATTTACCATTATTCTAATTTTAGTATTTTTTATTTAGTTGTGTTAAATAACAAAGGGCAAAAGTACAGCTTATTTTCAAAACCTATAACTCAATTTAAGTTTTTATCAACTATTTATTGTTCCGTTCTTTTTAAGAAAAGCTACTGCCATTATACCCCATCCCAACATTAATAAAACACCTCCTAAAGGGGTTATAAACCAAATGTTTTTTACGGTAATACTCGTTAATTGAATTACATAGATTGACCCCGAAAACAAAAGAATTCCTATAAAAAAAAACCAACTAATTTGCTTCCTTTTTCTATCAGAAAAACCTGTATAGGTATTTACAAAAAGCAACACGAGTACATGAAACATTTGATACCGAACTGCAGTTTCAAAACTTTGTAATCCTTCTATTGTCAATATTTTCTTTAATGCGTGTGCTCCAAATGCTCCTAATATGATTGTTAAGACTCCTAACACCGAGGTAATTGTTAAATTTTTATGCATTTTATTGATTTTTGTTTTATTTTAAACTTTTATGAATGATTTGTGTACTTTAGCTATCACAAATTCACCAATTACAATTTGGTAAAAATAATTATAAAAATACAAATGCGAAATATATTAATTATAGGAGCTGGAAGATCTTGCTCGTCCTTAATAAAATACTTATTAGACAAATCAACTGCAGAAAACCTTCATTTGATTGTTGGAGATATCTCTTTAGAGGGAGCTCAACAAAAAATTGAAAATCACCCAAATGCTACAGCCATTCAATTAGACGTTTTCAATAAGGAAGAAAGAATCGCTGCCATTAAAAGTGCAGACATTGTTATTTCTATGTTGCCTGCAAGTTTGCATTTAGAAGTTGCAAAAGATTGTATTACCTATAACAAAAACATGGTTACTGCCTCATACATTTCTGATGAAATGGAGGCACTAAATGAGCAAGCAATTGAAAAAGGGTTGGTTTTCATGAATGAAATTGGAGTAGATCCAGGAATTGATCACATGAGCGCTATGCAGGTTATTGATTCTATTCATGATAAAGGAGGGAAAATGTTATTATTCGAATCTTTTACGGGTGGATTGGTAGCTCCAGAAAGCGACAATAATTTATGGAATTATAAATTTACTTGGAACCCTAGAAATGTAGTATTAGCTGGTCAAGGTGGCGCAGCAATGTTTATACAAGAAGGAACTTACAAATACATACCATACCATAAACTGTTTAGAAGAACTGAATTTTTACACATAAACGGAAGCGGTAAATTTGAAGCCTATGCAAATAGAGATTCTTTAAAATACAGAAGTATTTATGGCCTAGAAGACATCGCAACAATGTACAGAGGAACTGTAAGAAAAATTGGGTTTTCTAGAGCTTGGAATACTTTTATCCAACTAGGAATGACAGATGACACCTATACTGTAGAAGAATCTGAAAACATGACATATCGCGATTTTACAAATTTATTCTTAGCCTATAGCCCTACCGATTCTGTAGAATTAAAATTAAGATCCTATTTGAAAATTGATCAAGATGATATCATGTGGGAAAAATTAATAGAACTAGACATCTTTAGCACTACTAAAAAAGTTGGATTGAAGAATGCAACTCCAGCTCAAATTTTACAAAAAATACTTTCTGATAGCTGGACATTAGAGGAGGATGATAAAGACATGATTGTGATGCACCATAAATTCGGATATGAATTAAACGGTAAAAAACATCAAATAGAAAGCAGCATGGTTTCTTTAGGAGAAAACCAAACGTATACTGCCATGGCTAAGACAGTCGGTTTACCAGTTGCAATTGCAGCTATAAAAATACTGAATAAAGAAATTACAACTCCAGGAGTTCAAAGACCGATTACAAAAGAAGTTTATGAGCCAATACTAAAGGAATTAGAAAATTATAATATCTTTTTTAAAGAAAAAGAAGTACCTTATTTAGGTTACAACCCTGAAAATGTTACTGGATAATATAATAAATATTGGGGGATATTTATTACTCGAGTGCGGTTTCAAAGAAATTTGAAATCGCATTTATTATCTTAAAATTAAAAAGTCGCTAATGTAGCAATGTTGTACTCAATCAAATTTCAATATGAAACCTAGAAAAAGACATTGCTCATGAGGTATATATTAAGAATAAGGTAAAAATTAATGATATGATCAAGAAATTAATTACTGTAGGTGTTTTACTAGGACTTTTTTTTCAATTGTGTATTTCATGTACACAGGAGCAAAAAGAAGTAAAAACAAATGCCAAAGGCAAACTATTTATTATAGGTGGTGGTAAAAGACCATCAGCAATCGTAGATCGAATTATTAGCGAATCTGGTATCGATAAAAATGGCTATGGTGTAATCTTACCCATGTCGAGCTCAGAACCAGATACATCTGCCTATTACGCAAAATTACAGTTCTTAAAAAAAGGGCTGAAAAATGTACATGGATTAATTTTTACAAAAAACGAAGTATTGTCGGCGGCAAAATTAGACTCCATTAAAAATGCAAAACTAATTTATATTTCTGGTGGAGACCAAAACAAGTTTATGGATATTGTTGGCAACACAGCAATTGAAAAAGCAATACACCAGGCTTATAAAGATGGTAGCTTAATTGCAGGAACTAGTGCAGGTGCAGCTGTTATGAGTAAAATGATGATTACAGGAAGTGAATTGAAAAACATAAAACACGCCTCTACTTTAAGAAATATTCAAGCAGATAATATTGAAATAAAATCGGGCTTAGGCATGTTAAACAATGTAATTATCGATCAGCATTTTGTAAAAAGAAGTCGCTATAATAGGTTGATTAGCGTTGTTATTGAACATCCAGAAAAAATAGGAATCGGCATAGATGAATCTACAGCAATCCTTGTAAAAGGAGCAACTGTGGAAGTCGTTGGAGATTCCCAAGTACTTATTTTTAAAAACCCTAAACAATCTAAAAATACCTATAAAGATAAACTGGGCGCGCATGGTATTGTTCTAAATATTCATTTGCCTGGAGAAATTTTCACCATTAAATAATAGCACTATGTTAAAATATACTTTCAAAAAAACCTCCGTTCTAATACTTATTTTCGTTTCTACTTTCGCTTTTTCTCAAGAAGGAAGAACAGAAAAAAAAATCATAAAATCGGTTAATAAAAACACAGAGCACGCCATTGAACTACTCAAAAAAGCAGTCAATATAAACAGTGGTACCATGAATTTTGCTGGTGTTATTAAAGTAGGAAAACTCTTTAAAGCCGAATTAGATAAATTAGGCTTCGAAACAAAATTAACTTCTGGTGATGCTTACGGACGTGGAGGTCATCTTATTGCTAAAAAAGAAGGGACAAAAGGCCCTAAATTTCTAATGATTGGACATTTAGATACTGTTTTTGAAACAGACAGCCCTTTTCAAGAATACACCATGCTAAATGATTCAATCATTAAAGGACCTGGTGTTGCAGATATGAAAGGTGGAGATGTCATCATCATCTTAGCAATGAAAGCATTAAAAGAAGCAGGTGTTTTAGAAGACATGTCTATAGAAATTATCATGACTGGTGATGAAGAAAAAAGCGGAGAACCTTTATCGTTATCTAAAAAAGATTTAATTGATGCTGCAAAAAGAGCAGACATCGCATTGGGTTTTGAAAATGGAGACAATAGACCAAAAACAATTGTGGTTTCTAGAAGAGGTTCTGCCGATTGGAAGCTTAAGGTTTCTGGGAACCCTGCTCATTCATCACAAATATTTACAGAAAAAATTGGAGCTGGGGCAATTTATGAAGCTTCTAGAATTTTAAATGAATTCTATTTACAACTAGCAAAAGAAAAAGATCTAACCTTTAATCCAGGATTTATTATTGGCGGCACCGCATTAAAAGTGGATCAAGATTTAACTGGAGGAAATGCTTTTGGGAAAAACAATGTTGTTGCACAACAAGCAATTATTCATGGAGATTTACGAGCTACATCACCAGAACAATTGGCAAAAGCAAAAAAGATAATGCAACTTATTATCACAAAGAATTACCCTAAAACAAAAGCAACACTTGTTTTTGGTAAAGGTGCGTATCCGCCACTCGCTTTAACAAAAGGAAATTCAAAATTATTGGCACATTACAACAATACTAGTAAAGATTTAGGTTTTGGAGCAGTAGAAGCTGTAAACCCTAGAAATGCTGGAGCCGCAGATATTTCTTTTACATCTGGCTATGTAGAAATGGCTATTGACGGGCTTGGGTTAACAGGAGGTTCTGGAGATCATACAATCAATGAAACAGCCAATTTAAACACTTTGGCTATACAGGCAAAAATTACAGCTGTATTGATGCATCGTTTATCAAAAAAATAAAAACCATATTTAGTATACAGTCCTGAAAACATTATTGGATACTATAAATATTAGAGGATATTTATTACTAGAATGCGATTTCAAAGAAATTTGAAATCGCATTTATTTTTTACATTTTTAAGTAAAAGTCTTTTGTAAGCTCAATGTAATCTTCGGTATACTTATGGCGTGAAATTTCAATAGCCAATTCTTCATAATGAATTTCTGTTTGCTTAAAAGAAAACTCTAACATACTTCGTTTTACTTCTGAATCTACATTTCCTTTAACGTTACAAACTCTATTTAAATATAGGTTCTCTTTTTTTGCCAACTCAATAAACGGTGCTTCTTCTTTAGAAGGTATAATGACACAAAAAATACCTGATTCTGACAATAGCTTTACAGCACCAGAGATTAAGCTTTCAAAAGACAAGGAGGATGTAAAGCGTGCTTTATTTCTTGCTTCATCTTCTGTTTCAAAAGCATCAGAATAAAATGGCGGATTGGAAATAATAACATCGTATTGCTCCTCCTCTTCTATCATTTCTTCTACTAGCTGATCAAAAGAAGCATTGTAACAAAACAATCGATCTCCCCAATCACTCAATTCGAAATTTTCCACACATTGTTCGTGCGCTTGCTCATCAATTTCAACAGCATCAATGGTTATTGCATCACAACGTTGTGCTAACATTAAAGAAATAATTCCCGTTCCTGCACCAATATCTAAAATAGCGTTAGGATACTGACTCAAAGAACACCAAGAACCTAGCAATACTGCATCAGTTCCTACTTTCATCGCCGTTTTATCTTGATAAATCGCAAATTCTTTAAATTGAAACGGTTTTGAATTGATAGGCTTAATTTTTAATGTTCGTAGTTTTTGTAGAGAGGAAGGGATTCGAACCCTCGATACCGTTACCAGTATACTACCTTTCCAAGGTAGCGCCTTCGACCACTCGGCCACCTCTCTTTATTCTGAACTTAATTCAGAATTTCTTGTAATTTTAAAGAATTTAATTCTCAAAGTACAGGTCAATCAATCCTGCTGGAGTTTCAAACTCTATTGTTTGATTCTCTCTATCTACTTTCTTGATAAAGTTATCAATCATAGGGATAAAAATATCAGTATCTCCTTTTTTAATTTCAAAAAGTGTTTGTGCCGTTTTATCGTTAATGCCTTCTATGATTCCTACGTCACCATAATTTACATCAACAGCTTTAAAACCAATAACTTCATGAAAATAAAATTTATTTCCAGATAGTTTTGGCAACAAATCAATCGGTAAATATACATCCGCTTTTAAAACAGAATCTGCTTCTTCTTCTGTATACATTTCTTCAAATTGCACACGCAATTGATTTCCTTTTTGAAGTAAACTTTTTTCAATAAAAAATGGAATCAGATTATTGCCGAGATCGACAAAAATTGATTCCATTTCTTGATATAATTCAGGTTCATCAGTATCTAACTTGATAACAACTTCTCCCTTAAAACTATGTTTTCTAACGATTTTGCCTAAATAAAAACAATCCTCTTTACGCATCTCTCGTCAAATTTAAAATTACTCTTCAGTAGTTTCTTCAGTAGTTTCTTCTGTTGCAACTTCTTCTTTAGATGCAGCTTCTAGAGCAGCAGCTTCAGCGTCAGCAGCAGCTTTCTCTGCTAAAATAGCAGCGTCAGCTTCTTTAGCAGCATTGATACGCGCTTCGTTTACAGCTTTTTCAGCAGCAAATGCAGCAGCTTTCTCAGCAGCTTGTTCTTTAGATAAACCATCTTTTTTAGCAGCAATTCTAACAGCTTTCTCTTCTAACCAAGCAGCAAATTTTGCATCAGCTTGTTCTTGAGTTAAAGCTCCTTTACGAACTCCACCAACTAAATGATTTTTTAACATTGCACCTTTGTAAGATAAAATTGCTTTCGCAGTATCTGTAGGTTGTGCTCCATTTTGTAACCAATTTACAGCTTCATCAATGTTTAATTCGATGATTGCAGGGTTAACGTTAGGATTGTAAGTACCTAATTTTTCTAAGAATTTACCATCTCTCTTTGCACGAGCATCAGCTGCTACGATTGAATAAAATGGTTTTCCTTTTTTACCGTGTCTTTGTAATCTAATTTTTACTGACATTTTTGTTAATTTTTTGAGGTTCTCGACCTCGATTATTAAAAACCCTAGCATCTCGTGCTAAGTGGGCGCAAATGTACAATTTTTTCTTAGATTTAAAACGATAAAAATCAATGATTTAAAATGCGCGAAAAAAAGATCTTAATTGTTGATAAATCAGGATAAAATCTCACCTCAAATATGATGAGTTTTTCATACTTTTAACCTTCCTAATTCACCGCAGAAAAACCCGCATTTATGTACTTAATTTTTGACACTGAAACTACCGGTTTACCAAAGAGTTGGAATGCTCCAATTACTGATACAGAAAACTGGCCAAGGTGTATACAAATTGCATGGCAACTGCACGATGAACTAGGAAACATCCTTGAACATAATGACTTTTTAATTCAGCCAGATGGGTTTAACATTCCGTATGATGCAGAAAGAATTCACGGAATTTCTACAGACTTAGCACAAGAAAAAGGAATTACACTAAAAGAAAGCTTGCACTTTTTTAATGAAGCTTTAGGGAAAACAAAATTTATTGTTGGTCAAAACTTAAATTTTGACCTTAATATTATGGGATGTGAATTCCATAGATTAGGCATTGAAAGCAACCTTACCTCACTCCCAATTTTAGATACTTGTACTGAGAAAACAGCATTGATGTGTCAAATTCCGGGTGGTCGTTACGGAAAATTTAAGTTACCGACCTTAACTGAATTACACAAGCATTTATTCGGCGCTGGGTTTGGAGATGCGCATAATGCAACTGCCGATGTTGAGGCAACTACACGTTGTTTTTTAGAATTGATTCGTTTACGAGAATTCACAAAAGAACAATTAGATGTTGATGTTAATTATTTTAAAAATTTCTCTGAAGCAAACCCAAAATCAATTCAGGTACTTGGTTTAAAACACATCAACCTAAAAAAGGAGAGTGAAAAAATAAGAAAACGTTTTGAAGCTAAAAAAGAAGCCAAAGAAACAATCATTTCTGATCAAACTATTTCTGATTTAAAGGATGTGCAATTTGCACATTTACACAATCATACACAATATTCTGTTTTACAATCTACCATGCAAATTGGTAATATTGTTAAAGCAGCAGCAAAAGACAAACAGTCGGCAATTGCTTTAACAGATACCGGAAACATGATGGCAGCTTTCCATTTTGTAAGCGCCGTTTTAAATCATAATAAAGGAGCAAAAGCCACCAATGAGGATTTAATTGATAAAGGGGAGCAACCTACAGAAACGATTTTAAAACCAATTGTTGGATGCGAATTTAATGTCTGTACAAATCACCTTGATAAAACTAAAAAAGACAATGGATCTCAAGTTGTAATACTTGCAAAAAACAAAAAAGGATATCACAATTTGGCAAAAATGTCTTCCATTGCCTTTGTAGATGGATTCTATTATATTCCTAGAATTGATAGAGAAGTCATCAAAAAATACAAAGAAGATTTAATTGTTTTAACGGGTAATTTATACGGAGAAGTTCCTAGCAAAATCTTAAACGTTGGAGAAAAACAAGCCGAAGAAGCATTGCTTTGGTGGAAAGAACAATTTCAAGACGATTTTTATATCGAATTGATGCGTCACGGTCAAGAAGATGAGAAAATTGTAAACGAAACCTTGCTAAAGTTTTCTAAAAAACACAACATTAAAACTGTTGCCACAAACAATACATTTTACCTAAATAAAGAAGACGCCAACGCACATGATATTTTATTGTGTGTAAAAGATGGTGAAAAACAAGCTACACCTATAGGAAGAGGACGTGGTTACAGATATGGATTGCCGAACGACGAATATTACTTTAAGTCTTCGGATGAAATGAAAGAACTGTTTGTTGACTTGCCAGAAGCAATTACCAACATTCAAGAAGTTGTAGACAAAACCGAACCATATACATTAGCGCGTGATGTCTTATTACCTGCTTTTGATATTCCTGATAAATTTCAAGATGCAAAAGATGCAGAAGACAAAGGAAAAAGAGGTGAAAATAATTACTTACGCCACTTAACGTACGAAGGCGCAAAAAAAAGATATGGAGAAATTACCGAATCTATTGGTGAGCGTTTAGATTTTGAGCTAGAAGTCATTGAAATGACGGGATATCCTGGATATTTTTTGATTGTTGAAGATTTTATTCGAGAAGCTAGAAACATGGACGTTTCTGTTGGACCTGGACGTGGATCTGCTGCTGGTTCTGTAGTAGCCTATTGTTTATGGATTACCAATTTAGACCCTATTAAGTACGATTTACTTTTTGAGCGTTTCTTGAATCCAGAACGTGTATCAATGCCAGATATTGATATTGATTTTGATGATGAAGGACGTGGAAAAGTAATGGATTATGTAATTGATAAATATGGCGCAAATCAAGTTGCTCAAATTATTACATACGGTACAATGGCCGCAAAATCTTCTATTAGAGATACTGCCAGAGTATTAGATTTACCGCTTTTTGAAGCAGATAGAATTGCAAAATTAATTCCCGGAATGAAACTAAAGAAAATGTTTTCTTTAGATGACAAAGGATTAAAAGAAAATCTTCGTTCTGAAGAAATTGAACTCGTAAATGAGTTAAAAAGACTATCAGAAGGAAACGATTTAAGTGCGGAAACCATTAACAAAGCTCGTGTTTTAGAAGGCTCTGTAAGAAACACCGGAATTCATGCTTGTGGAGTCATTATTACTCCTTCAGACATCACTAATTATGTGCCAGTTGCTTTAGCCAAAGACTCTAACATGTACGTAACTCAGTTTGACAACTCGGTTGTAGAAAGCGCTGGATTACTAAAAATGGATTTCTTAGGATTAAAAACCTTAACCCTAATTAAGCATACGGTAAAAATCGTAAAAGCTAGACATGGTGTTGAATTAGATCCAGAGAATTTTCCGTTAGATGATGAAAAAACATACGAACTTTTCCAACGTGGAGAAACCGTAGGTATATTTCAATATGAATCTCCAGGAATGCAAAAACACATGCGCTCATTAAAGCCAACTGTTTTTGCCGATTTAATTGCAATGAACGCATTGTACCGACCTGGACCAATGGAATATATTCCGTCGTTTATTAATCGTAAACATGGAACCGAAGAAATTGAGTATGACTTACCAGAAATGGAAGAATACTTAGCGGAGACTTACGGAATTACAGTATACCAAGAGCAGGTAATGTTACTTTCTCAAAAGCTAGCAAACTTTACAAAAGGTGAAGCCGATGTGTTGCGTAAAGCAATGGGTAAAAAGCAGATTTCTGTTCTTGCTCAAATGAAGCCTAAGTTTATAGAACAAGCAAGTAAAAATGGTCATGACGCCAAAAAATTAGAAAAAATATGGAAAGATTGGGAAGCATTTGCAAGTTATGCCTTTAACAAATCTCACTCTACTTGTTACGCTTGGATTGCATATCAAACGGCATATTTAAAAGCACATTACCCTTCTGAATACATGGCTTCTGTGTTGTCAAATAACATGAACGACATTAAAGCCGTTTCTTTCTTTATGGAAGAATGTAAACGTTCTGGAATTATCGTTTTAGGGCCAGATGTAAACGAATCATATTCGAAATTTTCTGTGAATACCGAAGGGAATATTCGTTTTGGAATGGCAGCGATTAAAGGTGTTGGTAGTTTGGCAGTAAAAGCAATTATTGACGAACGAAAAAAGAATGGGAACTTTGTTTCTATTTTTGATCTTGCCAAACGTGTAGATTTACGTGTTGCCAATAAAAAAGCTTTTGACGGCTTGATTTTAGCAGGTGGATTTGACTCATTTGAAGATACACACAGAGCACAATATTATGTAATTGATGAAAAGGGTTCTACCTTTATTGAGAAGGCATTGAAATTCGGACACAAATACCAAGATGGTCAAAACTCATCACAGGTTTCATTGTTTGGGGAAGCTTCTGATATTCAACTTCCTGAACCGATTATTCCAGAGTGTGAAACTTGGGGAACTATGGAGTTACTAGGAAAAGAAAAAGAGGTTGTTGGAATTTACATCTCTGCACATCCTTTAGATGATTTTAAAAACGAGCTTAAATTCTGTAACGCCAATTTATCCTATTTTAAAGAAGACCTTACAAAGGTTGCAGGTATGAGTTTGTCTTTTGCAGGAATTATTACTGACGTTCAGCATCGTATTTCTAAAGCAGGAAAAGGCTGGGCAACATTTATTATTGAAGATTATAAAGAAAGTAATGAGTTTAGAATGTTTGGTGAAGAGTACATGAAATTTAGACATTTCTTAGTTCCAAGCTCTTTCTTATTCGTGAAAACGATCATAAAACCAGGTTGGACAAATAAAGATACCGGAATTGTTGGTGAACCAAGAATACAGTTTACAGATTTTAAACTACTCCATGACATCATGGATGAAATGTGTAAAAAAATTACGTTTAAACTAGCTCTTAATGAAGTTACTGAAACAAAAATTAAAGATTTACAACACCTATGTGTAACCAACAGTGGTAAACAAAATGTTTATTTTACTATTTGGAATGCCAAAGAAAAAATAGAGTTGGATTTACCGAGTAGAAATACCAAAGTAAAAATCACCAACGAATTACTAAATACACTAGAAAAGGAGCAAATAGCTTTTAAATTGAATTGATGCTAAATAATAGAACAACAAAAAAGATTACTCTTTTTTTAATCTTTTAATAAATGAAACAAAACAAAGATGGTGTTTGGCAAAGCTGGAATGAAAACCTTACATACAATTACAAATCTCTTTATAAAATCACCACAGAAAAAGAACTACAGGAAATTGTAAGAAACTCAGAAAAAATACGTGTTTTCGGAAGCAAACAATCTTCTTCAGATATTGTTTCTGGTGCTGAGACTTTAGTTGACATTACTACATATAATAAAATCTTATCCTTTAACGAATCAGAACATACAATTACAGTACAATCTGGAGTGGTTTTGGGAAATTTGCTAGAAACGATTGAAGCAAAAGGATGGTGTATTCCTTGTTTACCTGATATTAATACGGTTACAATTGGTGGCGCTTTGGCAACAGGAACTCACGGAACTAGTGGGAAACTTTTATGTGAATATATGACCAGCTGTCGCATTGTTTTAGCAGATGGCTCCATAAAAGAAGTAACGAATAAAGACGATTTAATAAATGCGGCAAGGGTTTCTTTGGGCGCTTTAGGAGTGATGTCTGAAATAACTTTTCAATGTGAACCCATCTACACTTTACACCTAAAAGAAGGTCCTGAAGATGATAACGAATGGTTACCTAAAATTGAAGAGCGATTACAAAAACATGATTTCTTAAGAGTTCTATGGCTTCCTCATACTGATAAAGGGTATGTAATTACGGGTGATAAAATTGATCCAAACACAGCAATTAATGAAGATTTAGGTCCTAAATATTTAAAACACCGAAGAACAGCTTCTAAAGTATTGTACAAATACACACATGTTTTTCCATGGATAACAGCGATTGCCAATAAACTTCTATACAGAGCTTTTTTCAGCGCTAGAAAAGAACATAAAGGTTCATTGTACCAAGCCACTGTTACTAAATCTAGAGGGGCTACTTTAGAATTAGCAGAATGGACAATTGGTTTAGAACTCTTTCCAAAAGTGTTTGAAGAATTAAAAACAGAAATTAATAAATGGAGTAATAAATCGTTTATTCATATTCCTATGGATATTCGTTTTGTGTATAAAGACACTTCTTGGTTAAGTTATGCGTATGGTAAAGATACTGTTACGATGGGGTGTGTTTCTAGAAATGCCGCTACAGCAGATACATATGAAGCCTTTAAAAGTATTGAGAAAATTTTTCTAAAATACGGAGGAAAACCTCATTGGGGAAAACGTTTTATGGCTAAAGATGCTGAAATTTCTAAAATTTACGATAAGTGGGAAGATTTTAAACTTTTAAGAAGAAAACTAGATCCAACTAATAAATTTTTAAATCCGTATTTAACCGAATTATTCAACGAAAAAACAAACAACTAATGAACCCAAAAGGATTTTTATTTGATTTTGACGGAGTGATTGTAGATAGTTTTGAGAGCCATTATTCTGCTTGGACTTCTGCTTTTAAAGAATTATTTAATGCCGAAATAGCGCCGTTTCCAAAAAGTCATACAGGAAAATCTCCTATGATAATTGCCGAATATTTTTGTAGCGTTATTGGTAAAGAAGAACAAACTGAAGAATTATTTTCTCTAAAGGATACACATTTAGATATCCATTTTAAAGTTCCAGAATTACTACCTGGTGTTACAGAATTTACGACGTTACTAACGAAAGAAAAAATCCCTTACGGTATCGCAAGCAATGCTACAAAACAGTTTTTAAAGAACAGTGTTCATCATTTAAACTTAAACTTTACTACCGTTTTTGGCATGGAAGATTACGAAAAACCAAAACCAGCACCAGAAGCATATATTACGTTAGCGAAAGCATTGGGTTTTAAAGAACCTGATTTTAAAAATATTTGGGTTTTTGAGGATAGTTTAACAGGAACAAAAGCTGCAAAAATAGCAGGAATGATTCCTATTGGAATTTTAACACAATATACTAAAGAACAATTAAAAGAAGCTGGTAGTATCTTTGTGTTTCCTACACTTTTAGAAGCGTATGAATATCTTACGAATTAAATTTCTATAGATTCCTACCTGCGTAGAAATGACAACCTATTTGGTTACTTCTCTAAATAAATTTTCTAAATTTTGATTTTGGGTATTTAATCCTAAGATTTTGAGTCCGTTTTCTTGTGCAAAATCAAAAACCACAGCTCTCATATCCTCCTCAGAATCAAAGGTTAAAAACCATGTAGTATTGTAGTTGTTTTTATACGATTCTAAATTTGGCAATCGTTTAATAAATTGCTCTTCTATCTTATAATCAAAAGTAACTTCTATTACTTGACTTTGTTTCGTTCGTATCTCTTTCAGTAATTTATCAACGACTATTTCGCCTTCTTTGATAATAATTACCCGATCACAAACAGCCTCTACTTCTTGCATAATATGCGTAGAAAACAACACCGTTTTATCTTTACCCAAGTCTTTAATCAATGCTCTAATTTCCACCAGCTGATTTGGATCTAAACCCGTTGTTGGCTCATCTAATATTAAAACTTCTGGATTGTGTAATAACGCAGCTGCCAAACCAACCCTTTGCTGATATCCTTTAGACAGTTGCCCTACTTTCTTATGTGACTCTGGACTCAATCCAACCTTTTCAATGATTGCATCAACACTACTTTTATCAACCTTATAAATTGATGCTTGAAACTGCAAATATTCTTTCACATACATGTCTGAATACAACGGATTGTGCTCTGGTAAATATCCTATCTGTTTTTGTGCTTCAATAGGTTTTTCAAGGATATTAATTCCGTTTACAAAAACGGTTCCTTCAGTAGGCTTAATATAGCCTGTTAAGATTTTCATCATGGTAGATTTCCCTGCTCCATTTGGACCAAGAAACCCAACAACAGAACCTTTATCAACCGAAAAACTGACTGCATTTAACGCTTTTTGCTGACCATACAATTTTGATACTAAAGAAACTTCTATAGACATAAATTAATAAGAATATGTGTTATAAGATAACGAGCAAATATATCTTTTAGTTTGATGAAAAGACAATTTATTCAATCAGGATTTTTTTAGTAACTCTAGTAAATCCATTTTTTACTTTTAAGAGATACAATCCTTTTGCAATTGATTGAAAATTTATTTTTTTAGAAAACTTTGTAGAAGAAACTTTATATTGTTTTTCAATGATCTTTCTACCTCTAAGATCAAACAATTGTAGGACAACTGTATTGTTTGAATACTTCATATCAAAACTAATCCTACTATTTCCTTTTGAAGGGTTTGGATACACCTTAAAATTAGCAAATAATTGATCTATTACACTCGCCGTTTTATCAATTGAAAAATTAATCGAATTTACAGCGTAAAAAATATTATTTACTGATACAATTTTAATTCTTGCTTGAGTGGTCGCTATATTAGTAAGCACCAAATCTTGTGTCCCATCATTTGGCGTATTAGAAGCTAACACAGTTGGATATGTAATTCCACCATCAGTAGAAAGTAAAATATTTACTTGCGCACAGTTTACTACAGAGGCATCTGTGTTTGCAACATTCCAAGTAATAGTTTGAGTAGAGTCACCATTTAAAGTTGTGGCTACACTTTGTGAAGTAACTTCAAATGGCCCTGAATTACCGTCAACTGTAATTTTTATATCATCTCTAGCGGTAGCCGCCCCATTTTCAACATTGTCTCTTACAGTAAACGCAAAATTCATTGTTCTTGCTACAGAAGGTAAAACCTCCCAAGTAGAAGAAGTATTTCCTGCTAAAACTGTTGCTAAATCTGGCATATTCCTGTTAATTGCTATAGAAGGAGATAGAGATCTAAACAATGGCCCAACCGCACTTGTTGCTGCTGGAGGTATTGTAACTCCTGTTTGATTATCTAATTGCTCCCAAGTATATGTCAATGAATTACCTGTATCTGAAGCTGTTCCTTTTAAAATAAATGGGGTTGATTTTGGAATAGAAATATCTACACCAGCATTTGCAATTGGTGCTGTATTATTCGTTGCGGTTTCAACAGCACATGTCGCTGTTGTAGAAACATAATTCCACATTTCTGCAATGCTTACTGCATGAAAATATGCATCACTATTATTCTGTACATTAGGATCGCAAAAACCTGCATATCCCATAATTGTACTTCCACTTCCAGGTTCTACTGCAGTTGCACTATTTCTATTACAATCTCCATTTTGAGTGTGGTTTGCTCCAAATTGGTGACCAATTTCATGAGCAACTAAATCGATATCAAATAAATCTCCTAAAGGTGTTTTTCGCATGGCAACACCTTGTGCTTTTTGTCCAGCTATACAAACAACCCCTCCACCGGCTAATCCGTTTCCGCTTTCATCATTTACCCATCCAAAAACATGTCCAATATCATAATTTTCAGAACCTATTACAGCATCACATTTTGTTTGAGATTCATTAATCAACGTATTAATATCATTATTTGTTAAACCATCTGTAGCAGCATTTAAAAAGATTAAGTCATCATTATCAGCTACCAATTGCATCGTAACGCCTAAATCTCTTTCAAAGACTCCATTGATACGGGTCATAGAAGTATTCATCGCAGACAATACTGCTGCTTTTTTTATTGCATCAGTTGCTCCTACTGCAATATTTTGATTTGTTAAATGAAATTGAGAATATTCTGAAGTACCAATTAAAGCCATTCTATACGTTCTTAACTTACCATCATTCGCATTTGATGTTTTCTGAAATTGCCTACTCGTATTTGAGGGTTGCATCTCTTTTACTAAACATTCAAATTTACTTTTAGTTGAGGTATTTTTAAAGTACGCAATTGCTGTCTTTTTATCTTTTGTATAGGGATCAATTAAATACATTGGGTACGCACCAGAAGAAATCATTGCATGTAATCCTATTTTAGAATTACTAAGCCTAACTCTAGCTGTTGGATCATCTACACCAACACCAACATACGATTTTATAGTAGGGAATTTTGCCGCTAATTCATCTGCAAAAACAGATGCTTCATTAATTTTAAACCTCTGAATACCATTTGGAGTAGGTAATTCAATTATTTGTGCTGTTTTAGAAGCTTGTAAGAGTTTGTTTGTGATCAATTGGTTTTCTAATGAAAATAGATTGAAAGAAGAAGGGGTGTTATCTCTATATTCTAACTCCTTTTCTATTACTTCAGTCTGCTCATTCAATTTTACCCACGATTTTTGAGAAAAAGCAGAAATCGAAATAAACAAAAGCAAAAAGAAGGATACTAACCTGTATTTATTCATCATAAAAATTCATCTAAAATTATTAGGCTTAATTGTAAATAACACAAACAAATGTAATTAAATATTTATCTTTGTAACCTGCAATTATGAATAAAAACATACTACTCAAAAACTTAGGCGTTAAAGATTACAAGGAAACTTGGGATTATCAGACTGATTTATTACAAGAAATTGTTGCTGTAAAAATTAGTAATAGAAAAAACAACACATCTCTTGAGACAAAAAATCATTTCCTTTTTGTAGAACATCCACATGTATATACCTTGGGTAAAAGTGGTGATTTAGAAAATTTATTATTGAATGAGAAGCAATTGAAAGATAAAGGTGCTACTTTTTATAAAATAAATCGTGGTGGAGATATTACCTATCACGGACCTGGGCAAATTGTTGGGTATCCTATTTTAGATTTAGAAAATTTCTTTACAGACATTCATAAATACTTACGTTTACTAGAAGAAGTGATTATTTTAACCTTAGCGGACTATGGTTTAAAAGCCGAAAGAAGCAAAGGAGAAACTGGTGTTTGGCTAGGTGTTGGAACACCTTTTGCACGTAAAATTTGCGCTTTAGGAATTAGAGCAAGCAGATGGGTTACAATGCATGGGTTTGCATTAAATGTAAATGCGAACTTAGGTTATTTTGACAATATTATTCCCTGTGGAATTCGCGGAAAAGCAGTTGCTTCTATGGAAGCCGAATTAGGTAAGAAAATCCCATTGGAAGAGGTACAAGAAAAAATACTACAACACTTTACAGCATTGTTTGAAGTAGATACAATTATTTCTAACGATTAAAATGAAATTCCTGCTTTCACAGGAATGAGAAAAAAAATTATTTCTCTTCGTTAAAATACACTTTATAGTATTTCATCTTTTTATCTTCATCATACCCTCTTTCTAAATATTCTGAAGCTGCATCTGGAGCATCAATATCTAATTTAATTTCAATATTGGTATCTAATTTTATGATGCTTTTTATTTTTTTCTTTTCTTTCTTTAAGACAACGTCTGATACCTCAAAATTATTCCTGATTAAAACATCATTCAATGTTTCAAAATGTTTTTTATAATCTTCAAACATGTCTTTCTGTTTGTCTTCCTCAAACAGCTCATCTTTAAAAGCCTGATAATCTACAGATTCATTTTCTTTAAAGTAATCTACGGTGCTTGCTAAAAACTGACTTTGTTCTTGTTTACCAAATTCTGGTTTAATTATTTCTTCCGAAAACTCTTTACACATTTCTAAATAGCTTTGTGTATGCTGATTTCTATCATCTGCATATTTAACAGATAAGAAGTTTTTAACCCAATATTGTGCATCATACTGGTTGTTATCAACACTTAATACAACAGTTCCTTCTGTATCTGAAGTATTTAAGATCAAACACCCTTTATCAATTTTCTTTGTGCTAATTCCTTGTTGTACTGCAACATCAAAACTATCATCATCTAAATACGTCTGAAAAAAATCAACCTTATTTTCAACTTTAAAAACACCAATTGCTTCGGTTAATACATCTTCATATTCAATTCCTTCAATCAAAGCAATAATAACATCTCCCTTTTTTATTTGAGCAGAATTTGACTGTTCGTATAAGTGATTAACGATGTTTTTAGAGTTCTCAATAAACGTTTCTTCATCTTTAAACACGTTAGATGCATAGTTATTCATTTCATTTAAACGAATATCTGCATGATGACTAAAGCGAAAACTTTGTGACAGGTTTGCAAATGGCTTCAATAAAAAGGGCATCATTAAATTATAGCTTTCTTCATCGAAACGAATGGCTGCTTCAGAAAAAGAGTTTTGTCCGCTATTGTATTTATTAGCTACTTTATGAATAATACATTTGGTAATCTCTGCACGTGTTCTTTTAATCATCTTCTATAAATTGAAGGAGCTAAAATAGTTGAAGTTTTCAGTAAAAAGAAGTTTTATTTTAAATTTATGAGATAGTGAAACAAGTTCCACATACCGAATTACAACTCCAATTTTAATTGGTCTGGTAATAACTTAAACGTTTTTCTGTGGTATTTAGTAATTCCGAATTCTCGAATAGCTGCTCTATGTTGTTTTGTTGGATATCCTTTATTTTGTTTCCAATTATACATCGGAAACTCTTGATGGATTTTTTCCATAAACTCATCTCTATAGGTTTTTGCCAAGACCGAAGCTGCTGCAATACTTAAATATTTTGCATCTCCTTTTACAATTGTTTTGTACGGAATTTCTTTGAAAGGTTTAAACTTATTTCCATCAACAATTATATATTCTGGCAATGGTTTTAACTGCGCAATAGAACGGTGCATTCCTATTATGGATGCTTGTAATACATTAATTTGGTCAACTTCTTTTTCATAAACAAAAGAAACGCCAAAACTCAATGCATTTTTCTCTATAAAAGGTTTTAATTCATTTCGTTGTTTTTCTGACAACTGCTTAGAGTCATTTAAAAAAGGATGTTCAAAATTTTGTGGTAAAATTACGGCTGCGGCAACAACTGGGCCACACAAACAACCTCTTCCTGCCTCATCGGTTCCGGCTTCTAAAACAAATCCACTATAATTATTTTTCAACATCGTTACAAATTAACAGTTTTAGAAGAAATTATTCACATTAATTTACGTTTAAATATTTTACATTTGTCCAAGCAATCATTTTAGATGAACAATTTTTTTTTTACAGCTTTTATTTTATCCTTCTTTTTCGTAGGATTTATTTCTGCACAAAATAGACCTACTACAAAAAACGGTGATAAATTTTCAGCCTTTATAGAAAACGACTCTCTTTCTAAGAAAGGTAAAGTGAGAATCACATTAGACGGTAAAACAAAATACACTGACTATAAGGTTATTTCTTTAAAAAATGACACGATATATATTGACACAACGCTCACAATTCTAAAAGAATACAAATACAATTTTTTACGTAAAGACAACTTTGAACTCTTAGGGTTTCATAATCAAGGGCAAACATTTAACACATTAGCCTATGATTTTAGCAAGCAATCTAGGTTGCCATTAATTGGAATGAACGCTAAGCATTTTAATTACTTAACCACTAATGACATTAACTACTTCGAAGTACCAACGCCTACCTCTGAAATTCTATATAGAACAGGCTTGCAACAAGGGCAGGTTTTAGAGACTTTATTTACATTGAATTTTTCAAAGAGGTTTAATGTCGGTCTTAAATACAAAGGACTGCGTTCTTTAGGATACTACAGAAATTCTTTAGCCTCTCATGGTAATTTTAGTACTTTTTTTAGCTACAGAAATAAATCTGAAAGATATACCATCAAAGGTCATATTACCACCCAAGATATCATGAATGAAGAAAACGGAGGACTTACACAAACCTCGTTAGATGCGTTTATTAATGAGGACCCAAACTTTACCGACAGAGGAAGAATGGATGTAAACCTTGAAGGCACAGAAACCAAATTAGAAGGTGAGCGATTCTTTTTTGAACATGATTACAAGCTATTTTCAAGCAAAGACAGCCTTGCTCAAAACTTTACCAATTTAAAAATTGGACATTCGCTTTCTCATGAATCAAAATCGTATGAGTTTACGCAAAGTACAGTGAATGCCTCTTTTGGAAATACCAGTGTTTCCAATTTCATAGAAAAGGTTGAAAGCAACTATTTTAATAACCAGTTATTTATAGAATTTAACTCAAAATATATTTTAGGAAGGTTTAGAGTAAAAGCCGATTTCACTAATTATAGCTATGGTTATGATTCAATTCTAAATACAAATGTTACTCCAATAACAACTCCGAAATTAAAAGGGAACGCCTTCTCTTTTGGAGGAAGTTGGAATGCGAAAATTAAAAACTTTCAATTAAACTCAGAAGTAAGTCTATCTCCAGGTTCTGGGAAAATTTCTGGCAATACGATGTATAGTGAAGCTGTCTTTAAAAAAGATAGTGTATTTACTTTTAAAGGAAGTATTTCTATCACCTCTAAGTCACCAAACTTTAATACGGTATTGTATCAAAGTGCCTATGATGATTATAATTGGCAGAATGATGATTTCAAGAAAATAAACACTAGAAATATTTCGTTTGGAGTACAAACTAAGTGGGTTAATGCAAAAGCATCTTTAACCAATATTGAAAACTATACCTATTTTGATGAATCATCAAAACCTCAACAATCTGGCGAGAATATTACATATTTAAAAGTAAAAGCAAACAACGAATTTAAATTCGGGAAATTCGCTTTAAACAACACAGTTCTTTTTCAACAAGTTAGTAGTGGACAAGATGTTTTTAGAGTCCCTAGTTTGATTACAAGAAATACGTTATATTATTCAGATTTTTTGTTTGAAGGGAAGCCATTATTCTTGCAAACAGGTATCACTTTCAAGTACTTTTCTAAATTTAAATCGAATGCATTTAACCCGTTATTAAATGAGTTTAGAATACAAAACACAATAGAAATTGGCTATCCTACTTTTGATGTTTTTGTCAATGCACAAATTAGAAGAACACGTATTTATATAAAGGCAGACAACTTGAGTTCTCTATTTTTAAAGAAGAATTATTTTTCTGCACCAAATCATCCATATAGAGATTATGTAATCCGTTTTGGATTGGTTTGGAATTGGTTTATCTAACCCACAATGTGGGACATAATTATTTTTTATTCGTGAATTAATTCTATGATACAAAAACTTCAAAAAAACTGGAACCTCTTTTTACTAGCAAGTTTAACACTGGGCTTAGCACCATTTAATCCGCCACATATTTGGGGTAAAATTCAATGGATATTAGGTGGAAATGCTTTTTCTGGAGAAAATGTAATGCAACCAATGGATTGGTTTGATGTATTCTTACACGGTTCTCCTTGGGTGTTATTGTTAATTTCATCGATTTTAGTAGTAATCAGCAAGAAAAAATAATTACTTATTTTCTAAAAATTGGATTTCTGTTTTTGGTAATATTCCCGACAATTTTCTATTGTATTTTGTTGTAGAACCTCGATCTACTTTTAGCTACTAAAGCGATTTCAGTGAAGACATTTACTTCAAAATATTTTGCGAGAATAAGCATCTTTTAAAATAAAAAACCTCGTAAAAATTTACGAGGTCTATATATATAAACGTTTTATTATTTTTTTACCAATTGCTTAATCTTGATATTAAAGGCTGCAAAAATCAATGTCATTATTGGACTTAACCAGTTAAAAATTGCAAAGAAGAAATACTCAGAAACTCCAACTCCTAAAACTCCAGATTGATATGCACCACAGGTATTCCAAGGAATTAACACAGAGGTAACTGTACCTGCATCTTCCAAGGTTCTACTTAAATTTTCTGGCGCTAACCCTTTTTCTTCATAGGCTTTTTTAAACATCTTTCCAGGAACAACAATTGCTAAATACTGATCAGAAGCAGTAACGTTTAATGCTAAACAACTAGCAACTGTACTTGCAAATAATCCGAAGACAGAAGAAGCTAAACTTAACAACGCTTTACTAATTCTTGCTAACGCACCAATAGCATCCATAACACCCCCAAAAACCATTGCACAAATAATTAGCCAAATAGTTCCAAGCATTCCACTCATTCCTTTTGCAGTAAATAAATCGTTCAATTCTGCACTAGAAGTTTCTACAGACGAGCTAACAGTCATTGCGTTCATTACTCCTTTATAAGCAGAGTTAAATGTTAACGAATCTGCACCAGCTACTTTAGCTACAATATCTGGCTGTACAATTATAGCAACTATACCACCTAACAGAGTCCCTACTAATAAAGCAATTAGTGGCTGTGTTTTTTTAACAATCATAATAATTACAACACCTGGAACAAGAAATAACCAAGGTGAAATATTAAAAGCGCCATCTATTGCAGTTAATTGATCTGAAATATCTGGTGAACCTGTTGTATCAATTGTTAAACCAATAATTATAAAAATAACTAGTGTTACCAAAATTGTTGGCACTGTTGTAAGTGTCATGTATTTTATATGTGCAAACAACTCACCACCAGCCATTGTTGGCGCTAAGTTTGTCGTATCAGAAAGTGGTGATAATTTATCACCAAAATAAGCTCCAGACAATACTGCTCCAGCGGTCATTCCTGCAGAGATACCTAATGTATTACCAATTCCAACCAACGCAATACCAACAGTTGCAGAAGTGGTCCAAGAGCTTCCTGTTGCAACAGAAATAATTGCACAAATAATAACGGATGCTGCTAAAAATATTGTTGGATTTAAAATTTGTAAACCATAATAAATCATAGAAGGTATAATTCCACTAATCAACCAGGTTCCCGCTAAAGAACCTACCATTAATAAAATTAACAATGCGCCTGTAGTAGATTTCACATTTACGGCAACTTCTTCCATCATTTGTTTGTAAGAAACTTTATTCCTAAAACCAACAACAGCAGCGACGGCTGCTCCTAATAACAATATAAATTGATTACTTCCACTTAAAGCATCATCACCATATACAAAAAACACATTGTAAAATAACATGCCAACTAAAGCAAAAATCGGAATTAATGCTTCCCAAATGTTCAATTCTTTATTTTCAATTATTGGATCATCTTGAGGCTGTGTAGGTGTAATATTTTGGCTTTCCATGTATCTAAAGTTTTAGTTTTGTAATGTTACGATTTTAAGCAGTTTTATGCAAATCAAATTGTTCACTACATTTGCTGCCTATGGATTCATTAACTCAGATTGTTTTAGGTGCTGCTTGCGGAGAAATAGCACTTGGTGAAAAAATTGGAAACAAAGCATTATTATTTGGAGCAATTGGAGGTACAATTCCAGATTTAGATGTATTTCTTGGAAACATCTTTTATTCGAACGCAATTGATTCTATGGCTTTTCATAGAGGGTTTATGCACTCCATTGTTTTTGCCTTTATCGCCTCTTATTTTCTAGGTCTCTTTATTCATAAACTCTATAATACTGGCAAGAGAATTGACAATCTCACTACTAGAAAAGACTGGACACTTCTCTTTTTCTTAGCTATTTTTACACATCCAATATTAGATAGTTTTACGCCTTACGGAACACAATTGTTTTTACCGTTTTCTAACTATCGAATTTCGTTTAACAATATTTCTGTTGTAGACCCATTATACACGCTACCTTTCTTATTTTGTTTGATTATAACCCTATTCTATAAAAGAACAAATTCCAAAAGAGTAACATGGACAAAAGCCGGAATTTATATTAGCTCTGCATATATGTTGTGCACGCTTGGAAATAAAATATACATAGATACTGTCTTTAAAAAATCTTTTGAAAAGGCAAACATTTCTTATCTGCGATTTAGAACACAGCCAACAATTTTAAACAATGTATTATGGTACGGAATTGCAGAAACAAAGACTGATTATAAAGTTGGATATTATTCATTATTTGACAAAATCGCTACTGTAAATACGTTTATCTCAATTCCTAAAAATGATTCAATTGTCAACGTAAATGAACCCGATTTAAAGACCTTAACTTGGTTTAGTGATGCGTACTATTTGATAGAGAAAAAAGAAAATCCCGCTAGAATTATCTACAATGATTTACGCTATGTAATGAGCACAAATGACTCTATTAAAGCAATGATGACGTTCGAACTAAAAAAAGAAGGGCTTCGTTGGACAACGAAACCCTCAAATAATTTTAATCCTCCTGAAAATTTTCTAACTGATTTTTGGACTCGATTAAAAGGAATTTAAAATTAAATCATTTCTTTTTCCAAAGTATACTTCGCACTATTAACCTGTACTTCTTGATTTGACAAAACTCCGACTTGCTTCATACAAGCGTTTATCATTTCGTAGGTTCTTTCAATATCATTATCTAAACCAATAGAAAAACGAATTAAACCAGCTGACAAGCCCATTTCTTCTTGTTCATCTTCTGGTATTTCAGAGGATGTAGAGGTTCCTGGAGATGAGAATAATGTTTTATAAAACCCTAAACTCACTGCTAAATACCCTACGTTTTTCTCTTGCATTAATTCCATTAAGGCATTTGCTTTCTCTAAAGATCCAGCATCAACAGTTAACATTCCGCCATACCCATATTCTTGATTCATCATCGAAGTAAATATTTCATGAGAAGGGTGTGATTTTAATCCAGGATACACTGTTTTTAATCCATCAGCTTCAAATTTTTCTGCTAAAAAAGCAGCGTTTACACTATGCTGTTTCATTCTAATATGCAACGTTCTCATATTCTTTAAAATTGATGAAGAACGTAAGGAATCCATAGAAGCTCCTAACAGCATACTTGCGCCATCAATCACACTTTTTAAAGAATTCACAAATTCTGAAGTACCACAAACAACACCGCCCATAGTATCAGAAGAACCATTGATGAATTTTGTTAAACTATGTATCACAACATCTGCACCTAACTGCACAGGAGAAATTGATAGCGGTGAAAAGGTATTGTCTACCACTAATTTTAAATCATATTTTTTAGCTAAAGCAGATAACCCTTTAATATCGGCAACCTCTAATAATGGATTACTAACCGATTCACAATACAATACTTTTGTACTTTCTGTAATTGCCGCTTCCACTACATCTAACTTTGTAATGTCTACAAATGATGTTTGAATGCCCATTCTAGGTGTAAAATTTTTCAAAAATGCATACGTACCTCCGTAAATAGTTCTACTAGAAACAATATGATCTCCAGAACCACACAATTGTAATAATGTTGGTGTAATTGCTCCCATTCCAGAGCCAGCAACATTTGCTGTTTCTGTTCCTTCCATTGCTGCCAAAGCTTCTCCTAAATATAAATTACTTGGCGATGTATGACGAGAATATAAATAACACCCATCTGTATTTCCTTCAAAAGTGTCGAGCATGGTTTTTGCTTCTAAAAAAGTATAGGTAGATGAATCTGAAATGGATGGGTTTACACCTCCAAATTCTCCGAAGTATTGTAAATCTTGTATATTATTCGCTGGTTTAAATTTCATGTGAGTTTGTTTTTTATTTTACAAAAGAACAATCAATCAGATTAAAAATCAACACTTACCCTATTATATAGTTTATTTTTCTAATTTTACATCAATATCATGATTTAACATCTACAACAGATGTTATTAATTTAATTTTAATAGAAATATTTTCGGTATGCTTTTAGATAAAACAGATTTAAAACTCATTGATTTACTACAAAACGACAGTAAACAAACCACAAAACAACTTTCACTACAACTAAACCTATCTATAACAGCTGTTTATGAGCGGGTAAAAAAGCTTGAGAAAGAAAAAATAATCAAGAAATATGTCGCATTAATAAACAGAAATAAGATTGAAAAATCATTTTTAGTTTTTTGCCACATTAAATTAATTCAGCATTCAAAAGAGGATGTCACAAGTTTTGAAAAAGAAATTCTAAAGCTTTCTGAAGTCGCAGAATGTTTTCATGTAAGTGGTGATTATGATTACATTTTAAAAATTTATGTAAAAGATATGGAATCTTATAGAGATTTTTTAATTACAAAATTAACTGCCATTAAACATATTGGAAGTACACATAGTACTTTTATTATTGGAGAAGTAAAACATACAACTGCAATTAGTTTGTAAATAAAAAACCCAAAACTTTCGTTTTGGGGTTTTTATTTTATTGTCTAACGAACACTATTTTGTCCCTTTTACTTCAAAAGAAATTTCCATATTGTCGTTGATAAACTTATCCTTTAAGTTCGCAAAGAATGATTTAGAACCATACTTTACATTAAAGTCTGCTCTATTCAATTCAAATGTTTCACTTTTAAAAGTAATTGCCCCTTCTACTTCTGTAATAATTGCTGAAATAGTGATGCTTTTTGTTACATCTTTGATGGTTAAGTCACCAGTAACTTGAACTTTTCCATCTTCAAGCTCAGAAGAAGTTACTACAAATTTAGATGTTGGATATTTTTCTACGTCAAAAAAATCAGCATTTTTCAAATGACCTTCTAACCTAGTACTACCATCTGCATCTGTAATAGAATTCATATCCATTACAAACTCTCCAGCAGCAATAACACCATTTTCAATTGTCATTGTTCCAGAAACTAACTTTACAGTTCCATTATGACTTCCTGTTGGCTTAAAACCTTTCCAAAGAACAACAGATTCTGAAATATTCACATTGCTGTCTACTCCTATTTGTACTACTTTTACTTCGTCAGTTACTACTGTTTTTTTATTTTCTTTTCCTTTCCAAGAAACAAATACAGTTGTTAAAACAACTAAAACCAAAATTATTTTTTTCATTATTTATGTTTTTTTATGCTGTAAAGATAGGAATATAATTTTATGTTCCTAGGGAATTAGTTTTTATTTTCAGTATCGATTATTATAGTAACTGGGCCATCATTTAGCAATTCTACTTTCATATCTGCACCAAATTTACCCGTTCCAACTTTTTTACCTAAATCTATTTCAAATTGCTTCACAAAAGACTCATAAATAGGTATTGCAATTTCTGGTTTTGCTGCTTTGATATAACTTGGTCTGTTTCCTTTTTTTGTGCTTGCTTGCAATGTAAATTGACTCACAACAATTGCTTCTCCATTTACAGCAATCAACGACTTGTTCATCACGTCATTTTCGTCATTAAAGATTCTGAGGTTTACAATTTTTTTTGACAGCCAAACAATGTCTTCTTTAGAATCATGCTCAGCAATGCCTAATAACAATAAAATTCCGTGTTTGATCTCTGCAATTATACTTCCTTCTACAGTTACACTGGCATGTTTTACGCGTTGGATTACTGCTTTCATTATTCTTCGTTTTCCCAAATATCGGTTCTGTAGTGCTCCTCTTCTCCAGCTATAATTTGCAAATAACTTTTATAACGAGAATAGGAGATTTCTTCATCTTCCACGGCATCTTTCACGGCACATTTTGGTTCTTCTACATGTAAACAGTTATTAAATTTACAATCATTTTTCACGGCTAAAAATTCCGGAAAATAACTATCAACTTCTTCTTTCTCCATATCTACAACTCCAAATCCTTTAATCCCTGGAGTATCAATAATTTTTGCATCGAAAGATAAATCGAACATTTCTGCAAATGTTGTCGTATGTTGTCCTTGTTTATGTTGATTAGAAATTTCTTTCGTTTTCAAATCTAAAGTAGGTTCTATGGTATTTACCAATGTAGATTTCCCGACTCCAGAATGACCGATAAACATACTTGTTTTACCAATCATCATTTCTTTTACCAAATCAACATTTTTGTTTTCTGTAGCTGAAACTTCAATGCATTTATATCCAATTTTCTCATAGATATCTTTCAAATACATAATTTCTGCTCTTTGTTCCAATTCGTAAGAGTCAAT
This sequence comes from Polaribacter sp., assembly GCA_047611925.1. GTDB lineage: Bacteria > Bacteroidota > Bacteroidia > Flavobacteriales > Flavobacteriaceae > Polaribacter. The sequence continues at coordinate 57,667 of JBLFXB010000003.1, forward strand.
TTTATTAAACACCAAAACAGTATCAATAGAATATGCCTCTGCAGTCACTAAAAAACGGTCAATAAAAGAGGTGAAAGTTGGTGGGTTATTAATGGTAATCAATAAAAAAACCAAATCTACATTTGCAGCAATAATATGTGTTTGCTTAGATAAATTGACAGATTTACGAATGATATAATTCGCACGGTCATGTATTTTATGTATCACACCTGTTTCAACATCGTTGTTTGTCTCAATTTCAAAACTAACGACATCTCCAACTGCTAAAGGATTTGTACTTTTAATTCCCTGAAGCCTAAATTTTCCTTTAATTCTACATTCATAAAACACGCCATTATTGGTTTTCACCAAATACCAACTCCCAGTAGATTTATATACAATTCCTGTCATATAGCAAAGATGCTAATAAATTAATAGTAATCATAAAAAAACCGCCAATTGGCGGTTTTTTTTATTTTATCCTTTGAAAATTTTTTCTTGATGATTGATAGATTCTTGGTGAATGGCTTTAAACATTTTTAAAACAAACTCTTCACTCAATCCTTTACTTTCACCTTCTAAAATCATATTCCCTAGAATTTCGTTCCAACGTCTAGACTGTAAAACAGCAACATTTTTCTCTTTCTTTAAAACTCCAATTTTATCGGCAACTTTCATTCTTTTGCCCATCATCTCAATAAGCTGACCATCAACCACATTAATCTGAGCTCTCAAGCTATCCAAAGAATCTCTATATCCAGAATCTGTTTCTGTTTCTTTTCTAATCTTTAAATCTTCCATAATTTGCTTTAAAGAATCTGGTGTTACTTGCTGAGCAGCATCACTCCAAGCGTTATCTGGATCTGTATGTGTTTCAATCATTAACCCATTAAAGTTTAAATCTAACGCAGTTTGAGAAACATCAAAAATCATATCTCTATTCCCTGTAATATGAGAAGGATCACAAATTAATGGTAAATCTGGAAATCTATTTTGAAACTCAATTGCCAATTGCCATTCTGGAATATTTCTGTACTTCGATTTCTCATAGGTAGAAAACCCTCTGTGAATTGCTCCTAGATTTTTAATTCCGGCAGTATATAATCTTTCGATTCCACCTAACCACAATGCTAAATCTGGATTTACTGGATTCTTTACCAACACAATTTTATCTGTTCCTTTTAAAGCATCTGCAATTTCTTGCATGATAAAAGGAGATACTGTAGAACGTGCTCCAATCCATAATAAATCTACATCATACTCTAAAGCCAATTTTACATGTGCTGCATTGGCAACTTCAGTACAGGTTTTCATTCCTGTTTCTGCTTTTACTTTTTGCAACCATTTTAATCCAATTGCACCAACTCCTTCAAACATTCCTGGTCGTGTTCTAGGTTTCCAAATTCCCGCGCGGAAATAATTTACATCAGAATCTTTTAACTCGTGTGCAATTTTTAAAACCTGCTCTTCGGTTTCTGCACTACAAGGCCCTGCTATTACTAGTGGATGCGAAAGCTTCATATCATCCAACCATGTTTTTAATTCTTTTGTATTTTCCATTTTTCTACTTGTTTTGGCCGTTTATTTTATGCCGTTTAATATTTGTTTAATGTGATTTGTACTTTCCATTGCATTATAAATTTCGGTAAAATCGTTTTGTATCATCAGCTCTTTAAATTGCTGAAGGTTCTGTATATATTCTTCTAATGTCTCAATAACATTGGTTTTGTTTTGTTCAAAAATAGGAGTCCACATTGCTGGCGAACTTTTTGCTAAACGAACTGTAGAAGCGAATCCACTTCCTGCCATATCAAAGATATCACGTTCGTTTTTTTCTTTCTCAATTACTGTTTTCCCTAACATAAATGCACTAATGTGCGATAAATGTGATACGTACGCAATGTGCTTATCATGAGATTTTGCATCCATATATCGAATACGCATTCCTAGTTTTTCAAAGATATCTAACGCTTTTTCTTGCAACTTAAAAGCTGTTTTTTCTACTTCACAAATAATGTTCGTTTTTTGATGAAACAATCCATTATGCGCCGCAGTTGGCCCCGAAAATTCAGTTCCTGCAATTGGATGCGCTGCTAAATAATTTCTTCTTTTTGGATGCTTCTCTAACACCTTACAAATGTCTTCTTTGGTAGAGCCTACATCAAAAACTAATGCATCATCAGAAACCAAATCCAATACTTTAGGAATCACCACTAATTGCACATCAACCGGAATAGAGACAATTACAATTTCTGCTTTTCCTAAATCTTCAAAAGTTGCTTTTATATCAATAACCCCTAATTCAATAGCTTTCTCTAGATGCTCTTCATTGTTGTCAATTCCGTAAACAACTGCTTCTGGATATTTCTTTTTAATATCCAAGACCATGCTTCCGCCAATCAATCCAACTCCTATTACAAATACGTTCATATTAAAATCTAGAGATTGCGTTCTTAATTATTTCTTTGGAAACACATAATGAGAATCGGATATATCCTTCTCCTTGAGATCCAAAAACAGTTCCTGGTGTAATGAATATGTCTTTATCATACAAAATAGCATCTGTTACTTGTTCTGATGTTTTTCCTGCCGGAATCTTCGCCCAAACAAATAATCCAGTTGAATTCTCATCATAAGCACACTCTAATTTATCTGCTAGTTGAAAAACCAAATTTCTTCTTTCTTCGTATACTTTATTTTGGTTCTCAAACCAATCATCAGATAAATGTAATGCCTCAATTGCGCCTTTCTGAATTCCGTAAAACATTCCAGAATCCATATTGCTTTTCACTTTTAAAATTTCATTGATGTACTTTTTATTTCCCAATACCATTCCAACACGCCAACCTGCCATGTTAAATGTTTTACTCAATGAGTTCAATTCTAAAGCAATGTCTTTTGCACCTTCAACTTGTAAAATACTTAGCGGCTTATCATTTAAAATAAAGCTATACGGATTGTCATTTACCAAAAGTATTTGATGCTTTTTTCCGAAAGCAACTAACTTTTCAAAGGTCTCTTTTAACGCATTTGTTCCTGTTGGCATGTGTGGATAATTTACCCACATTATTTTTACCTTTGATAAATCTAATGCTTCTAACGCCTCAATGTTTGGTTGCCAATTAGTAGCTTCTTCCAACTCATAAAAAACAGGCTCAGCACCCAATAATTTGGTTACCGATGTATAGGTTGGATATCCTGGATTCGGAATCAAAACTTGATCACCTTTATTTAAAAAAGCCATCGAAATATGCATAATCCCTTCTTTACTTCCCATCAAAGGCAAAATCTCATTCGCAGGATCTGTAGCGACATTAAATTTTTGCTTATAAAACGCAGAAATAGCATTTCTTAATGCTGGCAATCCTTGGTAACTTTGGTATTTATGTGCGTCTGCATCGTTAAAACTTTGCTGAATTGCATCTATTACTTTGGTTGGCGGCTGTAAATCTGGACTTCCAATTCCCATATTGATAATCGGCTTTCCTGCTGCTGCCAGCTCTCTAACTTCTCTTAATTTTTTAGAGAAATAGTATTCTTGTACGGTATCTAATCTTTTTGCTGATTTTATCATCTTTCTATTATTGAGATTCTGAAATAAGTTCAGAACGACTGCGTCGTCATTTTCTTCCGTTTTTATACGTTCCTAATACTTTCAATTCTAAGGCCATAATTGTTATAACAGCGATTGCTTTTTCGTACTCTTTATAGTCATCAAACGTAACATCAACAAAGAATGAATATTTCCAAGGCGATTCTATAACAGGTAATGATTGTATTTTGGTTAAACTCATTTTACAATCACTCAATACATTTAAAATCGCGGCCAAACTTCCTCTTTTATGATCTAACTGAAATTTTAATGACGCTTTATTTATTTGGTCAATTCCATTATTAGGCTTCTCTGTTTGTACAATTACAAAACGAGTCGCATTCTCTTTCATCGTTTGAATTTCATCTTCAATTACCTCTAATTCAAAAAGGTCAGCGGCTAACTTAGGTGCTATTGCTGCAACTCCTTTTAATTTATTTTTTGAAATTCGTTTTGCTACTTCTGCGGTATCTACATCTTCTACCAATTTAATATGCGGATACTTCTTAAAGAACTCTTTACATTGTAACAGTGCCATTGGATGTGAACATACTTCTTTAATATCTTCAATTTTCTGACCTGGCAACACCATTAAATGATGATGAATATTTAAATATTCTTCTCCACTTATGTATAAATTATTCGCGTCGATTAATGCGTAATTAGGAATGATAGAACCGGCAATTGTATTTTCTATTGCCATAATCCCTTTATCAGAAGTCTTATCTAATAAACGATCTACTAAGGCATCAAAAGACAAGCATTCTTTTAACTGAACTTCGGCTCCATAAAAGTCTATTGCAACTTTATGATGATTAGAACCTTCGGCTCCTTGTATGGCTATTATATTTTTCATTTTAAGCATAAAAAAAAGTTTCGAATTTCGAAACTTTATGATATATTATTTTGTGTTAACAATATGGTATAAAGTCTCAGCTCTTAATAAAAAAATAAAAGTAGAAATAGAAACCTTGCCAAATACTGTGTAACATTTTTTGTTTTGTTTTTGTTGTACATGACAAATCTAAAAATTAAATTAGTATAAACAAGCTTTTTCGTGAAAAAGTGAAAATATTATTAATTATATTTGAACTACAACGATTTAGGGCAACTAAAAACAGATTCTCTGTTCTTTTTTAAAGACAAAAAATAGAGCGATTCAATAATTATCTCTTTACTAATTATTGGAGATGGAAGTGCTATCTCTTATTATTTAGAAGAATTAAAATGGAGGTATTCTGTATTTTATAAATACTATTTACAATCATTCTAATACCAAAATTAAAAAAAACACCTCAAAATTGAGGTGCTTTTTATAAAATATTCTCTTAACTATTTTTACTTTTTTGGTTTAAAAACAATCTCGTACGATTTACTGTTTTCTATTAATTTGTTTGTAATATTTCTTAAATCCTTAATCGTAATAGATTTTATAATATTTTCATAGTTTTTAGGATCATTCATATTATATCCTTCTAACACAGAATTCTTTAACAAACTCATTTGAAACTTATTGTAGTTCTTACTTTCTTCTCTTTCTTTTAAATAATTAGTAAGAGTTTTATCTAAGTCGGCTTGTTGAATATCCCCGTTTTTAAGAGCTTCTATTTCTTTGTGCACAATACCAATTAGTTTTTCTGCTAAGTCTGGATTACAATCAAAATTTACGGATATAAACGCTTCTTCGATTGGTCTTCTTGAAATTGAACCTCTAGTTCTAGCTCCGTATGTACCACCTTCTTTTTCTCTTAAAGATTCTGTGTAACGCAATTGCAACACATCACCCATAGCTCTCATTAATATTGCATTTTTTAAAGAATACTTCATGTTGTTTTTAATCATTACACGAACAGATGTTTTAGGGTCTTTCATCTCTAAAAACACATCTTTGTCTATTTTATTAACGATCCAGCTTGTTGAATTGTCTTTCCAATTTTCTCTTTCATCTGTTGTTGGTAAGCTAGCAATGTACTTTTCTAACAAAGGTTTTATAGTTTCTTTTGTCACATCACCCACAATAAAAAATGTAAAATCTCCTGCATTACTAAATCTACTTGTATAAATACCTTTCATTTTATCAAAAGACATTTCAGACATTAGTTTTTTATCAAACAAACGCTTTGTAGGATGATTTTTTCCATACAATGTCATAGTAACACTATCTTGCATTTTAGATTGTATTTGTTCACTCTTTCTAATTAAAAAGGCATCTACCTGCTGCATTAACACGTTATATGAATTTTCATCAAAACGAGGTTTTGTAAAACGTAAATTCACCAATTGCATCATTGTTTCTACATCTTTTGTAGAAGATGAACCGGAAACACTCTCTGAAGTATTACCAACACTTGCACTAGAACTTGCTTTTTTTCCTGCTAAAACTTTTGGTAAATCAATCGCAGAAAAATCACCCAATCCAGACATTTGCACAACATTACCAAGTAGTGTTGTTGATGGCAAGTCTTCAACATCTATTAAAGATTTACCCCCATAACTAACCGCACTTAATTTTACATCATTCTTGTTTTTATCAACAAACGTATAATGTACTTGAATACCATTGCTTAATGTGAAAATTGTTGAACCAATTTCTTTATCTTCTTTTTCTGAAACAATAGAACCAGCAATTAAATGAACGCCAGACATTAAAGGTCTTACATTCGTTTCTTCTACATATCCTTTTAAAGTTGTGTCATTTTCAACTCTATTAATAATAGCAATTGCTTCTTCTTTTGTTAGGTTTTCATTTCCTTTTACTCCTGTAACAACCAGAGATCTATTCTTTTTAACATATAATTTTTGTATGGTCGTTAACAGCTCTTTTTGAGTTAACTGACTAAAAATCACTTTTGCAATTTCAAACTCTTTTGTTAAATCTGTAATATGAGCATTTTCTAAATAGTTGGTTTGAATCGCTCTAACAATTTGTCCGTGACGTCTATTTCCTAATCCAGCAATTTGATTTTCATAAGAACTTGTATATTGAGCAACAACTCTTCCTATTTCTGCTTTCGTAAATCCAAATTTTACAGCTCTATTAATTTCTGAAATCACTAATTCAAATCCTTTATGTTGCATCTTTGGTTTTGGAACTATACGAGCACTAAACTGATTGTTTAACCTAGAAAGACTACCATAATTAACACCTGCGTATAAAAGAGGAGATTCAGGTTTCTGATTAATCTCAGTCAATCTAGTAGAGATGATTGATGTTACCATACCGTTTAACAAACTTTCTTTTAAATCGCCTACTGTTTCATTTTTTAAAGATTTATCATGACGAATAGCAAAAGAAATATTTGAAGCAGTAACTTCTTTGTCCATTCCCATATCGTAAATAAGTTCTTCATTATCTGCAATACGAAATTCTGTACGTTTTATAGGGTTTTTTACTGCTGGAATACCTGAAAACAACGCTTTAATTTTTTGCTCTATTTCATCAATATTTACATCACCAATAATTGCTATGGCTTGTAAATCTGTTCTATACCAGTCGTGATAAAAATCACGTAATGCTTTATATTCAAACCCTTCTACAACATCCATTTGACCAATTGGCAAACGTTTTGAATAGGTAGAATTGTTAAACATTGTACCAATAGTTTGTTGCAATACACGCATACCTCCGTTTTGGCGAGTTCTCCATTCTTCTTTAACTACACCACGTTCAGAATCAATTTCTTTATCAGTTAACGATAAATAGTTAGACCAATTATGCAGAACAGACAATCCAGTGTCTATCAACTCTGGTGTTGTAGGAATGTTGTTTATGTTGTAAACGGTTTCATCAAAAGACGTATACGCATTGATGTCTTTCCCAAAAACAAGCCCGTGTTCCTGCATCTTATCTAAGATTCCTTTTCCTGGAAAATCTCTAGTTCCGTTAAAAGCCATATGTTCTAAAAAATGAGCCAATCCTTGTTGGTTATCTTTCTCTAAAACAGATCCTACATTTTGTATGATGTAATAACTTGCTACATCTTTAGTAACACTTGTACTGTGTATGTAATAGGTCATTCCGTTTTCTAAAACTCCCTTTCTAATGCTCTGCTCTTCAGGCAAAGGCATTCCTAAATTAACAGTTTGCGCTAAAGCATTATAATTAAATGCAATGCACAGCGTAAATAATAAAATCTTTTTCATTTTAATTTTTTTTAGTTATACTATTATTGATGTGTTTTTCTGACTTACCCTTAGCAAAAATCACGACTAAGAAGGTGCTAATATAAAGAATTTTGTAAATTTTAAATCTAGATAATCAATATTAATTATCAAACAAGAGCAAGTTTTTAATTGTTCTCTACAAGAAACTAGAAACCATATTTGTGTCTACTTCTCCTAAAAAATAAGAGCACAAAAAAAGCTTCTCATAAATGAGAAGCTTTTTGCGGTCTGGACGGGATTCGAACCCGCGACCTCCGCCGTGACAGGGCGGCATTCTAACCAGCTGAACTACCAGACCGTTGCTCTTGGCGACTGCAAATATAAGTTAGTTTTTTAAATTACC
>JBLFXB010000004.1:0-63505 GCA_047611925.1 Polaribacter sp.
TGTAATTCTTGTCAACACTTCTGCTGCTGCACGTGAAAAAGTTGAATGTCCTGATACATACCCTGCAAATGGAGGTGTTACAAAACTAGGCCGCTGATAAGGCATCCAGTTTTCTGCTAAAATCCAGTCGACTCCTGCTGTATCTGTATTTGGGTTTCCAATAAAAGCATGTCCTTTCCATGTGTATAGCTTAATTTTTCCCACATGCTCATCTGATCTTCCCGCTAAATCATCTCCTATTTGTACAACTTCAATTTTCCCTGCTTCCAAAGGAATTCCTCCTATGTGATAATTTGATAACGTATTGTCTGTGCTTTGACCTAAATTCGCCATATAACGTATTGCTGAAATCGGGCGAAGATAGTCATACCACCCCTTAATACTCCATGCTGTAATAGCTGAATCATGCATTGCTCCTCCTAAAAGGAAATAACTTTTCACATCCCATTCTAAATTCGACAACTTGTCTCCTATTCCTTCAAATTTCTTTATTGTTAGCTCATGATCACTTACATAGTTCATCAATGCAAACCAATGACCTGGTGGAGTTTCAGAATCTGGTCCATCTGCCCAAAACTCTGACAATACTCTTCCATAATCACCCATTGGAACTACTTGCTCTGTGTATGGTGCATTTGTCTTTGGATTTACGGCATACCCTGTTCCAGTATCACCTCCATTTAAAGTGTTATAGAAATTTGGTAGCTCATCAAAAGTTAATGGCATATCTCCGATAGAAATATTTCCTAAAGATTTTGGCGAAATATCTAGTTTCGTGCCGTCCGAAGGGTCTAAATGTGAACCCCAAATAGAAACTAATGAAAAGCCCCATTTGTATTGCTCTGATGATGTATTTGGAGAAGTAATATCTAACTGAGGAGGATTCCCTGGAGCGTGATACACCACGTAATTATTTCCTTCTCGTGTAAACACTTGTTTGTTTGACTCTTTCAGTGAAAAAGGGGTCACATTACCCCATTCAGGACTTAAAAAATCTGGTGTTGAGTTTGAAATTAAATTTCCGCTTTGATCAATAAATGTTTCTAAGCTTAGTTGTTGCCAGCGATTTGGGTCTGTTAAGGTACTATTTCCTGAAAAGGCTGTCACTAATGGATCATTTACTGGTTGATAATATTCATTATCATAGCCTGTAGATTCCCTTGCCCCATCAGAATAACCAACATCAATAATACTCTGAGCAATATAATTCCCTAATGCTGCAGGATCATTTGTAGCGTAATCTAATGAAGTGAAATCTTTGTCATACCCCATTTGGTCCATCAATAAATCAAACAATTCAAAAGATTCTGCTGCGCCAGGAGAGTTTTTAAATCGATGACTTAATAAGCGATACATGGCATAACTTATTGTTTTTGAACGATTTTCTGAAACATCACCAACATTAACAAATCCATTAAAAGGAGTATATGAAGCCCCTAAAGTTTCACCCAATAAAAAGGTGGCACTATTTCCTGTATCATAAACAGACCACGCGTCATACATTGCAATGCTTGTATGAAACAAGTTTCTTGCATGAATTGTTGGTCTTGCAAAATCTTTTCGAATTGCAAATAATAGCGCTTCGTTCCACAATCGTGCTATAGAAGCATTTTTGTCTAGAGAAACATCTGCTGGGGATAAAGAAACTGAATATTCAATCGGAATTGTCGAACATATTCCAGTTTCTATAACAGTGATTTTTCCTAAAGTACCGACTTCCCAATGAACTTTAATAGAATCTGTTCCTTGTCCTTCTAAAAGCTCACCGCCTTCTACTTTCCATACAATAGTTGATGTAGCTCCTAATGCATAACTATATGTTTCTTCGGTTAAATAATAGGCAACATTATTTCCTGTAATAGTACTTGGCGCTAAGTATGCACATGAACCGTCATTAACAGTCGCTAAAGGATTGAAGTTACAGCTTGTTGGATCCGTACAGCCTGATACTTTTACACTTGGCGTAATAGAAAGGATTTCGTAACTGTTTCCTTCAATTGCCTTAATGTGTTTATTAATAACAATATTAGAATAGGTATCGGTAATTCCTGAAGGCCAATTAACACGTAATTCTTTAATAGATGTCTCTGATCCTATACCAAAATGGACAGATTGAAGGCTTTGGGAATATAAACTAACACCTGTATAATATCGTATTTGAGTACCGAAATCTGTATCTATCTCTACTGTTGTACCAATACCATCTTTATTTGAAAGCGTTCCTTCTAATTTAACCTTCAGCCAATTTGTATTTGATTGTCCATTTATTGAAGTGTTTTCGTAGAAAGTAGATGTGTCTTTTAAATTTGCAAAATAAACATCCAAATCACCGTCATTATCAAAATCAAAAACTACCGAAGAATGCGATATGTTTTTGTCTATTATACCCGAAGAAGGTGTTTTATCATCTAAAGTAGAACCTCCATTTCTATATGAATTTTCGTAATAAGAATTCAAATTAGGTTGCTCAAACCCTGTTGAAATTAATACATCTTCATCTCCATCATTATCAAAGTCTGAAAAATGATTACTCCAACCCCAAGCAGATTTTAAAAATATACTTGTATGGCTAAGTTCTTGAAAAGTATTATCCGATTTTCCTGTAAGCACAACATTTTCTGCTATGTCTGTTATTAAAAAATCAAAATTCCCATCCAAATTATAATCTCCCATACCAATTCCCATGGCGTCAAGACTAATGTCCATTCCGTAATCTCCACCTTTCTCTAAAAAAAGACTGTTTGTTTTATTTATAAATAAGTCATTAATTTGACTGTAATCATTCGCTAAATAGATATCCATCAACCCATCTTTATTGACATCAAAGGGGAATGCCATATAGGTGTTTTTATTGCTAATGTCTAATCCTGCAGATGCTGTAACATCCTCAAAAGTACTGTTCCCTAAATTCTTATAGAGTCTATTGCCACATTCAGATTTATAATCGGAAATTAAAAGATCTAGATTCCCGTCTTTATTAAAATCAAACCAAGCAGAAGATGTGCTATTACATTCATCAGTGGTAGGAAATCCTGCTGATGCTGTTATGTCTGTAAATGTTCCGTTTCCATTATTCTCAAACAGCTGCACTTTAAAGGCATTTGTAAGAAAAATATCGGGATACCCATCGTTATTAAAATCTCCCCAAGAAGCGCCCATTTTATAACCAGTATAACCTCCTGTAGTGTTTTCTCCTAATGACTCAGAGGTATTGTACAAACCAAACAGACCTGATTCTAATGTAACATCAGTAAATGTACCGTCATTATTATTTTTAAATAACCTACTATATGTTTCAGGCGAAGTACTAATATCTTTTTTATTTCCGACAATAAATATATCCAACGCTAAATCTCCATTATAGTCTGCTACTGAAACACCCATATTATCTCTAATATCAAGATTTTGAAACCTTCTAGACGTCAGCTCAAAAGTTTGAGAATACACGAAAAACACTTGAAATAATAAAAATGATAAAAAGGAAAAAGAAAGCTTTTTTTTATGGGTTCTCATGAATTATATTATAGATTTCGTAAAGTTAATACATCTTTAGTGCTGCAACAATTTTTTATATAAAAAAGAAATTAATCATAGTAAGAATAGAGTTATTGTTTCTATTTTTGTTTACATTCTTATTTTACAAAATTATAATGTCGAAAGATTTATCTAAAGTTAATCCCAAAGAAAACATCATTATTAAAGGTGCAAAATTGCATAACTTAAAAGATATTGATGTTGTTATTCCTCGCAACAAATTAGTAGTAATAACGGGACTCTCAGGCTCTGGAAAATCTTCTTTAGCTTTTGACACGTTGTATGCAGAAGGACAACGTAGATATGTAGAAAGTTTATCCTCTTATGCGCGTCAATTTTTAGGGAAATTACACAAACCAAAAGTAGATTATATCAAAGGAATTGCGCCTGCAATTGCTATAGAACAAAAAGTAAACTCAACAAACCCAAGATCTACAGTTGGAACATCAACTGAGATTTACGATTATATAAAGTTGTTATATGCTAGAATTGGTAAGACCTTCTCACCAGTTTCTAATAATGAAGTAAAAAAAGACACGGTTGCAGATGTTATCAATCATATAAAGAAATATGAATTAGGGTCAAAACTATTGTTATTAGCTCCTTTCTATTTAGATAAGACAAGAGATTTAAAAACGCTTTTAAATGTATTTTCTCAACAAGGGTATGCAAGGGTTAAAATGGGTGATGCTATTCTTAGAATTGAAGAATTCCCTTTTGACACCTATAAAAAAGAGTCCTTACATCTCGTTGTAGATCGAATTGTTTTAAAAGATGATGAAGATTTTTATAACCGATTAGCAGATGCAATTCAAACTGCTTTTTTTGAAGGTAAAGGAACCTGTACCATAGAAAATTTAAGTACTTCTAAAGTGGTTAAGTTTAGCAATAAGTTTGAATTAGACGGAATAACGTTTTTAGAACCTAACACACATTTATTCAGCTTTAACAATCCTTATGGAGCATGTCCAACTTGTGAAGGCTATGGAAGTGTAATTGGAATAGATGAGGATTTGGTAATTCCAAATACAGGGCTATCCATTTATGAAAATGCCATTTTACCTTTTAAATCAGAAACTTTTAGAGCGTATAAAGACGACTTAATTAATAATGGGTTTGATGTTGATATTCCAATCCATAAACCTTGGTTTGAATTATCAGAAACTCAAAAAGAGTTGATTTGGAACGGGAATAAAAATTTTAATGGAATTCATCATTTCTTTCAAAAACTAGAAGAAAAAAGCTATAAAATTCAAAATAGAGTGATGCTTTCTCGTTATAGAGGCAAAACAAAATGTACCGATTGTAATGGAAATCGTTTGCGAAAAGAAACAAACTATGTGAAGGTCTTTGACAAGACTATTTCTGAATTGGTTTCTTTACCAATAGATGAATTATCTGCTTTTTTCAATACCATTGAGTTAAATAAATACGACCTTAAAATTGGAAAAAGGTTGTTGACCGAAATCAATAATAGATTGCAATTTTTGCAAGATGTTGGGTTGAGTTACTTGACCATTAATAGAACATCTAATACGCTTTCTGGAGGAGAAAGTCAACGAATTAATTTGGCCACTTCTTTAGGTAGTAGCCTAGTTGGATCTATGTATATTTTAGACGAGCCAAGTATTGGTTTACATCCAAAAGATACTGAGCGATTAATTGGAGTTCTTAAAAACTTACGCGATTTAGGGAATACCGTTATTGTGGTAGAACACGATGAAGACATCATGAAAGTTGCAGATTACATCATCGATATTGGCCCAGAAGCAGGAACTTACGGAGGTCATGTAGTTGCCGAAGGGAAATTTAAAGACATCTTAAGATCTGATTCCTTAACCGCTAAATATTTAAATGAGGAGTTAAAAATTGAAATTCCAAAAACAAGAAGAAAAACAACTAACTTTATTGAAGTAATTGGAGCAAGAGAAAACAATTTAAAAAATATTGATGTTACCTTTCCTTTAAATAACTTAACCGTAATTACTGGAGTTTCTGGAAGTGGAAAAAGCACCTTGGTTAAGAAAATATTGTTTCCTGCAATGCAGAAAAAAATTATTGGTCATGGAGAAAAGCTAGGTCAGTTTACAGAAATAAAAGGTTCTTTTGAGAACTTAAAGCATATTGAATTTATTGATCAAAATCCTATAGGACGTTCTTCTAGATCAAACCCTGTAACCTACATAAAAGCATACGACGATATTCGAGGTTTATTTTCTGATCAGAAATTAGCGAAAATCAGAAACTACAAACCAAAGCACTTTTCTTTTAACGTAGAAGGTGGTCGTTGTGAAGTTTGTAAAGGAGAAGGACAAGTGACTATCGAAATGCAATTTATGGCTGATGTACATTTACAATGTGATACTTGTAACGGGAAACGATTTAAAAAAGAAGTACTAGAAGTTGCTTTCTACGGAAAATCTATTGACGATATTTTAAATTCAACTATTGATGATGCAGTTGCATTTTTCACAGAACACGAACAGCATAAAATAGTTCAAAAATTAAAACCGTTGCAAGATGTTGGATTGGGTTATGTGCAATTAGGACAGTCTTCTTCTACACTTTCTGGTGGAGAAGCACAACGCATAAAACTAGCTTCGTTTTTAGTAAAAGGAAGCACCAAAGACAAAGCACTGTTTATTTTTGATGAACCAACTACTGGATTGCACTTTCATGATATTAAAAAATTATTAGATTCTTTTAATGCACTAATTGACAAAGGACATTCTATTATTGTTATTGAACATAATATTGAATTGATTAAATGTGCAGATTATATTATTGACCTTGGAATTGAAGGAGGTAAAAAAGGTGGTGATCTACTATTTCAAGGAACACCTGAAGAATTGATTCATAATAAAACATCACTTACCGCAGCATATTTAAAAGATAAACTCCCTAAAGCTATTTAAAAACAATACCCTTCTAACAAAAACACAACAGTATTCAATTTAAATAGATGGACTGGAAATGAATATAAAGTGTTTCTATTTCCTCAACCAATAGCTCAAAAAAAGCAGAGTAATACATCTTGTCATTTAGTAATGGTGCTAGGATTAAAACCCCAAAAAATTGATAGAATATAATAAATAAAGCTGTTTAAAATTTCTTCTAAACAGCCTTATCCTTAATTAATCAATAACTACTCAAGGTTTTCATCTCCTACATTTGGATTGTATACATAATTGAAAGAATAATAACGAGAATCTTTTGATGTATCTTGATCTTTATAATAACTTAAAATCTCCATTTTTGCATAATGACCATTATTAGTTTTAATAACCAAAATTTTACCAGCAACTGCACTTATCAAGTGCGTTTGCCCATTATAACTATACCAAGTGCTTTTTGGTAACGCTAAAATGCCAGATTTATCTTGATTAAATTCTGAATCATTTGGAGCAGTTAACACTTCAGAAAATGTCCCTGTTTGCATAGAAAGTGCTCCAATTCCAATTCTAGTTGGCTCATCAGTCAATCCAACACTAACACCTCCATTTACTAAAATTGTTGTTCCTCTAAAGGCAATATCCCAAGTATCATCTGTAACAATAGTACCGGTTTCGAAACTAAATTTTGTAAAGGGTCCTGCTTCAGTAGGTGGATTTACAGTGTAATCTGATGTAACAGGAGCATAAATATTTACAGCTTGTTTTGCTACAACAGGTTCTAATTCAACATCATTACTTGTACAAGATGTTATGAATAATGACACTAAAGTGATTAAAAAAATTGATTTAATAGTTTTCATTTTTACTTAATTTATTTATATTAATTTTTGATTATTCTATTTGTTTATTGTTTCTAAAAATTGATTTGAATTCTGCCGAAAAAAGTTCTACCAACTCTTAATACAGAATCATTATTTGGAAATAATTTTTCATTTTGAATTCCATTTGAATTGAATACGTTGTCGATTCCAAATTGAAATTCTGCAATGCTGTGTATTGATTTAGAAAAAGAGGCATTTACTAATACATTACCTTTAACAAAATTGTCATATGTATCAATTATTTGCTGGCTATTATTCGTGTCATACAATGCATATTTACTTCTATAAACGGCTCTTATATTTGCATTAAAATTGTGTTTATAATTTTGGTAAAACAGCTTAAGGTTAGCTGTATGTTTTGATCTATTAGCCAAGCCAACATAATCTTCAATTAGTAATTTTTGTGATGAAGAGCTAGGTGTTTTTCGATAATAAATTGATCCTGATTTTATCAATTTTTCCTGATCTTTATCTTTTGCTATTAAGAATTGATATCCGCCAGAAATCGTAACATTATCAGTAAGTTTTAAGTTTGCATCAAGCTCAACACCTTGCGTATATACTTTATTTCTATTCTCATAATAAAACACACGTGTATTAGGATTAACACCAGGTAATACACCATTAAAAACAGCAGTGTTTATTAAGTCTTTGATATCATTTCTAAAAATACTGACATTTACTTTTAGACAATTAGTTGGCTTTAGTTGAAAACCTAGATTATATCCAATAGAATTTTCTGGATTTAAATCTTTTGCGACTTGATCTATTACTTGTGAATTCTGGCCAAATAATTCGTGCATAGTCCTAACACCATAGACAACATAACCGGCAGCTGAATTATTAAAATTGAAAAATAATTGTCTAAAATCTGGTGCTTTAAAACCAAAACCTACAGATGATTTAATTGCCAACCAATCATTTAATTTATATCTCGCAGAAACCTTTGGAGAAAAAGCTGATTTATATTTATTATGATGATCATACCTTGCACCTACTATTAAATTTAAGTTTTCAGTTGGCTTAAAATCATATTGCCCAAATACATATTGAGTTTTAAATGATTCATTTTTCTCAAAAAAGGTTCTATCAAGTGCATCGAAACTTGCTCCAATACCAGCAATTATTTCATTTTTACCCGTTTTAATAATCGCTCGTATTTCTGGTCTTATTAATGTTTGGTTATAATAGGATTTATTGCCATTAAAAATACTTTCTGTTTTATATGTAGTTGTATAAAACGTATAATCTAAATGTACATTATCAGAAAAGTTATGCCTTATTTTGGTGTTTGAATTGTATTCTTTTACAAAATTATTATTGGCAAATACTTTTTGATTTTGTTGATAGTATCTATTTGAAAAATGTAGTTGTAACGTACTATCAAATGCATAATTCAACCCTATATTTCCTGTAAAACTAGCATAAGGATCTGCTGTTTTACCTAAAGTATTTGGAGACACATCGTACCCATTACTTGAATTTAAATTTAATCCAGCAGTAATTCCAACTTTATTCTTCTTATAAACATAGCTTGAATTTAAATCCAATTCGTTTCTCTTTCCTCCTTTAAAATAATATTGAAAATTTCCTTTACTTAAGTCACTATTTAGTGTATTTGTAATGATATTAATTACACCGCCAATTGCCTCAGAACCATATAAACTAGAAGAAGGCCCTTTTACAATTTCTATCTGTTTGATATTATTTACAGTTATCCTTTTTAGATCTAACGTTCCAGAACTTCTACCAATAAGAGGAACACCATCTATTAAAACCAGTGTGTAAGCAGCATTTAACCCTTGCATTTGAACACCTTCAAAACCACTAGCATCATTTACAAAAACAATTCCTGTTTGTTCTTGTAAGATGTTTTTAAGCCTAGTTGTTCCTGTTTTTTTAATTTCTTTATTCGAAATCAAAGTTACAGCTAGTGGGACTGAAGATAATTGCCTTAGCGTTCTTGTTGCTGTAATTACAACTTCTTCTAGTTGATTTACTTTAATCGTGTCTATTCTAGATTTATTTTTCTCTTGAGAAAACCCAACAAAAAACAGCAACATAAAACCTAAACTTAAAATTCTATTTAGAATCATTATTTATAATTATTTCTGCAAATATATCCTTTATTCTTATTCAATCTAAATAAATTTTATATTTTTGTCAAAAATAAATAATTCACAATAAATAATAAAAAATGAAAAAAACAATTTTAATAATTGCAATAAGTATTCTAGCAACAACTACAATATTTTCACAAAGCAAAAAGAAAAAAGACAGAACAGCAATAAAAGAAATGGGCGGTTGTTTTGAAGTAACCTTCAACTTTGCCGAAACTTTTAATTACAGTAAAGAAGAGAATTATCAACCATCAAAAACAAAAACTGACAAAGGGTTAGAATGGGCTGAGATAATTGTTGATGAAAAAGATAAAATTTCTATTCAACATTTATTACAAGTTGGTAATCCTTCAAAACCATATATCGTAAAACACTGGAGACAAGATTGGATTTATCAAAATCAAGATTTTTACACATATGCTGGTAATAATGTTTGGGATTATAGTAGAAAGGCTAAAAAAGAAGTAAAAAAGCAATGGACACAAAAAGTATATCAAGTAGATGACAGTCCTCGTTATGAAGGCTCTGGGACTTGGGTGCATGTAGATGGAAAAAGCTACTGGGAAAATAGAACTAACGCACCTTTACCTAGGAGAGAATATACTAAAAGAAGCGATTACAACATAACCTCTAGAGGGAATAGACATGAAATTACAAACTATGGTTGGCTACATGATCAAAACAACGATAAAGTTCTAAGAACCAATAATACAGATAAAATTATTGCAAAAGAAAAAGGCTATAACACCTATGTAAAAGTTGCTGATAATAAATGTCAAGCAGCGCAAGACTGGTGGAATGAGAAATCTCAAAAATGGCAACTAGTTCGTAATAAATGGGATGATGTGTATAATAGAAATACTCTTTTATCTCTTAAAAAGAAAGTAAAAAATAAACTTTTATATAAATATTTATTTTCTAATGAGGTAACTCAAGAAAATGAAATGGATGAAATTATTGAATCATTTGTAAAAAAATAAGACATGAAAAACTCAATAAAAACAATTCTATTCTTAGGCCTGTTAAGCATTATTAGTACAGTAAATGCACAATCTGAAAATGTTTTCATTGGCAGAACATTTTGGAAAACAAATCCAATAATTTCTCATGTTGAACAAAAAATTACAGAAGGAAATAGCGCTACCAAACTAAATCAAAACGGTTTTGATGCAGTTGTATATGCATTATTAGAAAATGCAGATACTACAGTTATTAAACATCTGCTTTCTAAAAATGGAAACAATGTTAATAAACTAACTCATGATGGTAGAACCTACATCTTTTGGGCTTCTTATAAAAACAATATCGCAATTGTAAAGCACTTGTTAAAAAATGGTGCAAAAACTGATGTTATTGATGACAAAGGTTATTCTGTATTAAACTTTACAGCTGCAGCTGGAGTCCAAAACAGTAAATTATATGATCTTTTAATAAAACACGGAGCAGATGTTCTAAAAGATAAAACGCCAAAAGGAGCAAATGCACTCTTACTTATTGTACCAAATCTTACCAATTTAAAAATGGTAAATTATTTTATATCTAAAGGATTAAAATTAAACGATACAGATAAAGAGGGAAATGGTGTTTTCAATTACACGGCACAAAAGGGAAACAAAAAGATGCTAAATATGCTTATTAGCAAAAATATATCATATAAATCCACAAACAAAAATGGCGGAAACGCAATGCTTTTTGCTACTAGAGGATCTAGAAGGGGTTCTAACTCATTAGCCTTTTTTAAGTATTTAGAAAACTTAGGTATTAAGCCCAATATTACAAATAAAGAAGGAAAAACACCCTTACATAATTTAGCATATAGTAATAAGGATGTTGCTTCTATAAATTACTTTATTAATAAAGGAGTTTCTATAAATCAAGTAGATAAAAATGGCAATACCGCGTTAATAAATGCTGCTTCTAGTAACTCTTTGCCTATTATTAAACTGTTGATAAATAAAAACACCAAGATCAATCACGCAAATAAAGAAGGACAAACAGCGCTAACAAAAGCCATCAGAAACAACGCTAATATTGTACAATTCCTAATTAATAAAGGCGCAGATGTTTCTGTAATAGATTCGAAAGGAAATCATTTAAATAACTATTTATTTAATAGATTTAACACTAAAAATGGAATAGAGTTTCAACATAAATTAGATCTATTGCAAGCAAAAGGATTGGATATTTCTAAACCTCAAAAAAACGGAAATACCTTATATCATTTAGCGATAGAAAAACAAAGCTTACCGATGTTAAAATATATTGATACATATAAAATTGATATCAATGCTAAAAATAGTCAAGGGCTAACTGCTTTACAAAAAGCTGTAATGATGGCTAAAAACACTGTAATTGTTAAATATTTAATTGCCAACGGAGCCAATAAAACAGTTAAAACAGATTTTAATGAAACGCTGTATGATTTAGCGAAAGAAAATGAAGCTCTAAAAAACACAAATATTAATTTTTTAAAATAAAAAAATGATTAAAAAAATAACAGCTATACTACTACTTGTATTTATTACGACTGCTTTTACAACAACAGAAAGCACGAAATACAAATGTATGATTCAAATGAAAAACTATACTGGTGAAGGCGCCTATGTTGTTGTCTCCTTATTAAACCCTAAAAGAGAATATGTAAAAACTTTATATGTTCAAGGCGACGATGAAGAATGGTATCATGACATTACAGAATGGTGGAATTTTCAAGGAAAAACACATGCTAATGTTGATGGAATTACAGGAGCAACAATTAGTGGTGGTAATAGAGCTATAAGTTATTTAAATATTGATAATGATAAGATTGATAAAGGATACAAAATCAGATTTGAAACCGCTGTAGAAGACAAAGAATACTATAAAGATGATGTTCAATTTGGGTTGACATCTAAAACTGTTAAAAGTAAAACAGAAGGTAAAGGTTTTATCCGATACATTCGTTTGATTCCTCAAAAATAATATTTTAAATGACCATTTCTATCTGGAGATATAGCCATCTTACATTGGCTATATCTTCTTCCTTATTTATACTTCTTGCTGCAATTACAGGAATTATTTTAGCTATTGAACCTATTTCAAATCAGCTAGAACCGTATGCTATCCATAATTTAAAAATGCAATCGTTATCAAAAACAATTGCTGTTTTAAAAGAGCAACATAAAGAGGTAGTTTCTATAGATATTGACGAAAACAACTTTGTAAAAACTTCTGTTATTACTAAAAAAGGTGAAAGTGAAACTTTTTATGTGAACCCATTTACAGGAAAAAAATTAGGTGAATTAATAGATAAAAAACCCTTGTACAAATGGGCTACAAACTTACATAGATCATTATTTTTAAAATCTACAGGGAGATTTCTTGTTGGTGTATTTTCATTTTTACTCACATTAATTACCCTAACCGGAAGTGTTTTAATTATTAAAAGACAAGGTGGAATAAAACGTTTTTTCTCTAAAATAATTAAAGAAAATTCAGAGCAATATTATCATGTTTTGATCGGGAAATATGCTTTTATTCCTATAGTAATTATTACGTTAACTGGGGTCTATTTATCATTAGAGAAGTTTTCTATGCTACCAGACTCAAAAATAAATCACACCTATAACTACATCATAAAACCTAATGAACTAAAGGTTTTACCTACAGAGTTCCCATTATTTAAAACCATATACTTAAATGATGTTAAAAATTTAGAGTTCCCTTTTTCTGAAGATGAAGAAGATTATTTTTTCTTAAAAACTAAACATAAAGAATTCATTATTCATCAATACTCTGGCACAACTATTAGTGGTCAAAACAGTTCACTCGTTTCAATCTTATCTAATTGGAGTTTGTTCTTACATACCGGGAGAGGCTCTGTAATTTGGTCTTTAATTTTAATGCTAAGTTGTCTTGCTTTACTTTTCTTTATCTATTCTGGCTTTGCGATGAGTTTAAAAAGAAAGAAACGCAATCGCTTGCTTAAAAATAAGTTCCATAAAGACAAATCAGAATTTGTGATTCTTGTTGGTTCAGAAACCGGAAGTACCAACCAATTTGCAAATTCATTATATACGGCTTTATTAACGGCTAAAAAAAAGGTATACATCACTCATTTAAACAACTATTCAACATATAAAAATATTAAAAACTTAATCATCCTTACAGCTACTTATGGTGATGGTGAGTCACCAATAAATGCAACAAAATTTTTAGAAAAACTGAAAGAGAACCCCCTAAAAAACTCTATTAACTATTCAGTTGTTGGTTTTGGGTCCTTGGCCTATGCTCAATTTTGTCAATTTTCAATAGAAATTGATACTGAATTACAAAAGCATTCTAATTGCAATTTTATTTTACCGATTTGTAAAATTAACAACCAATCTTTTGCTGATTTTAAAAACTGGGCGTTACAATTAGGTACTAAAACTGGAGTTGAGCTAAACTTAAAACAAACAGTTCAAAAAACAAAAAAACAACAAACATTTACCGTTGTAGATAAAACAGCGTTAAATAAAGACAAAACTTTTTTAGTTCGTTTAAAACCGGCTAAAAAAATAAATTTCACCTCTGGAGATTTATTTTCTATTCGACCAAAAGAAGATAATATTGAACGGTTATATTCTATTGGAAAAGTTGATAATGATATTGTATTAAGTATTAAAAAGCATGAATTTGGTGTTTGCTCTAATAAAATCTTAACGCTTAAAAAAGGTGCAAAAATAAATGCTGAAATTACATTAAATAAAGAGTTTCATTTTCCTAAAAACAAGAAAAACACCATTTTAATTGCCAACGGAACTGGAATTGCCCCCTTCTTAGGTATGGCAAAAAACAATAATACTCATTTGTTTTTAGGACAAAGAACGAGTACTTCTTTAAATCTTTATAAACCCTATTTAAAAGAAGTTGAAAACCAGAATATCCATATAGCATACTCCCAAGAAAACAACAATGAATATGTACAAAACATAATTGCTAAAAAAGAAGACTTAATTGCTTCTACTTTAAAAAATGGAGGAACTATTATGATTTGCGGATCTATTGCAATGATGAAAGATGTGCTATCGAGTTTAGAGAAAATTACATTGCAACAACTAAATAGCCCGCTCTTAAAATTTAAAAAGAAAAAACAGATTAAAACTGATTGTTATTAATATAAAAGAGAATTATGAGTCACACAATTAAAACAATATCAAAGGTTGAAAATGGAGAATTAACAATATGCAAAAGTTGTCAGATGTATCATTTATCTTTTAACAATATCTATTTCGAATTTACTAAAAAACAACTCTTAAAATTCAGAAAGCATATTTCAGAAATCAAGCCTAATGATTGGGAGAAATCATATTCTAGTATTAAAGGAAAAAGAAAAATACCAATACAAACATTACATCAAAACTTGTATTTAATTTTCAGTAAACAAGAGCTAAAAGAATTAAGTTCCCTTTTAGCAATCAACACTAATTTTAAACATCAATTAATTGATCTTGATGATATAGATTACCCTTTAATATTAAATTAACGTCTTCTTATGTACAAATTCTAAATAGCACAAAACTTAAAAATAAATTAAGTTTATTGACAGAAAAATTTCTGTATTAGGAGGTAATGGACTGTATTTTAAACGCCTTCTTTTACGGTTGCTTTTATTATTGTTGGCTTCATTATTTACTCATCAAATAAGATTGGTTAATAATTTAATTTTTAAAATTACTGCAACATTAATTTATTCATCTTAGAATTTTGATTCTAGCCTAAGTCTGTGTTACTAAATTCATCAATATTTTCTATAAATCCCACAAAAGTATAGGCACAAAAAAAGCTTCTCTAAAAAAAGAGAAGCTTCTTGCTTTTGGGTGGAAGACGGGATTCGAACCCGCGACCCTCGGTACCACAAACCGATACTCTAACCAACTGAGCTACAACCACCATATTGCGGGTGCAAATATAATTCATTTTTTACTTCTCAACAAAAGAAAATTTAAATTAATTTACTTAAATTTTCAACTGCAACGTAACGTTCTGAGGTAAAACCTTCTGCATGCTCTACTCCTATCAATCTACCTAAGTCATTCGCTCTATAACCTATGCTATCAATAAAGTTTTTACTAGTAATAGGCGTTTCTGGCTCTTTACTTGTAGGATCAAAAAACTGAGAACTGTATGCTTTTACCGCAGCAATTTTTTTATCCATAAAACCGGTGACATCAATTACAAAATCTGGTTCTATGTTTTTCCATTGAATATAATGATACACTTGTTTTGGTCTCCATTTCTCTTGAGGAACGCCATCTAGCTCTGTTTCAATTTTTAACAGTCCGCTTAAAAAACAGGCATCAGAAACCAATTTACTTCCCTTTGGATGATCAATATGTCTATCATCAATAGCATTACATAAAACAATATCAGGTTTATATTTTCTGATCATTTTTATAATTTCCAGTTGATGTTTCTTATCATTAATAAAAAAACCATCTGCAAAACGAACATTTTCTCTCACTGCAATTCCTAATTCTTTTGCAGCATTAGCCGCTTCTTCATCTCTTAAATCAGCAGAACCACGAGTTCCTAGCTCTCCACGAGTTAAATCTACAATTCCTGCTTTTTTACCTAAAGACACTTCTTTAGCTAGAGTTGCTCCACAACCTAATTCAACGTCATCTGGATGCGCTCCAAATGCTAATATATCTAGTTTCATTTTTTTAAAGTGTATTTGTTTATTTGTTGTGTCGTGTAATTGTAAAAAAACAGCAACTGCAGCTGTCAATTTATTTATTGCAAACTACTCAATGCCTGTTCAATGTCTGCAATTAAATCTTCTGTTTCTTCTATTCCTACTGAAAAACGTATCAAGCCATCAGTAATTCCTTGGTTTGCTCTTTCTTCTGCGCCCATTAATGCGTGTGAAGCAACTGCCGGGTTTAACACCGTACTTTCAATTCCGGCCAAACTCATAGACGGTTTAATCAAGCGTAACTTACGTTGAAATTCTTCCACATCAATGCCGTCTTTTAATTCAAAGGATAACATTCCGCCAAAACCTTTCATTTGTTTTTTCGCTAATTGATGGTCGGGATGTGATTCCAACCCTGGATAATATACTTTCGAAATGTTTGGATTACTCACCAAATATCTTGCCATAATACCTGCATTTTCACTTTGACATTTTACACGCAAATTCAACGTTTTCAAACTACGTTCTAACATCCAAACAGTAAAATCACTTAAACTTCCACCAAAATTAATAGCAGTTTTCCAAATCGTTTCTATATGTTTATTTGATGCTGCAACAGCTCCTGCTAAAATATCTGAATGTCCACCCATATATTTTGTTGCTGAATGAATCATTATATCGATTCCAAAATCAGCTGGAATTTGATTGATTGGCGATGCAAATGTATTGTCTATCATTGTAACAATTCCGTGTTCTTTTGCTAACTTAGAAACCGCTTGCATGTCTGTAATTGTCAATAACGGATTTGAAGGTGTTTCAATATACAACACCTTTGTATTTGGTTGAATCACTTCTTTAAAAGAGGCAATAGACATGTCTTTTGTAAACGAATATTCAATTCCGAATTTATTCAATTCTTCTAATACAAGATTATACGTTCCGCCATACAATGTTTGTTGCAACACAATATGGTCTCCTTGTTTTAAAAAAGCCAATATAGTTGTACTAACAGCTGCCATTCCAGATCCAAAAATTAAGGCATTTTCAGTTTTCTCTAAAGCGGCTATTTTTTTAACCAAAGCTTCTTGATTTGGAGTATTCATATACCGTGGATAGCGCATTACATCTACACCATCAAAAGCATAAGATGTAGACATATAAATAGGTGAAATAGCTCCTTTAAACTGTTCATCTTTTACTTCTCCAATATGTACACAAATTGTATTTATTCCTGGGGTTTTAGTTTTCATTCTATAACATTTAAAATCGATTCTAAATTACAAAACAAAATTATACTTGCACCGTTTTCCAGTTCCCTTTTTTAAACAAGTACATTCCAAGAATAGCAATTAATACTTCTGCTAAGGTTATTGATAAGAAAACGCCTATTGGCCCTGCTTTAAAAGTAACAGCAACCACGTAAGCAAAAGGCAATTGAAACAACCAAAAACAGACAAAGTTGATATACGTCGGAGTTTTGGTGTCTCCAGAACCATTAAAAGATTGAATGACCACCATTCCGTAGGCATAAAAAACATATCCTGCAGCGATAATTCGCAAACATAAAGATCCGTTTATAATGACTATTGGATTGTCTGTAAACCAGCCTAAAAACGTGGGTGCAAACACCAAATAAATTACAGAAACAGTTCCCATAAAAATAGCGGTATATTTCCCTGTTTTCCAAACGGATTGTTCTGCTCTATCAGGTTTTTTAGCCCCTAAATTTTGCCCAACCAATGTTGCTGCTGCATTGCTCATTCCCCAAGCAGGCATTAACGTAAACATCATAATGCGAATGGCAATTGTATACCCAGCTAATACTTCACCTCCAAATTCTGACATGATTCTCATTAAGAAAACCCAGCTAGAAGTTCCGATTAAAAATTGTCCAATTCCACCAATAGAGACTTTGATTAAATTCATCATTACAGCAGCTTTTATAACTACATCTTTTACGGCAATTTTTATTCGACCAAAGCCATAAAACAAGGCAATTAATTGCCAAACAACAGCTGTACCTCTACCAATTGTCGTAGCAATTGCTGCACCTTCAACTCCGTATGCCGGAATTGGCCCCAACCCAAATATAAATATTGGATCTAAAATAATGTTCAATCCATTAGATAAAATTAAGGTCCACATTGCAATTGAGGCATTTCCTGCACCTCTAAAAATGGCATTGATTAAAAACAAAAACATGATGGTTATGTTTCCACCCAACAATATTTTTGTGTAACCAAATCCTTCTTCAATTAAATCGGGTGCTGCTCCCATCAATCCTAAAATTTCTTTCGGATATAACATTCCAAAAACACTTATAATCAGTGCCGTTACAAACCCTAATAAGAGAACTTGCACCGCAGCTTCACTTGCTCCTTTAGTGTCTTTTTCTCCAACTCTTCTAGCTACAATAGCAGTTGCAGCCATACTTAATCCAATGGCAACGGCATATACTAATGTAATTACAGATTCTGTTAACCCGATAGTTGCTACTGCATTTACACTAATTCTAGAAACGTATATAATATCTACCAAAGCAAATATTGATTCCATTACCATTTCTAAAACCATCGGAATGGAAAGCATAAATACGGCTTTACGAATACTACCTGTTGTAAAATCTTGTTCTTTGCCTGTTACGGCATCTTTAAAATATTGAAAAACACTCTTTATTGTGAGTTGATTGTCTTCTGACATAATAGATAAAATATAAAATAAATAGTGTTCAGCCTTGAAGAGATTTCAATGCTGAAAATTGGTGTCATCTAAGAAATGACGAGTATGTGTACTCTATTTAAACAATCATAAGACCGCAAATATGCGATATTTTTTATAATTATTTAACCCTTGAGAATTAATTTCAATATCTTCGCTTTTATGATGAAAGTTGTAATTATTGGACAAGGAAATGTTGCCTCTCATTTGGCTACTGCATTCAACACCTCGGAAAACATAGAAATGTTGCATGTAAACTCAAGACAACTTGAAAATGTTTCAAATGCTGATGTTACCATCATAGCTGTTTCTGATGATGCAATTTCTAGCGTGTCAAATCAATTAAAAAATAGAGGTGGTTTAATCGTTCATACTTCTGGAACAGTATCTATGGATGCAATACATCAAAAACAAAAAGGCGTTTTTTATCCGTTACAATCCTTTACAAAAGGTGCCGTTGTAGATTTCTCTAAAGTTCCTTTTTGTTTGGAAGCAACCAATAAAGAAGATTTGGAAACACTAGAAATTGTAGCAAAATCAATCGGAGAAAAAAGTTATCAGATTACAAGTGATCAACGTAAAAAATTACATTTAGCAGCTGTATTTGTAAATAACTTCACCAATCACATGTATCAAATTGGACAAGGTATTTGCGACGAGCATCAGGTTCCTTTTGAAATTTTACATCCATTAATTGAAGAAACAGCAAAAAAAATCACGAGTATATCCCCAAAAGAAGCTCAAACTGGACCTGCAAAAAGAAATGATACCCAAACGATAGAATCTCATTTAGAAAATTTAAATTTGCCTCAGCAAAAAATATACAAAATCATTACAAAATCTATCCAAGAGAACTAACTATGGAAAAAAGTTATAAAGAATATTTACCACAAATAAATACCTTAATTTTTGATGTTGATGGTGTTTTAACAAACGGAGTTGTTACTGTTTTTCCGAATGGAGAATTGGTTAGACATATGAATATCAAAGATGGATATGCCTTAAAAACGGCTGTAGATGCTGGTTTAAATGTTTGTATCATCTCTGGCGGAACGAACGAAGGAGTTCGAATTCGTTTAGAGGGCTTGGGTATTAAAGACATTTACTTAGGCGCTCATGATAAAATTAAACAATATAACGAACTCTTAGAAAAATACAATTTACAACCAGAAAATGTATTGTATATGGGTGATGATATTCCTGATTACCCTGTGATGGAATTGGTTGGATTGGCTTGTTGCCCAAATGATGCTGCTCCAGAAATTCAAGGGATTTCAAAATATATTTCATACAAAAAAGGTGGAGAAGGCTGCGCTAGAGATGTGATAGAACAAGTATTGCGTGTACAAGGAAAATGGGATGGAAACTACAATGCAAAATACGATTAAATGAAAAAATTAACTTTACTATTGTTCTTACTACTATCTACAATTTCTTATTCTCAATCTATTTTCGGAAAATGGGAAAGCAAAGATCTTATCACAAATAAAGTAGATTCTGTTATTGAAGTTTATAAAAAAAACGGCAAAGCATATGCGAAAATTGTAGCAATAACAGATAAATCAAAAAAAGAAGCTTTATGTACGCTATGTAAGGATGAAAATAAAAATAAACCTGTTTTAGGAATGGAAATACTTACAGGCTTAAAAAAAGATGGTGATGAATGGTCTGATGGTACAATTTTAGATCCAAGAAATGGAAAAATATATAAATGTTATATTAAATTAGTAAAACCTAATAAACTAAAACTACGAGGGTATATTGGTATTTCATTATTTGGCAAAACAGAATATATGGAAAGAGCTGAATAACAGCTATCTAAAAAAAATCCTTTACATTTTCTTCATCCTTTAGAAAATATTTGAAAAAATAATAATTTTGAAGTTAATTTTTCTCCCCCAACATAGGTACAAAAGCAAAATCACCTAGTTCATGCTTCTCAAATTCTTTTGGAGATTTTCGTATAAACAAGGTCATTATTTGTGTTTTGTCTCCAACAGGAATCAGCAACCTTCCTCCTACTTTTAACTGACTTAATAATGGTTTTGGCACAAATGGTGCACCTGCAGTAACAATTATTTTATCAAAAGGTGCAATTTCAGGCAACCCTTTATAACCATCACCAAATATTAACTTCTTTGCTCTATACCCTAACTTTGGCAAGAATAATGAGGTTTTTTTAAAGAGCTCTTTTTGGCGCTCTATAGAATACACTTCTGCTTTCATTTCTAGTAAAACAGCTGTTTGATATCCTGAGCCGGTGCCTATCTCTAATACTTTTTCTCCAGCACTTATTTCTAATGTTTGTGATTGAAATGCAACTGTATACGGTTGAGAAATTGTTTGCTCTGCGGCAATTGGAAATGCTTTATCTTGATACGCATGATCTTCAAAACTAGAATCTATAAATAAGTGTCGTGGAATTTTACGCACAGCATCTAATACTTTTGTGTCAGTGATGCCTTTTGCTTCTAGTACAGTAGCTAATTGATTTCTAAGTCCTTGATGTTTATGTGTGTCTTTCAATTTTAGGAAAAGTTTGGATTTCTAAAATTACTAATAAATCTAAAAGAACAGTCATAAAAGTGTATCTTTGTTAACATTGAATTTTTAATGGCTTTTCTTGCCTTAAAATCAACATTTAACACACAAAAAACTTAATACATATGCTAAAAGCAGGTGTTCTTGGCGCTGGTCATTTAGGAAAAATACATTTACGTTTATTAGAACAATCAGAAAAATACGAATTAGTTGGGTTCTACGATCCTTTTACTGAAAATGCAGAAAAAGTTGCCGCAGAGTTTGGATATACATTATTCGATTCTGTTGATAGCTTAATTGCAGCAGTAGATATGATTGATATTGTTACGCCAACACTATCTCATTTTGATTGCGCTAAACAAGCAATAGAAAAAGGGTGTCATATTTTTATAGAAAAACCGGTTACCAAAACAGTATTGGAAGCTGAAGCTATAAGAACGTTGGCAAGTCAAAAACATATTCGTGGTCAAGTTGGACATGTAGAGCGTTTTAATCCTGCATTTACAGCTGTAAAAGACATGATAGACGCACCAATGTTTATTGAAACGCATCGTTTGGCAGAATTTAATCCTAGAGGAACCGATGTTCCTGTTGTATTGGATTTAATGATTCATGATATTGACATTATTTTAAGTGTCGTGAATTCACCCGTAAAAAATATACACGCAAGTGGTGTTTCTGTAATTAGCGAAACTCCAGATATTGCCAATGCTCGTATCGAGTTTGAAAATGGATGTGTCGCAAACTTAACAGCGAGTAGAATTTCTATGAAAAACATGCGTAAATCGCGTTTCTTTCAAAAAGACGCTTATATTTCTGTAGACTTTTTAGAAAAAACTGCAGAAGTTGTAAAAATGAAAGATGTTCCAGAAAATCCTGATGAATTTGCTATGATATTGCAAAATGCTGAAGGCGTTAAAAAACAAATCTATTTTGACAATCCAGAAATTACAGCAAACAATGCGATTTTGGATGAATTAGAATCTTTTGCTGATGCAATTAATAACGATACAACTCCAGTTGTTTCTTTATCACAAGGAACAGAAGCATTGCGAGTTGCACAACAAATAATCGATTGTTTCGATAAATAAAAATAAACAAAACATACAAATGAAAAACATCGCCGTAATTGGATCTGGTACAATGGGAAATGGAATTGCGCATACGTTTGCTCAATTTGGTTTTCAAGTACAATTAATTGACATTTCTCAGACTGCTTTAGATAAAGGAATTGCAACTATTACTAAGAATTTAGATAGAATGGTTGCCAAAGAAAAAATTTCTGAGGCTGATAAAAATCAAACATTAAAAAATATTACAACCTATACATCAATTAAAGAAGGCGTACAATATGCTAGTTTAGTCGTTGAAGCTGCAACAGAAAATGTTGATTTAAAACTGAATATTTTCAGAGAATTGGATGAAGTTTGTCCTGAAGATACCATCTTAGCTACAAATACTTCTTCGATCTCTATTACTCAAATTGCTGCGGTTACTAAAAGACCGGAACAGGTTATTGGTATGCATTTTATGAATCCAGTGCCAATTATGAAATTGGTAGAGATTATTAGAGGATACAATACTTCTGATGAAGTAATGAAATTCACTGTTGATTTGACAAAAAAAATGAACAAAATTCCGGTAGAAGTAAATGATTACCCTGGTTTTGTTGCGAATAGAATTTTAATGCCAATGATAAATGAATCTATTGAGACATTTTATAATGGCGTTGCAGGTATTAAAGAAATTGATACTGTGATGATGTTAGGAATGGCGCATCCGATGGGGCCATTACAATTAGCAGATTTTATTGGATTAGATGTTTGTTTATCGATCTTGAACGTTTTATATGAAGGGTATAAAAACCCTAAATATGCTCCGTGTCCTTTACTAGTAAATATGGTAAGAGCCGGAAAGTTAGGTATCAAATCTGGAGAAGGTTTTTACGATTACTCTCAAAGTAGAAAAGCAGAAAAAGTAGCAAAGCAATTTGCTAAATAATGATACAAAAGCTCTTATTAATCTTGATTTTTGTTTGTTCTGTTTCAACATCATTCGGACAAAAATCAAGGAAGAGTTTATTTTCACCTTCAACATTTGGAATTCAATTTACTCAAGGAAATGAACAGAACTTCTTATTTGATGATCTAGATTATTTTTACCGAACAAATACATTAAAACTGCAGTTCATTTATCCATTAACGCAATGGAAAAAATTGAACATCTCTTTAATAATACAACCCCAAGTACAGTTTATTCAACACCAATTGCATAATGAACAATTTGTACTTCCAGATGAAGAGAATTACTTAGAAAAAAGAGCCAATTACACCAAATTAAAGAGTTTATCAATTACAGCTCTAGAGTTTACAATTGATGTAAAAAAACAATTGTTTAGAAATACATCTCTATTTCTTCAAGTTGGATTAGGTCTGGGTTATATTGACACAGATACAGAGCGCTTGGCTAAAGGGTTTACTTTTGTAGAAAACGGAAACTTAGGTTTGGAATATTCAATGAATACAAAAACTTCTATAAGGTTGTTTGGAGGTCTTGGTCATGTGTCAAACTTTAACTTTCAACTCCCTAATTCTGGATATAATATTTTAAATATTGGTTTATCTTTACAATATTCTTTAAAATAAAAAAGGGAACTTCTTAAGAAGTTCCCTTTTAATATATTACTAATTCTTATTAGTCATTATCCTTTTTATCACCTTTAGAAACTTTGTTCCAAACTTTGATTTCATCCTCTTTGGTAACACCGGAAAGCACTTCTACATTCACTCCATCCGAAGTTCCTAATTTCACTTCTCTCTTTTCGAACTTGTCACCTACTTTAACTTCTACATAAGGAGCTTCTGTTTTTTTGTTGAATCTTAATAAAGCTTCTTTAATAGACAAAACGCTATCTCTCTTTTCTAAAACAATATCAGCATTCGCACTATAACCAGCTCTAATAAAGTAATTGCTGTCTAACGTTACATCTGCTTTAATCTTAAACTGAACAGCTCCTCCTTCTTCTGTTCCTTTCGGAGCAATGAAGTTTAATTTAGCTGGAAACTTTTTGTTTTCAATCGCTCCTAATGAAATTTCAATATCAGTTCCATTAATTAGCTTTCCAACTTCTGATTCATCTACTTTACCTTCGAAGATCATTTTAGTCATGTCTGCAATGGTAGCAATAGTTGTACCTGCATTAAAGTTGTTCGATTGAATTACTTGGTATCCTTTTTTTACAGGGATTTCAACAATCATTCCTGATGCAGTAGCTCTAATATTTGTATTGGCAGTACTACCATTACCCGCTGTAGATCCTTTCTGAATAATTTCTAGATCAGATTGTGCATTTTCTAAGTTTACTTTTGCATTGTTAAAGCTTAACTCAGCTGTTTCAAAATCTTGACGAGATACCACACCTTTATCAAAAAGACCTTTAGTTCTATTGTACGTGTTTTTTGCATTCTTAAAAGATAAGTCTGCGTTTTTCACTCTACCATTTGCACTATTTAATGACTGAATATTTGGTACAACTCTTACAGTTGCAATTAAATCACCTGCTTTTACAATAGCACCTTCTTCTAAATACACTTTATCTATAATTCCAGAAATTTGAGGCTTAATCTCTACCTCTTCTAACGGAATAACTTTACCTGTTGCTACAGATTTTTTAACAATCGTAGTTCTAAATGGTTGTTCTGTTTCAAACTCTACAATACTCTTTTTGTTCTTTTTAGCGAACCAAAGTATAGCTACAATAAAAAGGATTAATACAATTGCTAAAATAATTTTTGCTCTTTTACTCATGGTTTTTTCTTATTTATTCGTCTCTTAATGCTTCTATTGGTTTAACTATGGTTGCCATATGGGCAGGTATCAATCCTATTAGGGTCCCTAATACTACTAATGTTGTAAATGCTATAAATATAACTGGAATATCTACTGTTGGGTTTATTAAAGTGGCATCTTCTCCTTGACCAAAAAAAATATCTATCAGGTATAATACAAGGGCTCCAAAAACAATTCCTAACATACCTGCTACAGTAGTTAAAAAAACTGATTCTAATATGATTTGTTGTTTGATACTTTTGGGTGTTGCTCCTAAAGCTCTTCTAATTCCGATTTCTTTGGTTCTTTCTTTTACGGTGATTAACAAAATATTTCCAATGGCAAAAACACCAGCAATTAAAGTAGCAATCCCAACAAACCAGGTTAAGAATTGCATCCCTGTTAAGAATCCGGTAATTTTAGCAATTCTTTCCCCCAAATTCACACTTCCAAAAGCTCTTTTATCATCTGGATGTACATTGTGTAAATTCTTTAAAGTCAATAAAATATCCATTTCCATTTGTTTGATATCAATACCGTCATTGGCAGTAATCATCATCCAATCTACTTTGTTCGCTGTATTATATACTTTTTGATAGGTGGTAAAGGGAATATATGCAGCATCACCATCAATACCAATGGTAGAAGGCTTACTGACTCCGATAACTTTATAATTAATGTTATTAATTTTTATATATTGCCCAATTGGATCTTCATTTTTCTCAAACAACTGTTTGTATATATCTTCCGCAATTACACAAACTTTTGCTCTTGATAAAATATCGTTCTCATTTAAAAAACGACCATAAATTAATTCCTTCTTTTGAATTTTGTCCAAAACGGGATAATCTCCACTGATATTAAAATTACCTGATTTAAAATCTTTAATTATTAAATTATTTGTTTGATTTCTTGGTGCTAACAATCTAATCTCATCGTTGTATTCTTTCTTTAAGATATCAATGTCATTAAATGTTAAACGAAACCTTCTCCCTTTTTGATATCCTTTAAAAGGTGTATCAGTAGATTGTGTCCAAACAAAAACACTGTTCGTAGCAAAGTTTCCAAATAGTTTATTAAAACCATTTTCCATTCCTTTCGCGGCACCTAATAAAACAACCAATAAGAATATTCCCCATAAGACACCAATGATTGTAATCATCGTTCTTATTTTATTTTTACGAATACTACCGTAAATTTCTTGCCAAGTATCTGAATCAAATAAAAATTTCATAATTAATCTGCTCTTAGTGCTACAATTGGTTTAATACGTGCTGCTCTTTTCGCTGGAACATACCCAGCTATCAATCCTGAAAGGATTAAAGTAATCGTTGCTCCTATTACAATTCCTGGACTTACACTTGGGTCTTTTATAAAATAATCTTCTGCTAAACTATTTCCAATTGCACTTAAAATATACGTTCCTAAAGTCAGTCCTAAATACCCTGCAATCGTTGTTATTAAGACAGATTCTTGTACAACCATTCCAATAATTGATGCTGGTTGTGCTCCTAATGCTTTTCGAATACCAAATTCTTTAGTACGTTCTTTTATTACAAAAATCATGATATTACTAATACCAATTATCCCAGCAATTAAAGTTCCTGAACCTACAAAAACTACAATAAAATAGAGTGCTAACATAAATATACCGATTCCTTTATTCGCTTCCGCCATATTTCTAACAGACAATGCACTTTGGTCATCTGGATGAATGTCTAACCTTTTACGTAAATCGCGTTCCATTTTATTTCCAAAAGCAATCGCTTCATTTAAACTTAGTTTAGGATCATACCCAACAATTATTTGACTTAAATGATCGTTATTTCCATAAATCATCTGAGCAGTAGTAACAGGCATATATGCTAATCTCTCTTCGTTATCTCCTCCTTCATCAGAAAATATTCCAATAATTTGATACGAAATTCCGCTTACATTAACTCGTTTCCCTAAAGCTGGTTTTGCACCAAAAAGATCTTCTTTGATTAACCTACCAATTACAATTACTTTAGCTCTTTCATTTAAATCTCTTTTATTGATATACCTTCCTTCATAAACAATTGTTTTTTCTAAAAATTGATGATCAGGATGCACAGCTCTTAAGCTGTAATTGTCTTGCTTATTTTTATAAGCAATATTTACACTTCTATTAATTCTTGCTGTTTGATGTTGAATTTTATCTTCGTATTCATTATTGATATAATTGTAGTCGTTATTTTTCAACTGGATTCTTCTTCCTGTTTGTAACCCTTTAAATGGTTTTGATGTTTTCCATACTCTAACAAATATTGTGTTCATTGCATCATCTACAAATACATCTTTAAACGTATTACTCAAGCCATTTACCACACCAAAAAGCAAGGTAAATAATAAAATAGCAAAAGCTACTGTAAAACCAGACATTACAGAACGTAACTTGTTTTTACTAATGCTTTGAAATATTTCTCTCCAACGATCTAAATCGAACATAACTAAACTGCTTTTGCTGGTTTGGTTAACTCATCACTTATAATAACACCATCTTTTAGGCGGACAATTCTTTTGGTTTGTGCTGCGACTTCTTCTTCGTGTGTAATTACAAAAACGGTCATTCCTTCCTCATTAATTTCTCTAAGCAAACCCATAACATTATCTGTAGTGGTAGAATCTAAAGCACCTGTTGGCTCATCTGCTAAAACAACTTTTGGTTTTGTTACCAATGCTCTTGCAATTGCAACACGTTGTTTTTGCCCTCCAGATAATTCGTTTGGTAAGTGATTAGCCCAATCTTTTATACCTACTTTGTCTAAATATTCCATTGCTATTTTTAACCTTTCCTTCCTTTTAATTCCTTTATAATATAAAGGCAACGCAACATTCTCTAAAGCAGTTTTGTAGGAAATTAAGTTAAAAGACTGAAATACAAATCCTAAAAATTTGTTACGTAAAATTGCTGCTTTCTTTTCGTTTAAGTTTTTTATTAACTGACCATTTAAGTAATAATCACCTTCATCATGCTCATCTAATAAACCTACTATATTTAATAATGTAGATTTTCCAGAACCAGAAGACCCCATAATTGAGACAAACTCTCCTTCTTTAATATGCAAGTCTATTCCTTTTAAAACATGTAAAGAGTCTTTACCTATTGGATAAGATTTGTGTAGTTTCTTTATTTCTAACATTATTTAGTAATTTTTCACAAAAATAGCATTTGCTATAACTAGCTGCTATTAATGTTTTGTTAAAAGACGACTCATTCCTAATTTTGTAACCAGATTATCGTCTTTTTTTAATCTTTTATATAGTTCCATGTATCTGACGCTTATAAGTTAAATTTGTTACAACAATTCCATAAA
Source organism: Polaribacter sp. (assembly GCA_047611925.1). Classification (GTDB taxonomy): domain Bacteria; phylum Bacteroidota; class Bacteroidia; order Flavobacteriales; family Flavobacteriaceae; genus Polaribacter. The sequence goes on from JBLFXB010000004.1 coordinate 28,513, forward strand.
AATTTCTGAAATTTGTAAAATAATTATAATAACAGACATATATTCAATTTAAATGCTAGACAAACTAACAAAAAATAAAAAAATCATCCTTTTTGATGGTGTCTGTAATTTCTGTAATTTAATCGTATTAAAAATTATCAAACACGATTCTAAAGATCTTTTTGTTTTTACTTCTTTACAATCTGAAACGGGTAAAGAAATCACAAACCATCTTAATATCGATACCTCAAAAATTGATTCAATTATTCTTTTTGAAACTGAAAATAATTTTCATATTAAATCTAATGCTGCTTTAAGAATAATGCAACTCTTAGGTGGGTTTTGGAAAGCAACTGCACTCTTTAAAATTCTGCCTGTTTCTTTTAGGGATTCTATTTATAATTACATTGCAAAAAACAGGTATTCATGGTTTGGTAAGAAAGACACCTGCATGATACCAAGTCCAAGAATTAAATCTAAATTTATTTAAAAATGAAAGACATTACCTGTGTAATCTTTGATATGGACGGTGTTATTATCGATTCTGAATTGCTACATAAAAAAGCCTATTACGAGACCTTTATTTCTTTAGGTTTAGAGGTGTCTGAAGAATTGTATAATACCTTAACAGGTTCTTCTACTATCAATGCTTTTCAGAGATTGATTGCTCATTTTAATTTAGATGAAGATCCAAATGAATTGGTGTTGCAAAAACGCAAGCGGTATGTAAATTTCTTTGAAAACGACCCAACTTTACATTTAGTAAAAGGTGTAGAGGACATTATCAAATATTTCTATGACAAAGGCATTATATTAATATTAGCTTCTTCCTCTGCAATGGTTAATATAGATCGCGTCTTTAATCGTTTTGATTTAAACCAATACTTTACCGCAAAGATTAGTGGTGCAGATTTAACAGAATCTAAACCACATCCTGAAATTTTTGAAAAAGCAGCAGTATTAGGAAATACTCCTAGAGAAAACTGTATCGTAATTGAAGATTCTGATAATGGCGTAAAAGCAGCAAACGATGCTGGTATTTTTGTTTTTGGGTATCAAAACCCAATGGCTCCTGACCAAACATTAGAGAATGCAAATATCATTATTACTGATTTTAGTAAGTTAAAGGAGTATATTTAACTACTTTTCAAAACTCTCAAAATCAACATTAAAATACAATAAATTAACGCAAGCATCAATAACGATTCCTGCTCAATAAGGGCTTAACTATTTGTAAGCACCCAAAGCTCTACTTCTTCTAAAGAACGCCAATGCTGATCTCTTTTTGTTTTACTAGAAGCTGCTTTTACAGATTTTTTATAACATTTTTCTAATTGAAATCTGTTGCCTTCTGCTAATTCTATTTCAATAGGATGTTCAGTGGTTACATTTGTTATTTGCGCTAAGTTTGAGAAGATAACCACCAACTTTCCGTCCGGTAAGAGTCTTTTTTTTGCTTCAGCAAAAAAATTAGAGAACAACGTTTTATTATAATAAATAGCCTCATCAATACTACTCAAATCATGTGTTTTTGGCAACCAAGGTGGATTAAACACAATTAATTCTGTCTGTTTTTCCCACTTACCAAAGAGATTTCCACAATCCAACTCAAGCTTTCTGGATAGCTTTGTAGTTCCCATAGATTCTTTCAATCCAACAATCGCATTCGGATTTATATCCGTTGCAAACACTTTTTGAAAATTATGCTGTATCATTTGCAAAGACAACACACCACATCCAACTCCAACATCTATTGCTGTTTTTTTTGGTCCTTTGTATCGCTTCAGCCAATTATCAAAAAGCTCTAAATGCTCAAATCGTGTAGGAAAATAGGTTCCGTAATACGGATGAATTTTATTACGCAATACAGGTATAGAAATTCCGTTTTTGTACCATTGCCAAGCACTATTCAATCCTTGTACTTGGGGAAAAGTCAAAAAGAAATGATTATTTTCTGGATACAATTTCTCTAACCAACCAATGCTAGGAGATTTCTTTACGCATAATTTTTGATCGACAACTTCTAATAAAATTCGATTTGAAAGTTTATAGTATTCTGAGCGATAGGCATGTTGCTCCTTAAAAGATTTATTGGGTAATTTTCTCTTTAGGTATTTATGTATATCTCCAAGAAGAGATATTCCATCACTGTAAAAATCCTTAATTAGTATCGACTTTCCTTTTTTTAAGGCTTCAATTGTAAGCTTAACATTATCACTGCTTTTAAACAATTTTAGTTCTTCATTAGCCGTAATAACCTCTGGCTTATTTACATTTAAATGGGTAGTCATAACTGGTTTTCTTTTTTGATAAAGTAAGTAATCCTTACTGTCTATTACTGTGATTTATACGCTAAACTTATAAAATGCAAACTTAAGACCTATATAATTAAATCTTCAATTTTTACTTAGTATTTTAGTGCTATTCAACGTGAAAAAATCAGAGACAAATCGTTCGTGTGATATTCAATATTTACTTAAAACAAACGTTATTTTTCAATTGGCAACCGCTGTAGACTTCCCCATTCTGTCCAAGAACCATCGTAAACAGCTAGCTTTTCATATCCAGCAATTGTTGCTCCTAAAGCCAAAACACAAGCTGTTATTCCTGATCCACAAGAAAAAATAAGCTCTTTGTTTTCAGAACTCACTTCTTTAAAAAGCGTTTGTAATTCTTTTTTTGATTTTAATTCTAATCCGCTTAACAAACTTGAATATGGCAAACTTTTAGAATTTGGGATGTGACCACTTCTTATTTCTGCTCTAGGTTCTGGTTCTGTTGTATAAAACCTAGCTGAAGATCTGGCGTCTAAAAGTTGTTTTGTTGAATCATTTAATGAATTTAAAACAGCAGTAGAATGTATCAATAAATTTGAGTTGTAATTAGCAATAAAATTCCCTGTATCAACAGAATGTTCTTGTTTTTCTTCAACCGTATAACCTGCCTTTTTCCAGGCAGGAAGTCCGCCGTCTAAAACAGCTACATTCTCATAGCCCATTGTTTTAAAAAGCCACCAAACTCTTGGTGCAGAATAAATTCCATGTTCATCATATACAACAATACAAGAATCCTTGTTAATGCCTAATGCTCTCGCTTTAGATTCAAAATCTTTTGGTTCTAGAGCAGTATTAGGAAATTGGGCTCCTTGAATAGAAAACACTTTTTTTATGTCAAAAAAATGGGCATTGGTAATCTGAGAATCACTAATTTTTGATTGCTCTTTCTGAAGAGTTACTTTGGGTAACGTACCGTTTAAAACTATTAAATTGGTTGCTTCAATATTTTGATGCAACCAATTTACAGAAACCAGAGGTTTATAAATTTTTAATGAATTACTCATTATTATATTCTTTAATACTTCTTCTACGCTATTTTAGGTGCGTTATTCTTTATAATTATCGTCCCAATCCTTAACACTTGGTTCGCCTAATTTATCCACAGATTTAGCAACTAACATAGCCACTGCTGCATCACCTGTTACATTTACAACGGTTCTACACATATCTAAAGGTCTATCAACAGCAAAAATTAATGCCAAACCAGCTTCTGGAATACCAGCATATCCTAAAACTCCTACTAACATTACCATTCCTGCTCCAGGTACAGCTGCACTTCCTATAGAAGCCAATGTAGCTGTTGCAATAATTCCTAATTGCGTACCAAAAGTTAAATCCATACCAAAAGCTTGAGCAATAAATACTGCTGCTACTGCTTGATACAAACTTGTTCCGTCCATATTAATAGTTGCTCCAATTGGCAACACAAAACTGGCAACTTCTTCTTCTACTCCAATATGCTCAGTTACTCTTTCCATAGTTACAGGAAGAGTAGCTGCACTTGAACTTGTAGAAAACGCTAGTAGTTGTGCCGGTGCAATTGCTTTCATAAAGAAACTTGGCGTTTTTTTTGTAAAAACCAATACCAAAACATTATAAATAACAATCATAATTAATAACCCACCAACAACTGTTAGTGCATACCAACCTAATGCCTTAAACAAATCTAAACTTGGGGACTCTACTACTAAAGCGGCTAATAAGGCAAATACACCATAAGGTGCCGCCAACATAATTAAATCAACCATTTTTAGGATGACTTCATTAAATCCATCAAAAAATTTCTTTACCGTTGCTCCTTTTTCCTCTGGAATTAAAATCAATCCAATTCCGAAAAATACAGCGAAAAAGATAACTTGTAACATATTTCTATTACTTGTTGAGGCTGCAAAAATATTTTCAGGAACTAAATCAACTAGTGCCTGTAACGGTCCGCTATTTTTTTGTTTAGCTGCTTCATCTTTATATTTTGTAGTGTTACTGCTGTAACTCTCTACCATTTCTGTTCTTGTCTTTTCAGAAATTTGCTTTCCTGGGTTTACAATATTAACAAGGGCTAAACCTATTGATACTGAAATTACAGTAGTCAATATATAGATTCCAATAGTTCTACCTCCCATTTTCGAGAGCTTAGAAATATCTTTTAAATCAGAAACACCTTTAATTAGTGCTGCTAGAATAAGTGGAATTGCTATTAATTTTAAAGAATTAATAAAAATGGTTCCAAATGGTTTTATCCAGTCTTTAATAAATATTTTACCAAAATCAAAATTTGACATTATTAGAGCAAAAATAACTCCTAATAACATTCCTAATAATATTTTCCAGTGTAATGCAAGTTTCTTCATTGAGTTGTTTTGTAATTAAAGTTTTGAAAGGTAAATAAAAATCAAAAAAAACGAACGGTTTTAGGGAAGTTTTTTAAAAAATTCTATGCAATGAAATTTCTTGAAATTAGAATCTAATTGTACTTTTGCTTTTTTAAAGATAAAAATGGAAAAACTAAAACTTCATTGGGGATTAACTTCTAATTGGCAAGTGCTAATTATACTTTTTGTGTTTTCTGTAACAGGATACACTTCTTTGTTAATCGCTAAACCAATTTTAAACCTTGTTGGTTTATCACAAGAAACAACTAATCCTTGGCTATACAGGCCATTGAGAATCTTATTGATCTTTCCATTTTACCAAATTCTAATCGTTTTAAACGGATGGATTTTTGGACAATTTCAGTTTTTCTGGAATTTTGAAAAGAAAATGTTACGCAGACTTGGTTTGGGAAAGTTTCTTAAAGAGGAAAACAATTCATAATGGACTTTACCCTCTTTTTATCGAAAGTTGCTCATTTAAAGCAAGCTCGCTTAGGCGGATTGGAAGCTCATTTTAGATTAGCGCCTAAAATCCGTTTAAAATATAGTGCTGAGAAAATTGAAGCTAGCAATCCTAAAAAAGCAGCTGTTTTAGCCTTGTTTTATCCTAATGAAAAGAATGAGACTTGTTTTTTACTAACACAAAGGGCTAGTTATAAAGGAACACATTCTGCACAAATCAGTTTTCCTGGCGGAAAAATTGAAGTTTCTGATAAAAATCTAGAGCAAACTGCACTAAGAGAAACTTTTGAAGAAGTAGGTATTAAAAAGGAGGAAATATCAATTATTAGAGAAATAACAGATGTGTATATTCCACCAAGTAATTTTTTAGCAACACCTTTTTTCGCATATTCAGAACAAAAGCCCTCTTTAAGTATTAACCACGAAGTAGATCACACTTTTGATGTAAAACTTGCTGATTTATTAGATGACGATAATATTTCCTCAATAAACATAACAACCTCTTACGCAAACAAAATTGACGTACCCTGCTTTAAATTAAACAATTACATTGTTTGGGGCGCAACTGCTATGATTTTGAATGAAATTAAAGAATTATTAAAATAGCCTTTTAGGAGATTCTTTTGTACTTTAGCAAACGACTAATAACAACTAAACTACCTATTTTACAATGCCTTTATTCAAAAGAAACCCTTTTGGTCATATCCTTTATGTAAAAAAATGGATTATTAGAATTTTCGCTACCATTTCTCATGGTAGATATAGACGATTCAATAGTTTACAAATTGAAGGCTCAGAAATCATTAGAAATTTACCCGACAGCAATGTCCTATTTATTTCTAATCATCAAACTTATTTTGCAGATGTAACAGCAATGTTCCATGTTTTTAATGCTTCTTTAAAAGGAAGAGATAATAACATTAAAAATATTGGCTATATATGGCAACCAAAGTTAAATCTTTATTACGTTGCAGCTGGAGAAACAATGCGATCAGGTTTACTACCAAAACTGTTTGCCTATGGAGGCTCTGTTTCTATTGATAGAACCTGGAGAAGTGATGGAAAAAATGTAAACAGACAAGTAAAAAACTCTGACATTTCTAATATTGGTAAAGCATTAAAAGATGGTTGGGTAATTACGTTTCCTCAAGGAACAACCACTCCGTTTAAACCAATCAGAAGAGGAACAGCTCACATTATTAAAACCTACAAACCAGTTGTTGTCCCTGTAGTTATTGATGGCTTTAGACGTTCTTTTGATAAAAAAGGATTGAGCATAAAGAAAAGAAATGTATTACAGTCTATGGTAATTAAAGAGCCTTTAGATATTGATTACGAAAATGAATCTGTAGCAGATATTGTCACTAAAATTGAATTTGCTATCGAACAACACCCTTCTTTCTTAAAAGTAATATCGGTAAAAGAATATGCGAAACAAGAAGAAGAATTAAACAAGAAAAGAGAATTCTGGAGTTAACCAAATTCAACTATATAAAAAAAAAGAGCGATATGTATCGCTCCTTTTTTATGCTTAACAATTGCTCTTATTTAACCCAAGCATGCATCATCCATGTTTTTTTCTCTAGCTTCTTTTCATTTTTTTTTGTTTTTAACCTACAACAAATTTACTTGAAGATTTTTTCAAAAAAACTATAAACATAATTGATAGTTTTAATATATTTATAAAAATTATTGATACAATGACAATCACGCAATTAAAATACGTGCTTTCGGTAGCAGAATATAAAAACTTCACTGTTGCAGCAGAACACAGTTTTGTTACGCAACCTACTTTAAGTATGCAAATACAGAAATTAGAAGACGAGTTAAATGTAAAAATATTTAATCGAGCTACTAAACCCATTGAATTAACTGAAATAGGGGGAAAAATAGTTGAGCAAGCTAAGATTATTGTTGATGAAAGCAATCGAATTACAGATATTGTACATCAACAGAAAGGATATATTGGCGGTGATTTTAAACTTGGTATAATCCCCACTGTTATGCCAACTTTACTCCCGATGTTTTTATTAAATTTCACAAAAAAACACCCAAAAGTAAAGCTAATTATAGAAGAGTTAACTACTGAAGAAATTATCAGAAAATTAACCGATGGACATATTGATGCTGCGATTGCTGCTACTCCACTTGAAAATGAAGCTATTAAAGAACGCCCTTTGTATTATGAACCTTTTGTCGGTTTAATTCCTCTAGGACATCGCCTTTTTGATCATAAAAAAATAAAAGTTGATGAATTAGAAGTGGATGACATCTTATTATTAGAGGACGGTCATTGTTTTAAAGACAGTGTGCTTAATTTATGTAGAAGCTATAGAAGTGACTCTAATAGAGGTTTTCAGTTACAAAGTGGTAGTTTCGATACATTAATCAAGCTTTCTAAAGAAGGTTTAGGAATGACATTAATTCCATATTTACAAACTTTGGATTTAAACGAAAAAGACAAGCTCTTCTTAAGAGAGTTTGAAACACCTCCACCAGCTAGAGAAGTGAGTCTATTATACCATAAATCTCAATTAAAAATGCAATTGATTGAAGCTTTAAAAAGCACAATTGATGGTGTTGTCAGAGGCGCGATTTCGTTTAGTGATGTAAAAATTATTAGTCCATTGCAAAAAAATTAATAACAAAAAAAAAGGAAGCTAATTAGCTTCCTTTTTTTTTGTTATTAATTAAGAGTACATTTTATCTCTTAGTTCCTTTATTTTTGGATCTGATAAATAATCATCAAATGTTGAATATCTATCGATCGCTCCTTTTGGTGTAATTTCAATAATTCTATTTGCAACAGTTTGCGCAAACTCATGATCATGAGTAGAAAACAATACAGTTCCTTTAAAATTAATTAATGAATTATTTAAGGCTTGAATTGACTCTAAATCTAAGTGATTTGTTGGCTCATCTAATTGTAAAATATTTGCTCTAGTCATCATCATTCTAGACAACATACATCTTACTTTTTCTCCTCCAGAAAGTACATTACATTTTTTCAATGCTTCTTCTCCACTAAAAATCATTTTACCTAAAAAGCCTCTAATAAAAACCTCTTCTCTTTCTTCTTCCGTTTTAGCGTATTGACGCAACCAATCTACCAAATCTAGTTCTGGATTTTGGAAAAACCCAGCATTTTCTAGTGGTAAATATGATTGGTTTGTGGTAACTCCCCAATTATACTCTCCTGCATCTGCAGGTTCATTTCCATTAATTACTTGATAAAAAGCAGTAATTGCTCTAGAGCTCTTAGAAATGATGGCAACTTTATCTCCTTTATTTAAATTGATATGAATGTCATTAAATAAATATTCACCTTCAAATTTCTTGGCCAAACCTTCAATATTTAAGACTTGATCTCCAGCTTCTCTTTCGCTTTTAAAAATAATTGCAGGATACCTTCTACTTGATGGTCTGATATCATCAACATTTAACTTATCAATCATTTTCTTACGACTGGTTGCCTGTTTTGACTTTGCCATATTTGCAGAAAAACGACGGATAAACTCTTCTAATTCTTTCTTCTTATCCTCAGATTTTTTATTTGCTTGTGCTCTTTGCTTAGCAGCCAACTGACTAGATTCATACCAAAATGTATAATTTCCAGAAAAATGGTTGATTTTTCCAAAATCGATATCAGAAATATGTGTACAAACAGAATCTAAAAAGTGACGGTCATGGGATACAACAATTACAGTATTGTCATAATTAGCTAAGAAATTCTCTAACCAAGAGATGGTTTCAAAATCCAAATCATTGGTAGGCTCATCCATTATTAATAGATCTGGGCTACCAAATAAAGCTTGCGCTAATAAAACACGCACTTTTTGCTTACCATCTAAATCTTTCATTAATGTGTAATGCAAATCTTCTTTAATACCTAAGTTAGATAACATTGAAGCTGCATCAGAATCAGCATTCCACCCATTCATTTCTTCAAACTTCACTTGAAGTTCACCTATTTTATCTGCGTTTTCATCAGTATAATCTGCATACAAGGCATCCATTTCTTTTTTTATGGAAGACAACTCTTTGTTTCCCATAATAATTGTTTCCAAAACAGGAATCTCATCAAAAGCAAAGTGGTCTTGAGACAATACAGACATTCTTTTACCCGATTCTAAATGTACATGACCAGAAGTTGGGTCTTGCAAACCAGAAATTATTTTTAAAAAAGTAGATTTACCTGCACCGTTGGCACCAATAATACCATAACAGTTTCCATGTAGGAACTTGGTATTTACATCGTCAAACAACACTCTTTTACCAAATTGAACAGATAAGTTAGAAACTGAAAGCATTTTATAATAGATTTAAAATTTTTGCAAAATTAAAAAATTAAATACTAGATACCCGCCTTTTACCAAGTTAAAACAAAAAATAAATCTCAGCATTAAAATACCTGATTTTCAAACAAATACAAAGTCCTTTATTTTTACTTACTTTTACTCAGAATTTCTAAATAAAATTACAAATACTTTAACAAGTACTTAACAAATATTTATATACTGAACACCTAAATTTGCAGGTAGTATTATATGATTTATATGCGTAAAATTTTAAGATACTTTTTTTCACTAACAACCCTTATTCTTATTAGTAGTTGCACAACTACTAATAAAGATCCTATGACCTATTTTGGTGGTAAGATAATCAATCCGAAATCAGATTTCGTTCTGTTATTTAACCAAGACAAATTAGTAGATAGCTTATTCTTAGATAAAGATGATAAGTTTGTTGGGAAGTATAAAGACTTTAAAGAAGCTTTTTACATTTTTAAACATGGAGACGAGTTTCAGCATATATATATAGAACCGCAAGACAGTATTTTGATTCGTTTGAATACGTGGGCTTTTGACGAAACTTTAGTTTTCAGTGGCCAAGGCGCTACTAAAAACAATATTTTAATCGATTGGTTCTTAGAAGGGGAAAAAGAAAATAAAAATTTTTATGAATACTACCGTTTATCTCCAGAGTTATTCAAAATTAAAATGGACTCTCTTTTAGAAGTCCGACAACAAAAAATTGAAAGGTTTACATCTAGAAATAAAAAGCTCCCTCAAAGCTATTTAAATGTTCTAGACATCATTGTAAATTACCCTATTTACACTAAACTTGAAGAGTACCCTAGACGTAACAGATACTATAACAAAACAAAAGAGTACCCAAAAACGACGAAGGGTTTTTATGATTTTAGAAAAAAAATAGATCTAAACATAGATTCTCTAAAATACTTAGGACAGTATAGTAATTATATTGCCTATAGATTATACAATATTGTCAATACAAAAGGATTATCTAGTAACTCTGAAGGTTTTACAGAAGAGATATTGCATAGTATAGATGAAAATATTACAAACGAAAAACTTAAAAACATATTTCTTTACGAAATGCTTGTTAAAGATTTTTTAAATAAATCTAGCTGCAGCTTAGATAAAAAAAGTTTCCATACCTATTTTAAGTTAAGTTCTGATATTGAAAACAAAAAACAAGTTCAAAGAATTATAAACGATATTAAAAATTTACATGGAGGTAAAGCTTTAATAGATTTTAAAATTACAGATTACCTTAAAACGAAACGAAGCATACGGAAAATAACAAAAAATAAAAATAATGTAATTTGTTTTTGGAATCCTAAGCACACATCAAACCGTCATTTAAAAGACAGAATTGATTATTTAATACTAAAATTCCCTAAACTAAATTTTATTCTAGTTAAAATTTCTGATATCCATACTGATTATGTTAAAGGTATTGACATCAAAAAACAATACTACTTAGAGCCATCAAGTAAGGCCAACCTATTCTTAACCAGCAAGCTACCTAGAGCACTTTTGGTAAATAAAAAAGGAATTATCATGAATGGTTACGCCAATATGAATTCTCACCTATTTAACAAACAACTCAAATACCTACAAAAACAATAATTTGTAACTCTATCCATTTATTTTACCGTACATTTGCACGTTTTTAATTATAACATAATTAATTACTTAGTTTGTTAATACCCAGTCATTAAGTATTAAAAACTATAGCGAAACAAATAAACCGAGTTTACAGATACTGGCGTCTGTGAGTTCACAAAATTTCACAGAATGTCAACATTTTTAGAGTTAGGGCTTAAAGAAGAAATCAATAAAGCCTTGACAGATTTGGGATATGAAAATCCTACAGTAATTCAAGAAAAAGCAATTCCACAAGTAATTGGGTCTACACAAGATTTAAAAGCATTTGCACAAACCGGAACTGGTAAAACAGCAGCTTTTAGTCTACCTATATTAGAGCAAATAGACTTTAACAGTCCAGATACTCAGGCGATTATTTTATCACCTACAAGAGAATTGGCTGTTCAGATAGGGAACAACATTAAAGAGTTTTCTAAATACTTACCAAAAGTAAAAACAACTACCGTTTATGGTGGAGCAAGCATTGAAGATCAAATTAGATCATTAAAAAGAGGCTCACAAATTGTTGTTGGGACTCCGGGTAGAACAGTAGATTTAATTAAGCGTAGAGCATTAAAATTAGGAAGTATCCGTTGGATCGTTCTTGATGAAGCTGACGAAATGCTAAATATGGGATTCAAAGATGAATTGGACAAAGTATTAGAAGCAACTCCAGAAACAAAACAAACCTTATTGTTTTCTGCAACATTCCCTAGAGAAGTAGAATCAATTGCTAGAAACTACATGAACAACCCTGTAGAGATTACTTCTGGTGAAAAAAATAAAGGGGCTGATTCTGTAAGTCACGAATACTATGTAATTAACGAAAGAACTCGTTATCCAGCATTAAAAAGAATTGCAGATGTAAATACAGATATTTACGCAATTGTTTTTTGTAGAACACGTAGAGAAACACAAGAAGTTGCCAACAACCTTATTAAGGATGGATATAGTGCAGATGCACTACATGGAGATTTATCTCAGCAGCAACGTGATGGAGTGATGGATAAATTCAGAAAGAAAACCATTCAGATATTAGTTGCAACTGATGTTGCTGCTCGTGGATTGGATGTTACTGAATTAACACACGTAATCAACCATAAATTACCAGATCAGATAGAAAACTACACACATAGAAGTGGTAGAACTGGTAGAGCTGGTAAAACAGGAATTTCGATTGCTTTAGTAAACGGAAAAGAAAAAGGAAAATTACGCTCGATTGAAAGAATTATCAAAAAGAAATTCGTTGAAACAGCTGTTCCTACTGGTAAAGAAATTTGCCAAAACCAATTGATGCATTTAATTGACAAGGTTCAAAATGTAGAAGTTAACACAAAGGATATTGAAGAGTTTTTACCTAGTATTTACGAAAAACTAGAAGGTTTAGACAGAGAAGAATTGATTCAAAAATTTGTCTCTTTAGAATTTAACAACTTCTTATCTTATTATAAAAACGCATCTGACTTAAACGATCTATCTGCTTCTAGAGGTGGAGATGCTCCATCTGGATCTAGAGGAAGAGCAAGAGACGAGAACATGACGCGTTTCTTTATCAATATCGGTAGAAAAGATAATATCAACCCTGCTCGTTTAATTGGTTTAATTAATGACCAACGTATTACTGATAATATAGACATCGGTGCAATTGATATTTTAGATACGTTCTCTTTCTTTGAAATTGACAAAAATTTTGAAGCTGGTGCTCTAGAAGCATTTGAAGAAAACAGACCAGAATACAATGGTAGAAATGTAAATATTGAGGTTACAAATAAAGAACGTTCTGGTGGCGGCGGTGGTCGTGGCGGAGATAGAAATCGCGGAGGCGGAGGAGGAAGAAGAAGGTCTTCTGATTCTAAAGGTGATGGTGGATTCGGAAGAGAACGTAGCGGTGGAGGAAGCTCTGATAGAAGAAGTTCTTCTTCAGACAGAAAACCAAGAGCTGGTGGAGACAGACCTGACAGAGGTTCTGCTGATAAACAATCTGGTGGATTCGGAAGAAGACGTAGAGAAAGATAGAATCTTTTAACAAAATAAATACCAAGCGCATCATAAAATGATGCGCTTTTTTTATGTAAAAAATTAGAATTCATTATGACAACTCAATGAATATTAAAACTGCATTATAGATAACAAACATTACAAAAGAAAGACAAGAACATAAAAAAAGCCTCATCAATATGATGAGGCTTTTTTATTATATAATTTCTTCAATTACTCATTCATCATTGAATCAGCAATTTTTTTATAAACACCGCCTTCTAATTTACTTCTTATTCCAGAAAATGCAGTAATTGTTTCGTCAATATCTTCTTGAGTGTGTGTTGTTGTGGGAATCAATCTTAAAATAATCAATCCTTTAGGAATCACTGGATATACAACGATAGAACAAAATACGCCATAATTTTCTCGTAAATCGTTTACCATTGCCATTGCCTCAGGAATTTCTCCTTTTAAAAACACGGGTGTAATACATGTTTGTGTTGTACCTAGATCAAAACCTGCTTCACGTAAACCACTTTGCAATGCATTGGTGTTTTTCCATAACTTAGCTTTCAATTCTGGCATAGAACGCAACATATCTAAACGCTTTAATGCTCCTTTAACCATTGCCATTGGTAATGATTTTGCAAACATTTGAGAACGCATATTGTATTGTAAATACTGAATTACATCTTTATCTCCTGCAAAGAAAGCCCCAATACCAGCCATAGACTTTGCAAAGGTTGCAAAATATACGTCAATACCTTCTTGAACTCCTTGTTCAAAACCTGTACCTCTACCGTCTTTTCCTAACGTTCCAAATCCGTGAGCGTCATCAACCAATAAACGAAAATTGTACTGCTCTTTTAAAGCGACTATTTCTTTTAAACGACCTTGTTCTCCACGCATTCCGAAAACACCTTCAGAAACCACTAAAATTCCTCCACCAGTAGCTTCAGATATTTTTTTAGCACGCTTTAAGTTCTTTTCAAAACTTTCCATGTCGTTGTGCTTATACACAAAACGTTTTCCTGCGTGTAAACGAACTCCGTCAATAATACATGCATGAGTATCCATATCATATACAATAACATCATTCTTAGTAACCAACGCGTCAATAGCAGATACCATTCCTTGATACCCGAAATTCACTAAATACGCTGCATCTTTTTCAACAAACTCAGCACATTCATTTTCTAATTGCTCATGAAAACTAGTATGACCAGACATCATTCTTGCTCCCATTGGATAGGCCATTCCGTACTCCATTGCCGCCTCACCATCAGCTTTCAATACCTCTGGATGATTTGCTAAACCTAAGTAATCATTGATGCTCCAGGTAATAATTTTTTTCCCGTTAAAAGTCATTCTATTAGAAATAGGTCCTTCTAGTTTTGGAAAGACATAATACCCTTCCGCTATATCAGCCCATTTACCAAGAGGCCCTTTATCTCCTTTTATTCTATCAAATAGATCTTTCGTCATCTTATTTTATGTGGATTTTTTACAGACTGCAAATTAACAGTTTTTTTAGCGATTTTTCAAATAAAAAAGCCTCTGAGTCTATCAGAGGCTTTTTTAACATGTTGAATTCCTTAAGCTTCTTGCTTAACAACTCCTTTTAATTCTTCTTTCAAGAAACCTTGTTCTTCCATCCATGTGTCGCTATATATTTTATTCATATATCTAGATCCATGATCTGGAAAAACCAATACAACAAAGCTCTCTTCATTAAAAAATCCTTTGTTTGCGTATTGTTCTGTGGCTTGCATAACCGCGCCACTTGTATACCCAGGGAAAATTCCTTCTTTAGCAACGATTTCTCTTGCCTTTAATGCAGCATCTTTATCTGTTACTTTCTCGTACACATCAATCACATCAAAATCTGTAGCAGTCGGAATTAAGTTTTTCCCTAATCCTTCAATTCTATATGGATAGATTTCATTTTCATCAATCTCTCGAGTTTCGTGGTATTTTTTTAAAATAGAGCCAAAAGCATCAACCGCTAACATCTTAACATTTTTATTTTGCTCTTTTAAATATTTAGCAATACCAGAAATCGTTCCTCCTGTTCCACTTGCAACAACAACATGCGTAACCCTACCATCTGTTTGCTCCCATATTTCTGGGCCTGTAGAATGATAATGTGCATCTGCATTTAACGCATTAAAATATTGGTTGATATATACAGAATCTGGAGTTTCTTTATGAATCCTCTTCGCAACTTCATAATAAGACCTTGGATCATCTGCAGCAACATTAGCTGGGCAAAGATGCACCTCTGCTCCCATTATTTTTAACATATCAATCTTATCTTGAGAAGACTTAGAGCTTACTGCTAAAATACACTTATATCCTTTTACCATGCTAATCATTGCCAAGCTAAACCCTGTATTACCAGAAGTCGTCTCTACAATTGTATCACCAGGCTTAAGAATTCCTTTCTTTTCTGCGTTTTCAATGATATGAATTGCAATTCTATCTTTTGCGGAATGTCCTGGATTAAAAGATTCTAGTTTCGCAAAATAAGAGCCTTTTAAGTCTTTCGTTATCTTATGCAATTGCACAATTGGTGTTTGACCAACTAGCTCTAAAATAGTATTGTTAATTTTTTTATTTCTAACCATGTTTATGCTTTTTGCACTTTAATACAATTATTTATTCTATCTTATTTTCTAAATCTAAAATGAAAGAATAGTCTTTTGCTGTTTCTTTTAATGCATCAAACCTACCAGAAGCGCCACCATGACCAGCTTCCATATTTGTATGCATTAATAATATATTTGAATCTGTTTTTAATTCTCTTATTTTTGCAACCCATTTTGCTGGCTCCCAATATTGCACTTGACTATCCCAATAACCAGTAGTCACTAACATATTTGGATATGCTTTTGCTTTTGCTTGATCGTATGGAGAATAACTCTTTATATAGTCGTAATATTCTTTGTCTTTAGGATTTCCCCACTCGTCAAATTCACCTGTAGTTAACGGAATACTTTCATCCAACATTGTAGAGATAACATCTACAAAAGGAACTGCTGCTATAATTCCGTTATACAATTCTGGATTCATATTTACAATTGCGCCCATTAACAAACCACCGGCAGAGCCGCCCATTGCATATAAATGATTTGCTGATGTATAGTTATTCGCTATTAAGTATGTTGAACAATCTATAAAATCTGTAAATGTATTTTTCTTCTTTAATAACTTTCCGTCTTCATACCAATTTCTGCCTAAGTATTCGCTCCCTCTAATATGTGCTAAGGCATACACAAAACCTCTATCTAACAGGCTTAATCTAGTTGTGCTAAATCCATCCGGAATTGTATATCCATAAGAACCATATGCATATTGTAATACGGGCGTATTTTTATTAATCTCTGTGTCTTTTCTATAGACTAAAGAAATTGCTATTTTTTTTCCATCTCTTGCTTCTGCCCAAACACGTTTACTTGTATAATTATTTTTATCAAATGTTCCTCCTAGAACTTCTTGTTCTTTTTTAATCTCTTCTGATTTGTCAGACATATTAAAATCAATCACCGAATTTGGTGTTGTCATTGAATTGTATGAATACCGTATCACATCTGTATCAAATTCTGGGTTCCCAAATACTTCTGCCGTATATGTTTCTTCACTAAAAGGTAAGTAATAGTCTGCTGAAGCATCCCAACGCTTAATTCTAATTTTATTAAGACCATTGGTACGTTCTTCTAATACTAAATACTCTTTAAAAATAGAAATATCTTCTAATAAGGTGTCATCTCTATGTGGAATAACATCTACCCAGTTCTCTTTAGATGTTTTATCAACTGGAGTTTTCATCAACTTAAAGTTTTTGGCATCATCCTTATTGGTTAACATATAAAAATGATCTCCATAATGCGAAACACTATATTCTAAGTTTCGTTCTCTTGGCTGCACAACTTTAAAACTACCGTTTGGATTGTTGGCGTCTAACACTCTATATTCTGATGCTAATGTTGAATAGGAAGCAATAACAATAAAATCGTTTGATTTCGTTTTTGATACTCCAGCTCCAAATGTATCATCACTTTCGTGATACACCTCAACATCTTCAGATTCATCTGTACCTAACACGTGTTTAAAAACTTTATAACTTCTTAAAGAAACAGGATCTTTCTTTGTGTAAAATAACGTCTTATTGTCATTTGCCCAAACAGAACCTCCGGTTGTGTTTGTAATTACATCTTTAAAAATTTCTCCTGTAATCAGGTTTTTAACCTGAATTATATATTGTCTTCTGCTAATTGTATCAACAGCAAAAGCAACTAATTCATTATTTGGACTCACATTTAATCCTCCTAATTGGTAATAATCATGCTCTTTTGCTAAATCATTTACATTAAATAATAGCTCTTCTTTAGCTTCTAATGTTTTGTGTTTTCTATTAAAAATTGGATACTGTTCTCCTTTTTGATATTTAGTAATGTAGAAATACCCATTCATTTTATATGGAACAGATGCATCATCCTCTTTAATTCTAGATTTCATTTCCTCGAACAAAGAATTCTGAAAATCATTTGTATGAGACGTTATTTCATCATAATACGTATTCTCCGCATTTAGATACGCTTCAACCTGATTGGTCTGTTCGTCTTTCTCTTTTGCCTCTTTTTGCTGATCGGATAAACGCATCCAGAAATAATTATCAATTCTAATATCACCATGCGTTTCAATTTCTGTAGGGATCTTTTCTGCTGTAGGCGCTTTTATAGTACTCTTATTCATGGAATCATTTTTACAAGAAGCTGCAAAAATAAGACTAAATGCCATAGTGTAAAACAATAACTTCCTCATTTTTTATATTTTTTGATTCAAGGGAAAATACTAAATTTGTAACAAATATAAAAAAAGCAACAAGTATGTTTGGAGATATGGCCGGAATGATGGGAAAACTAAAGGAAGCGCAACAAAAAGTTGAAGAAACAAAAAAGAGATTAAGCCATGTTTTAATTGATGAAAAATCTTCAAATGGTAAAATACAGGTTACCATTACAGCAAATAGAGAAATAAAAGCAATTCAAATAGATGAAAGTTTACTAAATGACGTAGAGGAATTAGAAGACTTTTTAATTATGACGTTAAATAGCGCGATAAAAAAAGCGAGCGAAATTAATGAACAAGAATTAGCCGTAGCCGCAAAAACCGGAATGCCAAATATTCAAGGAATGGACCTGTTTAAATAAAGTTTAACTTTTATAATATTAACTACACTTTTTCGTTTGAACAGTGAAATAATTTATATAAAAAATGAAATTGAAAAAAGTATTAAAATGGTCAGGAATAACCTTAGCTATATTGGTTATTACACTTGCTGTTACTCCGTATTTGTTTAAAGACAAAATACAATCGATGATTGCCAAAACCATTAACGAAAACGTAAACGCCACGGTTACTTTTGACAATATTGGGTTGAGTTTGTTTCGGGGTTTCCCAAAAGCAAGTTTAACGATAGACAAAATTACCATACTAAATCAAGCGTCATTTAAAGGCGATACACTGTTTTATGCAGAAGAGATAAACTTAAAAATGAGCATTAGAGAACTCTTTAAAGATGAATCAGAAGCCCTAGATATTCATAGCATTTCTGCAACAAACAGCAATCTTAACATCCATATAAATAGAAAAGGATTTGGTAATTTTGACATTGCTAAGAAGACAGAAAGCACACTTACAGACACTAGTCAAAGTGCTCCTTTTTCTTTAAGCATTCAAGAATACAACATCCAAAACCTACAAGTTTCTTTTATTGATGAAACCTCTAAAATGAAACTGGTATTAAAAGAGCTATATCATTCAGGTAAAGGAGATTTTACTTCAGAAATTTTAGATTTAGAAACGAAAACAAAAACGATTGTTTCTGTTGATATGGACGGAACAAATTACATGCAAAATGTTTCACTTTCTTTAGATGCTGTTTTAGGCATTAATTTAAAAGACAATACCTACTCTTTTAAAGACAACAAAGCATTAATCAATCAATTACCGCTAGAGTTTAATGGATCTGTGCAACTCGTGGATGCTGGACAATTATTTAATCTAAAATTTAACACGCCAACATCTTCTTTTAAAAACATGCTTGCTTTGGTACCAAAGCAATATTCTGGGAATTTAAGTGCTGTAAAAACTGCTGGAAATTTTAATTTGAACGGAACCGTTAACGGAATACTAACTGAAAAAACAATTCCGAAATTTGAGATTAACATCGCTTCTTCAAATGCCATGTTTAAATATGATGCGTTACCAAAAGCGGTAAAAAACATTCATATTAATACCAAAATATTAAATGCTACGGGTAATGCGAATGATACAAGAATCAATATTAATAAATTAGCTTTTACAATTGATAAAGATGTTTTTGAAGCCAATGGTAAAATCTACAATTTTTCTAAAAACCCAAAAATTGAAGTATCAGCAAAAGGAACTATAGATTTGGCTAATATTTCTAAAGTCTATCCTATAGATTTAGAAAAAAACATAAGCGGTATTTTAAACGCAGATATTTCTACTTCTTTTGATATGGAATCGGTAGAAAAAGGAAACTATCAGCACATAAAAAATAACGGGAATTTAAGCTTAAAAGGATTTACATATGCTGGTGACGAATTAGCAAACCCTTTTATTATTGATGAAACTGCAATTACATTTAATCCAAATCACATCAAGCTAACAGCATTTGATGCAAAAACAGGGGATTCTGATCTGCATGTTACTGGTAATTTAGATAATTTCTATGGTTTTTTATTCAAAAAACAAGAACTGAAAGGAGTCTTTACAATGAACTCTGAGCTTCTAAAGGTTTCAGACTTTATGACTTCAACTGCTGATACTACTGAGGTAACAAATCCAACTTCAACCACAGCAGTTAAAATCCCTGCGTTCTTAAACTGTTCTTTTACAGCATCTGCAAAAAAAGTAATCTATGATAATCTAACATTGTCAAACGTTTCTGGCGATCTGTTTATAAAAAACGAAACGGTTGAGTTGAAAGATTTAAAAATGGAGTTATTTGGTGGGAACATTGGAATGAAAGGCTCTGTTTCTACCAAAGATAAAACGCCAGTTTTCAATATGGATTTAGGGCTAACAGGGTTAAATATTTCTGATTCTTTTACACAGATAGAGATGTTATCTTCTATTGCTCCTATTGCAAATACAATTGAAGGAAAATTAAATTCGACCATTAAAATCTCTGGAAACCTAACTGAAAATATGACACCAGATATTAGCAGTATTTCTGGTGATTTATTAGGACAATTAATTGGCAGCAAAGTAAATACCAAAAACTCAAAATTACTTTCTTCCTTAAGTTCTGAAATGAAATTTCTAGATCTTAATAAACTGAATTTAAATGATGTGAAAGCCTTTTTATCATTTAAAGATGGAACCGTTAATGTAACCCCTTTCAATTTAAAATACCAAGACATAAATGTTCAAGTAAGTGGTGCTCATGGCTTTGATCAACAAATGAAATATGATTTAAAATTTGATGTTCCAACTAAATATTTAGGTACAGATGTCTCTAATTACATTTCAAAACTGAGTCCAAAAGACTCAGAAAACATAAAAACTGTTCCGGTAACAGCTTCCTTATCGGGGAGTTTCACTAGCCCAAAATTGTCTACCGATTTGGAAAAAGCAACATCTAATTTAGTAACTCAACTGATACAGCAACAAAAGAATTCTTTAATCAAAAAGGGAAAATCTACCTTACTAAATCTACTTAACGGAAATAAAAAATCAAAAGACAGCACAAAAACAAAAGATAAAGCAACTAATATCATAAAAGGGTTATTTGGGAAAAAGAAGAAAAACTAAAAACTGATATTAAAATGCCTTATCAAGTAGAAGAATATATGTTGCCTTGTTTAAACAAAAAGCTCTTTGGCTTTGATTGTTTAGGTTGTGGTATGCAACGATCATTATTATTTATACTTAAAGGAGATTTTATAGAAGCTTTTAAGATGTATCCTGCAATATATACAATACTGTTGTTTTTTATTTTGGTTGCATATAATTTCTTTTTTAAAAAGAAGGTCAACTTAAAAATTATTTATAGTTTGGCTGTACTAAATATCATCATCATTATATCTAGTTATATTTATAAAATGTATTAATTAAACTTAAAACTATGAACAAAGAATTAAAGCCTACAATTATTTATGTATTATCTAGTATCAGTATATTTTGCTGCTGTTTTGCAGGATTAGGAGTTCTATTAGCTGGCCCTGCATTTATGATTGCCAACAATAAATTAAAAGACGCTGATGGAACTGAATATGGGTATAAATCTATGAACTCAGCAAAAACCTTTGCTTTGGTAATGTTAATTATCAACGGTCTCTTTTTACTATACTTTTTATATTCTTTAGCTACTTCTGATTGGGATACTATTATGGAAGCGTTTCAAGAAGGAATGAAAAATCAATAACAATTTATCACAAACAAAAAAGCCTGCAATTGCAGGCTTTTTTAATGTTTAAAACTGAGTAATTTATTATTTAAACTCAGAAATAGTTTTCTTAATAATAGAAAGACAATCCATTAATTGCTCTTTGTTCATTACTAATGGTGGCGCAAAACGAATGATGTTTCCATGTGTTGGTTTTGCCAACAATCCGTTATCTCTTAATTTCATACAAATGTCCCAAGCTGTAGAGCTTTCTTCTGTATCATTAATTAAAACAGCGTTTAACAATCCTTTTCCTCTTACAGAAAGCACCAAGTCACATTCTTTTGCAAACTCTGATAACTCTGCTCTAAAAAGCTCTCCTAGTTTAAAAGCATTTTCTGCTAAATTCTCTTCTTGAACAACTTCTAATGCTGCAATAGCTACTGCTGCTGCAATTGGATTTCCTCCAAAAGTAGAACCGTGATTTCCTGGCTGAATTACATTCATGATATCATCATTTGCCAACACAGCAGAAACTGGATACGCTCCTCCAGAAAGTGCTTTTCCTAAAATTAAAATATCCGCTTTTGTTTCTGGTTCACCAGAACAGTTTTTATCTATACAAGAGCAATTACCACAAGTTGCCAATAAACGACCTGTTCTTGCAATTCCTGTTTGAACCTCATCAGCAATAAATAATACATTGTGTTTTGCACACAATTCTTTTGCTGCACTTAAATATCCTTCAGAAGGAACATATACTCCCGCTTCACCTTGAATTGGCTCTACTAAGAACGCTGCTATGTTTGTGTCACTTTTTAAAGTTTCCTCTAAAGCTTGTAAATTATTGTATTCTATTTTAATGAACCCGTTGGTAAACGGTCCAAAGTTTTTACGTGCTACTGGATCATTCGAAAATGAAATAATAGTAGTCGTTCTTCCATGGAAATTGTTTTCACACACAATAATTTGTGCTTTATTCTCATCAATTCCTTTTACTTCATACGCCCATTTTCTTGCTAACTTTAAAGCTGTTTCAACAGCTTCTGCTCCAGTATTCATTGGTAATAATTTGTCAAAACCAAAAAGTTCTGTAGCAAATTTCTCGTACTTACCTAGCACATCATTGTAAAATGCTCTAGAAGTTAATGTTAATGTTTGTGCTTGTTGCACCATTGCTCCAACAATTTTTGGATGACAATGCCCTTGGTTTACTGCAGAATATGCTGATAAAAAGTCATAATACTTTTTGCCTTCAACATCCCATACATACACACCTTCACCTTTACTCAAAACCACTGGAAGTGGATGATAGTTGTGTGCTCCGTACTTGTTTTCTAATTCGATCGCTTGTTGCGAAGTTAATTGGTCTAAAACAGTCATTTTTTTTCGTTTTAAATGTTTATAATTAAATAACCATTCCTGTTCTACCTTTATCCTTTCAGTAAAAACTGAAAATTCAGCGTGGGAAAGAAATCATCCCCGAAGTTTTACAAAAGTAAATAAAATAATTAACTATTTGAATACTGATTTTGTAGAAGTATGGGCGTTCTTTTATCCTGAAGGAATTCAGGACCAAGTCGCGCTTTTCACTATATCTTTTTTGGTTTTGTTATTGCTAAGAACATTTTTCGCTTTCTGGGGCAATTTGCTTATTAAAAAGAGATTGCTTCGTAAACTCGCAATAATGAATCTATCAAAAAAAGGATGCCGTTTCAATCGCTAACGCAAATTACGCACCTAAAAACAACGATTAATTAAAAGTACAAACTGCAATTTCAGACCTCACAGGTTTTAAAAACCTGTGAGGTCTTTCTTAAATATATTTTCTATTTACGATACTAATTGCCCAACTTTTAAACTTTTCAGGTTCTTTCAAATTAGCTAGTTTATCAATAATTATGGTCCAACTTTCTTGCGCAATATCTTTCGCTAAATCAGCATCTTTTACAATCCAAAAAGCAAAATTTCAAAACTGTACATGCCATCTTTTCAATAAAAGAGAGATCATTCTTTTATCTCCTTTTTGATAATTTACAACCAAAGTTGCATTAGAAAGTAATTTCTTTTTATTCATAACCGATTACACACCATTGACGAAAAAAAAACAAAAAGGTTCATTTTATTTTTACATTTTAAAGATATATCAATTATTATTAGTCTTTTCGACAATAAAGGTTCTCAAATTTCTTAATTTTGCAAACTAAAATAATTAGAAATGTCACGTAGAGAACGAAACCAATTTGTAAAAAAGAATCAAGTTTTAGAATTAAAAATTGAGGATTACGCTTTTGGAGGAAAAGGGATTGCAAGAATTAAATCTGAAGAAGGCAGTTTTGTAGTTTTTGTTCCTAATACATTACCAGGACAATTGGTAAAAGCGCAAATTAGTAAGTCTAGTAAAAATTATGCGGAAGCAAAGTTGATAGATGTTTTAGAACCTTCTGAAAATGAAATTGAAGTTCCGTTTCAAGATATTCCTGGTGCACCTTATATTCAATTACCAATTGAATTACAGCATCAATATAAGAAAGAAAGTACGTTATCCCTTTTTAAAAGAATTGGTAAAGTTGAAAATATAGAAGACCTATTTGACGAACTTATTACGTCTCCAAATGTGTTTCATTATCGTAATAAAATGGAATACGGTTTCTCTGCAATTGGGTACGATAGAGTTACAAAAAGAGATAAAGATGAATTTACCTTAGGTTTTAAAAGACGTGGTGTTTGGTGGATGGGAGACAATTTAGAGAAAGATTCTGGTTTGTTTGATAAGCAAATGGAAGACAATCTAAAAAATATCAGACAATATTGTATCGAAACAGATTTAGCCCCTTGGCATGGACCAAAAAGAGAAGGTTTCTTTCGGTATTTAGTCGTTCGTAAATCGTTTAAAACCGATGAATTATTATTCAACTTAGTAACCACTTCACCTGAATTAGAGAAGTTTGATTTACAGAAATTTGCATCCTTTTTAAAAGGAATTTTTGGAGAACGTTTAGCAGGCTTACTTCATACAATTAATGATGAAACTGGAGATAGAACGATTGCTACTTCTGGAAGTATCGATTTAGTATATGGAAAAGATAAAATTGTTGAAGAGTTATTAGGATTGAATTTTGAAATCAGCATGAAAAGCTTCTTTCAAACAAACCCTAAATGTGCAGAAAAATTATATAATAAAGTAGTAGAATATGTTTTAGAAGATAAATCTAAAGTAGACAATACTGTTGTTATGGACTTGTTTTGTGGAACAGGAACTATTGGTCAAATTGTCGCTTCTAAGAGCAGTAACGCTCAAATTGTTGGTGTAGATATTGTTGCTTCTGCAATTGAAGATGCTCAAAAAAACGCCAAAATAAATAACATAGAAGGATTACAGTTTTATGCTGCTGATGTTGGAAAGTTTTTATCAGCACATCCACAATATAAAGGAAAAATTAAAACCATTATCTTAGACCCTGCAAGAGCTGGAATAGCGCCAAAAACCTTGTTGAAGATCATCGATTTAAATGCAGACAGAATGATCTATGTTTCTTGTAACCCTGCAACACAGGCAAGAGATACTGAATTGTTAATGCAACATGGGTATTCAATAAAAAAAATAAGTTTGGTGGATCAATTTCCACATACAGCACATATAGAAACGGTGGTGTTGTTTGAGAAATAATGTAATAGTTTATTCGTTTAACTGTTTCTGCGTTTAAAATTTTATTTGTTTGCGCGGGTATTTATCAAAAAGAGTATACTTTAGTCAAATAAAGATTAGCGAAGAGCACAACTAAACAAATAAACACATACACATCCTACTGAATGAATAAAAACATCCTATACATATTCCTTTTTGCATGTATTTTTAGTGCTTGCGAAAAAGATGACATCTGTTTATTACCAACAACTCCAAAGTTGATTTTACGTTTTTACGACAGTACTAATCCAACAGAATTTAAAAGCGTTACTAACTTATCTATTTGGGCAGAAGGAAAAGACACTATTCCGAACTATAAAAGTGTTTCTTTAGATTCAATTGCTATTCCGTTAAACACAAACACTACACAAACTGTGTATCATTTTAAAACATCAGCAACAGGAAATAAAGCAGATAACAAATACAATACATTTACTCTAAGTTATACTACAGAAGAGATATATGTATCTCGTTCTTGTGGTTTAAAAGCCTTTTTTAATACCGTAACGATTACTTCAGATAACGGATGGTTTCAATCCTTTACTCCAAACTCTTTAACTACAATCAATAATGAAACAAGCGCTCATGTTAAAATATATCATTAGTTTATTCATATTGGCTGTGTCGTTTAATGGGATTTCTCAAACCAAAGATACAATCACGTACAAAGCTCCATACGGTTTAAGATTAGGGATTGACATTAGCAAACCTATTATGGGAATGATTGATTCTAATTCTAGCGGAATTGAATTCGTTGCTGATTACCGCATTTCTAAAAATTGGTATGTTGCAGCTGAATTTGGGAATCAAAAAGAAAGAACCGTTGAAGATTACACTACTTCTACGGCTAAAGGAAACTTTATAAAAATTGGATTTAACTATAATGCCTACCAGAATTGGCTAGACATGAACAACGAAATATATGTTGGGTTGCGCTATGCTACAAGTATATTTGATCAAACAGTAGATAGCTACAGAATTAACACTGGTAGTGACTATTTTGTATCAAATACAACTACTTCTTCAACAACTACAAGAGACTTAAATGCACATTGGACAGAGTTTGTAATGGGAATTAAGGTAGAAACATTTAAAAATCTGTACTTAGGTTTTAGCTTTAATTATAAGATAATGTTGAGTTTAAAACATCCCGAAAACTTCAAAACTCTCTATGTACCAGGCTTTAACAGAGTTTTTGAAACCGAGACTGGCTTTGGGTTTAACTATACTATTTCGTACACAATCCCCTTTGTTAATAAGTAATTGTTTAACTATTGCTTGTTTTTCATAACTTTATCGTCCGTTTTTTAAAACTTATAAACAATGAATAAAATTCCAAGTGTTAATTTGGCAGATTTCATATCTGGTGACGAAAATAGAAAAAAGCAATTTATCAAAGAGATTGGACACGCATATGAAAACATAGGTTTTGTTGCGTTAAAAGGACATTTTTTAGATGAAACTTTAGTTGATAATTTATATAGTGAAATCAAAAACTTCTTCGAATTACCTACAGAAGTTAAGGGAAAATATGAGATTCCAGGAATTGGAGGACAACGTGGCTATGTTTCTTTTGGTAAAGAAAGTGCTAAAGGAAGAAAAGAAGGAGATTTAAAAGAGTTTTGGCATTTTGGTCAATATGTTGATGCAGCTTCTAAGTATGCAGAAGAATATCCAGAAAATGTTTCTGTAGAGGAGTTGGCAAAATTCAACGAAGTTGGTAAACAAACCTTCCAAATGTTAGAAAAGACAGCAAAGTATGTTTTACGTTCTTTAGCGATACATTTAGAGTTAGAAGAAACCTATTTTGATAATTACATCAAAAATGGAAATAGTATTTTACGTCCTATTCACTATCCACCAATTGCAACTGAACCTAAAGGTGCAGAAAGAGCAGCTGCTCATGGAGATATTAATTTAATTACCTTATTAATGGGAGCTCAAGGAAAAGGACTACAAGTTCAAAACCACGAAGGAGAATGGATAGATGCTGTTGCAGAACCAGACGAATTAATGATTAATGTAGGAGACATGTTGTCTAGACATACAAACAATAAATTAAAATCTACGATACATAGAGTTACCAATCCTCCAAAAGAAATGTGGGGAACATCACGCTACTCTATTCCTTTTTTCATGCATCCAATCAGCGAAATGAAATTAGATGTTCTAGAGAGCTGTATTGATGCTGAAAACCCAAAACAATTTGAAGACATTACTGCTGGTGATTTTTTAAATGAGCGTTTAAGAGAACTTGGATTAATTAAATAAAGAGTCATTGACTCATTTATAATGGCTAAAAAAAAACTAGGAAGTTTATCTGACTTAGGAGGTTTCGTTTTTTCTACAAATGACGATTTCGATTATTCATCTGGAGAAGAAACAGAAACTGCTTCTAACAAACAACAATTTTTAGAAGCACATTTTTCTAATAAAGGTCGCGGTGGTAAAACGGTAACGGTTATCAAAGGTTTTAAAGGAACTGAAAGCGATTTAAAAACGTTGGGAAAGATGTTAAAAACGAAGTGTGGCGTTGGCGGTAGTATTAAGGATGGTGAGATTATCATCCAAGGGAACTACAGAGACAAGATTACTGAAATTTTACAGAAAGATAATTACAATGTAAAACGTGTTGGTGGTTAATAAATGTTAAAAGTTTAATTATAAAAAATAAAACTATTTTGGCTGCGTTCCAATTATTATGAAAGCTTCAATATTACATATCACAAACGGCGATAGCACAACAAATTATTTAAAGAAATTAAATTTTCAAGGAACAATTGTTACTTGGAGAGAAATGTTGTGTGAAGGTAAAACCGAAGTAAAAGTTGGTAGCGAACAATTTTGGAAATCGAGATTTGATTTCTTAAAGCAATCATACAATGTAACCAAAAAGCAATTTATCGATTTAACCTTAAAGGAATACAGAAACTTGTGCAATCAAAAAACACAAGAAGAAATTGTTTTGTGGTTTGAATATGATTTGTTTTGTCAAGTAAATATGTTGGCGGTAATCAGTTGGTTAAAACGCTATCGAAAAGGACGAAAAATTTCTTTAGTTTGTAGTGGAAAGGTTAAAAACTCAACCAAACTATATGGATTGGCTCAATTATCTGAAGCTCAAATAAGTGACCAATATCAACATAAAATAATGTTGTCTATAGATGATATTGAATATGCAGATTATGTTTGGCAACTGTTTTGTTCTAATAATCCAATTCAATTACAGAATGTGCATCAGTATCAACCAAGCAAAACATTTAAATATCTAACTGACGGAATGTTGGCGCATTTACAGCGTTTCCCATCCATCAAAAATGGTTTAAACACAATAGAAAACACAATTTTAGACATTGCATCAATCACCAAAATATCTTCTAAAAACAAACTCGCAGCAGCTTTGTTAAGAGCTGAAAATCAATATGGTTTTGGAGACATGCAGTATGTCAAAAAAATTGAAGATCTAAAACAGTATTTCACTTCTTTCGACCCTGTTGTTTTAAATAATACTGGAGAGAAAGTGCAACAACAACTTTTAAATGCATATGCCAATATGCGTAGCGATTTTTCGTTTCTTGGCGGTGCAAAAAAATACAATTTCCTATACGATAACTCCACACAAAAGCTATTAAAAATAACCTCTTTATGATAAAAGAATCAGAATTAATCTTAAATCCAGATGGTAGTATTTATCATTTGAATTTAAGACCAGAAAATATTGCTACAGATATTATTTTTGTAGGAGATCAAGACAGAGTAGATAAAATAACACAACATTTTGACTCAGTTGAATTCACGACTCAAAAACGTGAGTTTAGAACGTCAACAGGTATTTATAAAGGCAAACGTATTTCTGTTGTTTCTACAGGAATTGGACCAGATAATATCGATATTGTGTTGAATGAACTAGATGCTTTAGTGAATATAGATTTAGAAACTAGAACCATCAAACCAACACATACAGCTTTAAATATTGTACGAATTGGTACTTCTGGTTCTTTACAGCATGATATTCATGTAGATAGCTTTTTAATGAGCACTTTTGCATTGGATTTAAACGGAATGATGCTGTCCTATCAAGTAGATGCTATTTCTCATCCAGAAACAGAAAAAGCGTTTATAGAACACACCAATTGGAGTGCTAAAAAATGCCATCCTGTTATTATTTCTAATAGCAAAGAATTGGAAGCTAAAATCTCATCAGAAAAAGTTTTTAAAGGAATGACAGCAACAGCAGGAGGTTTCTACGGACCACAAGGACGTGTGTTGCGTTTAGCATTGCAAGATGCTGATCTAAATTCTAAAATTGACAGTTTTAATTTTAAAGGAACTCGAGTTACGAATTTAGAAATGGAAACTTCTGCTATTTATGGTTTGTCTAAACTATTAGGACATCATGCATGTTCTATGAATGCAATTATTGCAAACAGAGCAAATGGTACGTTTAGCGAAAACCCTAAAAAAGTAGTAGAAGATTTAATTCAGTATACCTTAGATAAATTGGTTGAGTAATGTTTAATGGGCAAGAAGAGTTTAAATTTCATGTATATGAAGATCAAGTGTTTTTTCTTGAAAATACTCTTTTAGAAAACAGCATTGAGTTTCATAATGCGTTAGAATATGGAACAAATACAAGAACTAATAAATACTATATTAAAAACTCCGACAGACCAAAGTTTGATTTAGTATGTAAAGAAAATAACTTTGAGATTTTTTTAGATAGCTTACCTAAAATTGAAACAAGATATCCTAAATTAAACCTAAATTTTTATCATTTCATCTCTATAATTATATTTATAATAATAATTATTTTTATTATTGCAATAATATGACAAACCTCAAAATTGGTGGCGTACCAGAACATTTTAATTATCCCTGGTATCAAACCTTAAAAAACAAAGCATATAACCAACACAACGTTAATTTACGTTGGAAAGATTTTCCTGGTGGTACCGGACAAATGGCTGAAGCACTTAGAAGCGGAGACGTAGATATTGCCATTATACTTACCGAAGGAATTATTAAAGACATTGGAGAAGGAAACCCTTCTAAAATTGTACAAACCTTTGTAAAAAGTCCGTTGATTTGGGGAATACACGTCGCACATAATTCTTCTTTTACAGCTGTTGAAGATTTAGAACATGCTACGATTGCAATTAGTAGGTTTGGTTCTGGTTCTCATTTAATGGCGATTGTAAATGCGTATAATTTAGGTTGGGATATTGACACTTTAAAGTTCAAGGTTGTTGGAGATTTACAAGGTGGAATAAACGCTCTAACTGCTGGTGAAGCAGATTATTTTATGTGGGAACATTTCACAACAAAACCTTTAGTAGACAACAATACCTTTAGAAGATTGGGAGACTGCCCTACTCCATGGCCGTGTTTTGTAATTGCTGTAAGAGATGAAGTTTTAGAGAATAACCCTGAAGAAATCAAAGAAATTCTAAACACAATCAACCAACAGACTAAAGACTTTAAAGAAACTAAAGGGATTCATAAAGTGCTCGCTAACAGATATGAACAACAGCTAGAAGATATTCAACACTGGTTGTCAATTACTGAATGGGAAAGTGAAAACCCTATTTCAGAAAAACTAATTGATGAGATACAAAATAAAATGAAAACCTTTGGCGTTATAGATTCAACAGCAAATGCTGCTAAGTTTATTAAAAACATGTACATTTAAACTTTTAATAGAAATTCGTTATGAAAAAAGCAATATATATAGCAATTTGTATCGTAGGAATTCTCAGTACTGCCTCTTGTCGAAGCACAGCTTCTAAATGTGGTTTAGCAAAAAACACCAACATGCAACAAACGCAACAGAACTTTCAACAAACAACCATAGTTGCTAAAGTAACTGCTATGTAATTGATTTTCTTATTCAAATTCAATGAATTCGCTATTTTAGCGAATTTTTTTTTTGTTACAGGTTTGGGATTCCTGTCTACGCATGAATGACAGAATAATTACAAATCGTTACCATTCAATTGGTTTTGCTCCTATTTCTATTAAAAAGGCATTTGTCTTAGAAAAATGTTTACTTCCAAACCAACCTCTCCAAGCTCCTAAAGGTGATGGATGAGGAGCCGTAATTATTGTATGCTTTTCAAGATGTATCAGTTTCATTTTACTTTCAGCAAATTTCCCCCAAAGTAAAAAAACGACATGTTCTTTTTCTGCAGAAATTTTAGAAATCACTTGATCTGTAAACGTTTCCCAACCTTGTTTTTGATGACTTCCTGCTTCGCTCTCTCTCACCGTTAATGTTGCATTTAACAATAAGACTCCTTGTTGTGCCCAAGCAGATAGATCTCCTGAAATGGGAACTGGTTTTTGCACGTCTGCTTCTAATTCCTTAAAAATATTCTTCAAAGAAGGTGGATGTTTAATTCCGTCTTGTACAGAAAAACACAAACCATTTGCTTGTTTGTTGCCATGATATGGATCTTGACCAATAATAACCACTTTTAAGTAATTAAAAGAACACGCATTAAAGGCTGCAAAAATGTCTTTTTCATCAGGATAACAGGTGTGATTCTTGTATTCTGTTTTCACAAATTCAGCTAACTCTTTAAAATACAATTTCTCAAATTCTGGTTGTAAAATATTTTTCCAAGAATCCGATATATTTAGGTGCATACTTTCTTATTTTTGTCAGAAATCAAAGATAGCATTTTGGCAAAAAACATTTCAGAAAAAACAGTACAAGATTTAGAATTCACTACTGTATTAACACATGTAGCAGCGTTTTGTAGTTCTGAGCTTGGAAAAGAAAAAACACATGCCATTACACCTATTGAAGAAAGAGCTGAATTGCATCAAGAATTAAACTTGGTAAACGAGTATGTATCTTCTTTTATTAATGAAAATAAAATTCCAAATCATAATTTTGAAAATATTTCGCAAGAAATATTTACCTTAAACATAGAAAATAGTTTTTTAGAAGCGGGTGCTTTTTTAAAAATTGCTACGGTTTCTGAAACGGTGAATGAAATTCTAAAATTCTTTAAAAAGTTTGAGACCTATTTCCCTACAATTCATCAAATAAGTCAAGAAATTGAATTTACTACTGTTATTATTGATGCCATTTCTAAAATCATCACTTCGTATGGTGAAGTAGCAAACAATGCTTCTTCAGTTCTAAAAGAAATTAGAAAAGAGATTGCTAAGATTCGAGGTAAACTTGGCGAAAGCTTTACGAGAGATTTAAGCAAATATGCAGCTTCAGGGTATTTAGATGACATTAGAGAATCTGTGGTAGACAACCATAGAGTTTTGGCCGTATTAGCAATGCACAGACGTAAAGTAAAAGGAAACTTCTTAGGGTCTTCTAAATCCGGGAACATCGTTTATATTGCACCACAAGCCACCTTAAACTACGATAGAGAATTACAGAACTTGGTATATGAAGAACAACAAGAAGTTACCAAAATATTAAAAGAATTGGCGGCTACCATTCGTCCTTTTGTGCCTTTATTACATTCGTATTTGAAGTATTTAACACATTTAGATGTGATCGCTGCAAAAGCTAAATATGCAAGAAGCACCAACTCGTTATTGCCTGCAATTACTACAGAAAAGAAAATCAACTTTATAAATGCCTACCATCCAATATTGTGGAAAAACAATCAATCTAAAAATATAGAAACGATTCCGCAATCTATTACGCTAAACGAACAACAACAGATTATTGTAATCTCTGGTCCTAATGCTGGTGGAAAAAGCATCACCTTAAAAACCATTGGTTTATTACAAGTAATGTTACAAAGCGGCTTATTAATTCCGGTTGATGAACGCAGCGAAACCTATATTTTTGACACGATTTTAACAGATATTGGAGACAATCAATCTATAGAAAACCAACTAAGCACCTACAGTTACAGATTAAAAAACATGCGTCACTTTTTACGAAAGTGTAATAAAAACACGCTGTTTTTAATTGACGAATTTGGAACCGGTTCTGATCCAGAGTTAGGTGGTGCATTGGCAGAAATTTTCTTAGAAGAATTTTACAGCAAAAAAGCATTCGGAATTATCACTACACATTATTCGAATTTAAAAGTATTGGCAGACGAATTAGAAAACGTGAGCAATGCCAGCATGCAATTTAATGAACGTACACTAGAGCCTTTATACAAGTTGTTTATTGGGCAAGCAGGGAGTTCGTTTACTTTTGAAGTAGCACAAAAAAATGGCATTCCGTTTAGTTTAATCAACAAAGCTAAAAAACGTGTAGAAACAGAGAAAATACGTTTGGACAAAACCATTTCTAAGCTACAAAAAGAGCGCAATCGTTTGCAAGTAAATTCTGAAAACTTAGAAAGACAAAAAACAAAAGGCCAAGAACATATAGATAGTTTAGTAGAAAAAGAACAAAAAGTGCAAGACAAGCTTTCTGGCTTTCAAGATTTGTATGATAGCAATCAAAAAATGTTATCAATTGGTAGAAAAGTACATGAGTTGCTAAACCATTACCTACAAACCAATAATAAAAAGCAATTAAATACCGAATTGCAAAAGTGGATTGCTGTTGAAAAAACGAAACACTTAAAGAAAACACCACTGAAAGAAAAGTCAAAGGAAGAAAAAAGAAAAGAGAAAATAGACGTTATTAAAAAACAAGAAGTTGTAAAACAGATTGAGAAAGAAGTCTTGCAAAAAGTAGTTGAAGTTCGAAAAGAAAAAAAGATTGAGGCGAAAAAAGAAGCTACTGCGAAAGCAAATTACACCTACGAAGTGAATGACAGAGTTCGTTTAATAGATGGAAACGCCGTAGGAACCATTGATAAAATTGAAAAGAAAAATGTCTTTATCAATTATGGCATATTTACTACCAAAGCCAAATTAGAACAAGTAGAATTGGTAGAGAAGGCTAAGAAGTAATAGAACTTGAGTTTTTAATTACCCATTGCTCATTATCTTGTTTGATTAACAGGTATATTTGTTAAATAACATAACAATTAAAACATTGAGATCCTAAAAGTAAATTAAAAAAAGACTCTTTGTTTTGGGTGTTATCATTTGAAAACAATTAAGCTATAAAATAGAATAACATGAGAAACAATAAATTACATGCATTACTTTTTTTATTAATTTTTAATTTAATATCATGTAGTACCAATGATGATACAGAAGAAGTAACTATAATTTTAGGTGAATGGCAACTATATAAAACTGAAAAATTGGAATCTATTATTGGTCAATTTACTCAGGTAGATAAATGGTTTAGTGCAAATCATCAAAATTCAAAAATTTTTATAGAATTTTATGTAGACGGAACTTTTCAAGAGTTTTATGCTGATGTACAAGTTTTTAAAGGTACTTGGGGTAAGGTTAATGATGAATATCATTTTGATTATTTTAATGATTCAAATAACATTCATTTAGAAAAAAGACGTTATGTTCAAATCTTTTGTAACAATACGTATTCAATAAAAAAGGATGGTGATGATCGTGCAATTGATTATTACAGAAAAAAAGGAACTTCTGAGTGTACTGATAAGATTACTTATAAAGTAAACTAATGTTCTATTACTGATGATAAAAAATAAAACGTTTTCATCAATTATGGCATATTTACTACTAAAGCCAAATTAGAACAACTAGAATAGTTATAGAGATCCTATAAATAGTGGTTTTTCAACTATTTGACCTAACAAAAAGAGGTGAAACAAGATCTTTTATTTCAATCCTCCAAGGATATACTCATAAATATCGTTGTTATTTCCAATTTTTGGATCCTTAAAACTAGCTGTAGTATAAATGGGTTTTTGCACCATATCTCGTTGAATCATTTCATT
>JBLFXB010000005.1:0-46156 GCA_047611925.1 Polaribacter sp.
ATTTTCCATTGTAGAAATTTCTTTTGTAGGATCATCATTCACCGCAACAA
Organism: Polaribacter sp.; assembly: GCA_047611925.1. Lineage (GTDB taxonomy): Bacteria > Bacteroidota > Bacteroidia > Flavobacteriales > Flavobacteriaceae > Polaribacter. The sequence goes on from JBLFXB010000005.1 coordinate 51, forward strand.
TATCAGCTAAAAAACCTTCTTTAATCTGTCCTAATTTATTTTCCATCTTCAAAATTTTAGCATTGGTAATTGTTGCAGATTGAATTGCTTCCATTGCTGGCATTCCTACCTCTACCATGTATCTAAATTCTTTTCCGTTTCTTCCATGAGGAAAAACACCTGCATCTGTACCAAAAGCAATTTTAACTCCGGCTTTATATGCTTTTGCAAATGTATCTTGAATTTTGGGTCCAATCTCCAATGCTTTCGGAACAATAATATCAGGATAGAATCCTTTAATTTTTGCATTATCCGCTACTTCTTTTCCTGCAGTAATTGTAGGCACATAATACGTTCCGTGTTTCTTCATTAACTCCATTGTTTCAGAACTCATTAAAGTACCGTGCTCTATCGTTGTTACTCCACCAATAATTGCTCTTCGCATTCCTTCATCTCCATGTGCGTGTGCTGCAATTGACATTCCGTAATCTTTAGCTGTTTTACAAATAGCCTCTACTTCTTCTATTGTGAACTGAGGGTTTTGACCATTTTTAGCCACACTTAAAACACCTCCAGTTGCTGTAATTTTAATAACATCAGCACCATCTTTATAACGCTGTCTTACTGCTTTTCTAGCATCAGAAACACCATTTACAACACCTTCTTTAGGACCTGGATCTCCCATCAATGAATTTTTCATTCCGTTTGTTGGATCTGCATGACCACCCGTTGTTCCAATTGCTTTACCTGCCGTAAAAACTCTTGGCCCTTCAACATACCCGCCATCAATAGCATTTCTAAGTGCAATATTAACACCTGTTCCTCCCATATCTCTTACAGTAGTAAAACCAGCATTTAATGTTGTTTTTGCAAAAACCGTAGATCGAAAAGCGATATCTGCCTCATTTTTGGTAAATGCTTCTAGATATGACTTCGGATCATATTCTGATTCTATATGCACATGTAAATCTATCAAGCCTGGCATAACTACTTTATTTTTTAAATTGATCACTTTATCAATTCTGCTTTTTGGCTGCACATAACCATTATGAATATGTGTGATTTTGTTTCCTTCGACAACAATGGTCTTTTTGGAAGTTATCTCTCCTGATTTTGTGTCAACTAATTTTCCACATAAGATGTAGGTTTTTTGTGCAGACACAACAGTTATTGAGAGTAATAAAATAATTGAGAAAAGTATTTTTTTCATGTTTCTTGTTTTTAGACTTTCTAAATGTATTAAAAATTGAGTAGATTGCCCTCTTTAAATTAAAACTTCCAAAAAGAATACAAAAAAAGATGAAAAACATTGTTATTACAGGAACTAGTAGAGGAATTGGTTTTGAATTAGCACAGTTATTTGCTAACAATAATCATAATGTATTGGCACTTTCTAGAAACAGTAATCCTATAGAATCTTTACAACATAAAAACATCACAGCAATTTCAATAGATTTATCTAATGACAACGACTTAAAAAAAGTTTCTGCGTTTGTAGAAAAGAACTGGAAACAAGTTGATGTAATTATTCATAACGCAGGAATGTTACTTAACAAACCATTTACAGAACTTACTTCTACTGATTATTTAGAGGTATATAAAGTAAATGTATTTGCTGTTGCTGAATTGACTAAAATCATGATTCCGTTTTTAAATAAAGGAAGCCATGTAGTAACCGTAAGTAGTATGGGCGGAATTCAAGGAAGCTTAAAATTCCCTGGTTTAGCAGCGTATAGCTCTTCTAAAGGAGCTGTAATTACCTTATCTGAATTGCTAGCTGAAGAATATAAGGAACAAGGTATTTCATTTAATGTTTTGGCTTTAGGAGCTGTTCAAACTGAAATGCTAGAGGAAGCGTTCCCTGGTTATCAAGCACCAACAAGTGCTACAGAAATGGCATCATATATTTTTGATTTCTCTTTAAAAGGAAATCAATTTTATAATGGAAAGGTATTGCAAGTTTCAAGTACAAATCCATAAGAACATTTTTTTGCAAAACGATTATCAGACATATATTCCGCAGAAAGCAATATCAATGGTTCAATTTTTAGTTGAACAACATCATTTTACATTAAAAATAGTAAATCAACGTCAAACAAAACATGGTGATTTTAGACAATTACCTAATGGCAGGTTTCAGATTACAATTAACAACAACCTCAACCAATATCAGTTTTTATTAACCTTGATACATGAAATTGCACATCATGTAACCTATCAAAAATTTGGGAGAGTTCAACCTCACGGCAACCATTGGAAAACAGTTTTTCAACATTTAATGTTGCCTTTTTTACAACCAGAAATCTACCCAAATACTGTGTTACCTGTATTAGCTAATTATTTAAAGAATCCTAAGGCGAGTACCGATGCTGATGTTAATTTATCATTAGCTTTAAAAGAATATAGTAGAGAAACCGGAAAGAGTTATATCTTTGAGATTCCTTACGGGAGTTTGTTTCATTTTAAAAAATCGATATACAAACGCGGTAATAAAAGAAGAACGAGATTTGAATGTTTGAATACGTTGAATAATAAAGTATATTTATTCAATCAGAATGTAGAAGTAGCTCCTATATTGGGCAACAAATAAGTATTCTTCAAATTCTACGATACGCATACTCTTTTCTTTGACGAACATAAATTCAGTACAAATGAAGAAAAACTATTACGCTGTAATAATGGCTGGTGGAATTGGATCTAGATTCTGGCCTATTAGCACACAAGAGTATCCAAAACAATTTCACGACATATTAGGGACCGGTCAATCATTATTACAAAGAACATACAACAGAATTGAGTCTTTAATTCCTTCTAAAAACATTCTAATTGCTACGAATGAGCGATATGAAGAGTTGGTTTTAAATCAACTAGAAAAAGTTTCTACAGATAATATTTTATTGGAGCCTGCAATGCGCAATACAGCTCCGTGTATTTTATATGCAGCATTAAAAATATACAATCAAAATCCAGATGCTGTAATGTTAGTTGCACCTTCTGATCATTGGATTGACAATGAAGACGAATTTATCAAAAACATTGAAACTTCTTTTACAGCTTGTGCTAAAGAAGACATTTTAATGACACTTGGAGTTCAGCCAAACTCACCAAACACAGGGTACGGTTATATTCAGTTTGACCAACGTACTTCTGAAATCAAAAAAGTAAAGAATTTTACGGAGAAACCTACTCTAGAAAAAGCACAACAATTTTTAAGTAGTGGAGATTACTTATGGAATGCCGGAATTTTTGTTTGGTCTGCTAAAAGTATCATCAAGGCTTTTGAGAAATCTTTACCAGAAATGGTTTCGCTTTTTAACCAAGGAAGCTCTTGTTGGAATACGGAATTAGAAAAAAGTTTTATCAAAGAAAATTACGGGAAGTCTGAAAACATTTCTATTGACTTCGGAATTATGGAAAGCGCAAACAACGTGCATGTCTTGCCTGTAGATTTTGGATGGAATGATTTAGGAACTTGGGGTTCTTTGTATGATAAACTTGAAAAAGACACCCAACAAAATGCAGTTATTGGCGCTGAAACAATTTTTAGAGATGCTCACGGAAACATGATTAAAACACAATCAGGAAAACGTGTTGTTATTCAAGGGTTACAAGATTTTATTGTGGTAGAAAATGAAGATGTTATCTTAATTTGCCCTAAATCTGCCGAACAAGACATCAAAGAGATTACCGCTGAGGTAAAAAACACTTTCGGTAAAGAATATATCTAAAAAAAAGCATCCAAATTTGGATGCTTTTTTTATTATTTTTCTCTCTTTATAAATAAGGTATCGAGCTGCATTTCTAGTTGCATCCATTTTCTCAACTCCAATTCTTTCAAATCAATAACGCTGTCTTTCATAGAGGTATTCCATTTAACAATTGCTAAAGGAATTGTATCTATTTTAATAAAATCACTAGAAGAAAGTACTTTAGAAAAACCTATTTTTTGGATATTAAAGTATCTTATTTTTGCTTCTTTTGCAATTCTACTAAAAGCTATTACTTTGTTATTATCATCAATTGCACCTTGCTCAACTCTATTATTTAAATTAGAAATAGCTTCATTTAACTGCTCTATTTGACCTTGCAGACCCGCAATTATATTCTTACTCTCTTGAAGCTCTTTTCTAGCGTCTTGATATGCAGTTGTAATTAACTGATAACTTTTTGTGTCACTACCTTTTACCTCAAGAACAAAGTCTTTTAAGGCAGTATAATCAGCATCTTTCAATCTAATTCTTAAAGAATTCTCTTCTCCTTCTGTCATTTCATTGAAGAAGTTCAATTCCAATGATTTCTTTTCTAAATCTTTATTGTATTCAATTAATGAATATGAAGGGTTGCTTTTAACTTCTTTTTTAACAAATAATGCAATTTGATTATTCATTTGACTCTCTTTATACACCGTAATAAAAGTAAACATTGCAGGAATCATCACAATAATTGCAAATACAGAAGCCAATTGTGCTATGCGCTTTCTTTTTGCTGAATTCACATATTTTAACATCGGAAAACTCAATAGCTTCAATACTAAAAATGTTGCTAGTGCAATAAAAATTGTATTGATAAGAAATAAATACATTGCTCCAAAGAAATAAGTAAAATTACCAATTGCTAATCCATAACCAGCTGTACATAAAGGTGGCATTAAAGCAGTTGCAATTGCTACTCCAAATATTACTGTTGCTACGGTTCCTTTTTTTGTTCTGGCAACCATTAATGCCAAACCTCCAAAAAAAGCAATCAACACATCTCTAATATCTGGACGAACTCGACCCAATAACTCTGAGTTATCTTCACTTAAAGGAAAAATATAAAAGAATAAAAATGCTGTTAGTAAACTCAGTACAATCATTGTAGAAAGGTTTACTAGGGATTTTCGTAACGTATCTATGTCATTTATTGCAATTGACATTCCAATCCCTAAAATCGGCCCCATTAGCGGCGAAATTAGCATGGCTCCAATTACCACTGCAGTTGAATCTGCATTCAATCCGATAGAGGCAATAAATACAGCAAAAATTAAAATCCAAGCCGTTGCTCCTTTAAAAGGGATGTCTAGTTTTATCGCTTCTACTGTAGCTTCGTGATCAGTATCATCTCTGAAGTCAAGTAACTCTACTAAGAATTTTTTAATACTTATAAATAAGCCTTTCGCGCCTTGTTTTACTTCTTCTTTTGATTGCTCTACAGCTTGATCTTTCTTTTCTTGTTCTTCCATTTTAAATTAATTATATCTCCTCTAAAACATTGTTGGAAATATACAAAAAAGAAAGTTTAATGCGTCTCAATTTACTTTAACTCTATTTTATCAATTTGTAATTTAAAGCGTTCTCTTTTCTTGTTTCCAATTAAAAAAGCAATCTCCTCCATTTCTTTTGCGGAGTAATTGGCCATATTTAATTCGCGCCCTCTAAATGATGGATACATCTCTGAAAACAAAATCTCAATGGTCTGCCAAGTAGTATCTGTTTGGATGACAGAAATATATGAGTGATAATCGGAGGTATTAGATTTGACTCTAAATTGATATTTCTTACCGTCTCCTTTTATGTTTAGAACAAACCTAGTGTAGTTTGCCAAATCATTTTTCTCGAACCGATGTCTTACTGAAGAAAAACCACCGTTGTTCTCTAAAGAAACAGCACCAGAAAACTCTCCATGTCCATTAATATTGAGTTTAAAATCCCCTGTAGATCTTCCTCCCATTACTACATCATCTACTATTTTCCAACTAGAAATAGCACTCTCTTTATTAAAATCAAAAATAACATTTGAAAAACTCATACCTATAAAAATTAGCAATAATGATTTTAAACTCATGAGTATTGGTCTTTAAAAGTCTACAATAAAACCAAAGGCTGGCAAAATACTCCCATTGGTTCTATCTAATTCTTCTAATACATATTTGTTAGAATTTGCTGCATCTATTACCTTATTTCCATTTGTATCTAATGTTGGTAAAAGAACTGATTGAGCATCTGCTTGACTAGAAAACAAGTTTTGAACATCTACATAAAAATTCAATGCCATTTTTTTCCAATACCAAGTTTTATCTACTCTAATATCTAATTGTGTATAGGTTTTAAATCTCTCTGAGTTTAATTGATCATAATTAAATATTCCTTTATTTTCTATATCATAATTAGATATTAATGAAGAGGCATCAGCATCATATGGCGTGTATGGCTTACCGCCAACCAACCTAAACTTAGCGCCTAATTCCCAATTTTTTTTTATTTTTTTTCCAGCTGTTATGGTTAGTAAATGTTGATTGTCCCAAGAGGATGGAATATATGTGCCCGAAGCATCCTGAAACTCACTTCTAACAAACGTGTAGGATATAATTCCGTATAAACCTTTGTATGATTTCTTCTGAGCAAATATTTCAAATCCATATGCTTTTCCTTTTGATTCTGATGTAACTGCTTCATTGCCTACAACACCAAAATCTGCTCCTAGGTTTGCTAAACTAATTTGGTTTCTAATAGAAAAAGGGTAATTACTATACGATTTATAAAACCCTTCAATTGTTATTTTTGAACTAGTATCTGGCTTAAACTCCAACCCAGAAACGAAATGGTTCGATTTAATGTATTTTAAATTTGATTGATTTACCAACCCATTTGTATTATCTCTAAACCCTAAAGTTGTGTACGATGGCAATTGATAATAGGTACCTACTGAAGAGTTGATTGACCATCTATCATTTAAATTATATGCCGCAGAAAATCTTGGTGAAAATTGATTGAATACATTCTTCATGGATGAATTGTATTGATTTCCATCCAATCTAACACCAAATGAAAGACCAAGTCTTGAATTTAAGTATTCTTTAGAAACCTGTCCAAATAAAGCATATTTAAACATTGCTAACTCTGATGAAAAATCTTTTGTAGATGCCCCTTGCGAGTTTGCTATTTTTTTAAATGTTGTATTAGAATACTTAGATTGCTCAATACCAACACCAAAATTGATTTGATATGAATTTACCGCTGTATTATTTTCAAATCGAAATTTATTTTCTACCTCTGTAGAAGTATAGTCCAGTAATAAATCACTTTGTGAGCCAGAATTATTAAAATATTTAATCGCATTATTTCTTAATACACTTCGGCTAATGATGTATACTTGATTCGAGTTTTCTGTATAATGCTTTAAACTTGCTCCAACGGTATAGTTCCATTGATCTTGCTCTGGAATATTACTCAAAGAATATCTATTTCTTTTAATCGTTTTCTCATCAGTTACACCATCATTTACTTCTTCATTTAGGTTAAAATCATCCATTGCCCCAATAAACAAAAATGAAAGTTGATTATTCTCTGAGATTTTCGAATTTATATTCAATTGTAAATCTGTATATGTTGGCAAAAAAGGAAGCTTCAGTAATTTAAATAAAAACTGCAAATACGATTGACGTACAGAAGCCATAAAAGTAGTGTTCTTTCCTAGCGGACCATCTAATGTAACACCTGCGTCAGAGGTTCCTAATGTTGCTCTTGTATTCAATGAGGTTGGATTCCCTTTCTTTTGCGTAAACTCAATAACAGAACTCAGAGTGTTTCCTCTATTTGCTGGAAAGGCACTCGAATAAAAATCTACATTCCGAATTAAATCTGCATTTATCAACCCTACTGGACCACCTGTTGCCCCTTGTGTTTGAAAATGATTAATAACAGGAACTTCAATTCCATCTATATAAAACTTATTCTCAGAAGTTGCTCCTCCTCTAATTATAATATCATTTCTAAACCCAGGGTTAGAAGCTACTCCAGGTAAAGATTGAAGCACTTTTAAGACATCTCTATTTCCTCCAGGATTTTTCTCTATTTCAACAATACCTAAAGTTTGTAACGAAACAGGGCTCGTTAAAGGTTTTTTAAATAAGACACTTCGTATCACGACCTCCTCTAGTTTAGAGGCTGTTTCAAAAAGCGCAATTAAAATAAAGGGGGATTTATCATTCGTCACTAAATAGCTCTCAGAAATCACTGTTTTATAACCAATAAATGACGCTTGGATTTTAATGTATCCTAATGGAGTGTTATTTATACTAAAGCTTCCCTCTACATCTGATGTTGCTCCTTTTTGTGTATTTGTAATTAGCACAGAAACAAAAGGTAATGCTTCTCTCGTTTTACCATCAATTACCTTTCCTTTAACAGTACCTTGCGAGAATACATGAATTGAAAAAAGGAATAGTAAAACCAGAAGTAAATTCTTATTTATTTTCACTTAAGTATATTTTTGTTTAATATATTAATAAAACAGTTAAACAAAAATACATTTATTAATTGAAATAAAAAAGCAGCTTACAAAAAATGTAAACTGCTTTATAAAAATCTGTGGTGAGAGAAGGATTCGAACCTTCGAAGACGTAGTCAGCGGATTTACAGTCCGCCCTCGTTGGCCACTTGAGTATCTCACCAAATTTTCAAATAAAAAGCCTTTCAAATGAAAGGCTTTTGTGACCGGGCTGGGGCTCGAACCCAGGACCCTCTCCTTAAAAGGGAGATGCTCTACCAACTGAGCTACCAGGTCATTTCTTTTGTCTTAGCGGCTGCAAATATAGAAGCAAATTCCTTATAAACAAGCATTTTTTTCAATTTGTTTCATTTAAATATGCCTCTCTAACTTTCTTGAATAAATTAGAACTATACACGAAATTTACAACAGCTTCATTATCAGTTTTAAATATCTCTTTATTGCTTCCTTCCCATGCTTTTTTACCCTCTTTTAAAAAGATAATTTTTTCTCCAATTTCCATCACAGAATTCATATCATGGGTATTAATTACAGTTGTAATCATAAATTCTTCTGTAATTTCTTTAATTAAGTTGTCTATAATAATTGCCGTTTGCGGATCTAACCCAGAATTAGGCTCATCACAAAACAAGTATTTTGGATTCATTACAATGGCTCTTGCAATGGCAACTCTCTTTTGCATTCCTCCAGAAAGCTCTGTTACAAACTTTTTATTGGAACCAACTAAGTCAACTCTTTTTAAAACGAAATTAGCACGTTCTAACATTTCTTTGTCAGATTGCTTGGTAAACATCTTTAAAGGAAACATTACGTTCTGTTCTACTGTTTGAGAATCGAATAATGCGCTGCCTTGAAAAACCATTCCTATTTCTTGACGCAATTGTCTTCGTTGCTCAATATTCATTTCTGTATTTACTCTTCCATCAAACTCAATAGTTCCTTTTTCTGGAGTATGCAACCCAATTAACGACTTCAGAAAAACTGTTTTACCAGAACCACTTTGCCCAATTATCAAATTTGTTTTCCCTGCTTCAAAAGTGGTAGAAATTCCTTTTAGGATCTCAACGCCACCAAATCCTTTATGTAAGTTTTTTACTTCTATCATTAGGTCAATAACATTTGAGTTAAGATATAATTTGCGATAACAATAATAACAATTGTCCAAACAACTGATTGTGTACTTGCTTTACCAACTTCTAAAGAACCACCTTTAACATAATACCCATGATAAGAAGGAACTGTTGCAATAATAAAAGCAAAAATCAATGTTTTAATAAGTGAATATTGAATTAAAAAAGGGTCAAAATCAGCCTGTAATCCTTCTATATAATCTGTACCCGTAAACAATCCTGATAAATTACCTGCAACCCAACCTCCAAAAATCCCTAAAATCATTCCTAACGTGATTAAAAAAGGATAAAAGAACACTGTTGCAATAATTTTTGGAAGCACTAAATAATTTAAGGAGTTGATTCCCATCACCTCTAATGCATCTATTTGTTCAGTAACTCTCATAGTACCAATACTAGATGTTATATAAGAACCAACTTTACCCGCCAAAATAATAGAACAAAATGTTGGGGCAAATTCTAAAATAATAGACCTCTTAGCTGCAAAGCCAATTAATGATTTCGGAATTAAAGGGTTGTTCAGATTTAAAGCTGTTTGCAATGCAATTACACCTCCAATAAAAAAGGAGATAAAAATAATTATCCCTAAGGATTTAACCCCTAATTCTTCTGTTTCTCTAGACAATGCTTCTCTAAACACACGTCCTCTTTGTGGTTTTGTAAACACTTGCTTGAGCATCATAAAGTACTTCCCTATATGTTCAAAATAATTCATTAGCGACTTTTCTTTTTGCTAAAGTATTAAAAAAGCATTAACTGAATGTAAAATAGTAGCAATCATAATTAAAAATCTCTATTTTTGGACTTCAAAATTATTACAATGAAAAATTCAATTGCATTTTTATCTCTATCACTATTCCTTTTTACAAGCTGTATTACTGAAAAACAACCGGAGAAGAAACCCAAATTAGTGGTTGGAATTGTAATCGATCAAATGCGTTATGATTATCTAACTCGTTTTGCTGATAAATATGGAGAAGATGGGTTTAAAAGAATTCTGAAAGGTGGGTTCTCTTTAGAAAATGCACACTACAATTACATCCCTACATATACCGCAGTTGGACATGCTTCTATTTATACAGGAACAACACCAGAGAATCATGGAGTTATTGGTAATAACTGGTATGACAAATACGCTAAAAAATATATTTACTGTGTAGACGATGCTAATTTTGAAAGTATAGGAGCGGAAAAAGGTGGAAAAAAATCACCTTATAGAATGCAAACTACAACCATTACTGATCAATTGCGATTGGCTCAAAACATGCAAGGAAAAACAATTAGTGTCGCTATTAAAGATAGATCTGCAGTTTTACCTGGCGGACATACTGCGAATGGAGCCTATTGGTTTCAAGGAAAAGAAGATGGGAAATGGATTACCAGTACTTTTTACATGGAATCTTTACCGAAATGGGTAACTAATTTTAATAGCTCTGGAAAAGTAGATGCATATCTTTCTAAACCATGGAACACCTTATATGATATAAATACATACACAGAAAGTATCGCTGATGACAATGAATTTGAAGTGTTATTTAAAGGAAAAGACAAGCCTATTTTTCCTTATGATATTCCTAGTTTGAAAGATAAAAATGGTGGTTATGATATTATCAAAGCAATTCCTGCTGGTAATTCTATTACTACAGATTTTGCAAAAGCAGCAATTTTAGGAGAAAATTTAGGAAAATCTAACCACACAGATTTCTTAGCGATCAGTTATTCTACACCAGATTATATTGGGCATCAGTTTGGTGTTGCTTCTAAAGAAGTCCAGGACAATTATTTACGTTTAGATAAAGATTTAGCGAGTTTGTTCTCCTTTTTAGATACTGAAGTTGGCAAAGGGAACTACACTTTGTTTTTAACGGCAGATCATGCAGCAGTTCAGGTGCCTTCATATTTACAATCAGAGAAAATTCCGGCGCATTATTTTAATTCTAGAGAATTCAGAAAATTTGTAAATACAACTACTTTACAATATTTTAAATCTGACAACTTGGTTGAAAACATTTCTAATTTTCAAGTATTTTTAAATCATGATGAAATTAAAAAACTAAAACTAGATGCAAATACCGTTGCTCAAAAAATAGCAGGTGAGGCAATACACTTTAACAACATCTACAAAGCTGTAACTGCAAGAACAATGCAGTCTACACATTTTACAGACGGAATTTTACAGAAGCTACAAAAAGGATACAATCAAAAATACTCTGGAGATGTGCTATTAATTCCAAATCCATCAACCATAAGTAGCTCTAGCAGAAAAGGAACAACACATGGTTCTGGTTATAGCTATGACACACATGTACCAATCATTTTTTACGGAAACGGAATTAAACATGGTGTTTCTAAAAAAGCACATACCATTACAGATATTGCTCCAACAATTGCCAATTTATTACAAATAGAGTTTCCGAATGGGACTACAGGTAGCATTGTTGATGAGGCATTGAAAAATTAATGCTTAAAGTGAGAAATCTCTTGGTGTTTCTTAATGGCCTTTTTAGAAAGGATTAAGCCAATAACTAAAGAGATAAAGGCTCCAATTGAGATTCCTGGAATAAAGTTAATAAACAAAAAGAAATCATAACGGCTAATGCCGGGGCTAAAGCGAGTGCTAACAACAACATTTTAATTCGTTTTTGGCAAGAATACTTCCGCCATCATACAACGAGCACTTCCTCCGCCACATGTTTCAATGGCTTCTAAAGAACTATGAATAATTGTATTGTTTTTTTCAATTTTCTGTATCTGCTCTTTTCTTAAACTAGTATACGCAGAAGAACTCATCACTATATATTGCTGATTGTCTGTTCCGTTTACTTGCAGCATATTACCTGCAAAAGCATGTACTTGCTCCTCAGTGATATCAATTACTTCTTTTCCGTTTTCTTTTAAATGTTTGATGACATTTTTACGTTCTTTTTTATCATCAATAGAGGCTAAACAAATAATTGCAAATTGTTCTGCAACACACATCATTACATTGGTATGATAAATGGCTTCTCTTTTATTATTTACCGTTTGATTTGCGGTAAAAACGACAGGAGTATATTCAAAATCTTCACAAAATTCAATAAACAAATCCTCATCTGATCTTGGAGACAACGTACAATACGCATTACGATTTTGTCTATCTAAAACCACACTTCCTGTACCCTCTAAAAAGACAGCTTCTTCTTCAGCATCCGTATAATCAACCACGTTTTCTATCGCAAAACCTTTTTCTTCTAGAATTTCTAAAACATCTTCTCTACGCTCCAATCTTCTATTTTCTGCAAACATTGGATACAATCCTACATCTCCATTTTCATGAAAAGAAATCCAATTATTTGGAAAAATAGAATCTGGTGTACTTGGTATTTCTGTATCATTTACAACAATAACTTCAACCCCCTTATTTTGTAGCTTTAGCACAAAATCATCAAATTCTTTTTGAGCTTTTGCATTTATAGTAGCTGGTAACGTGTTTGATAATTCTTGCTGATAATAATTATTAACCGCCGTTTGCTCGTTCATTCTAAAGTTAATTGGACGAACCATTAAAATGGTATTTGTAGTTTGTTTCATGCTATACATTTACTGAAAAGCAAAATTACATCAATTTTTATTGAATTCTAATATTGAAGAAAATATAATTTTGAGGATTCCTTTTAAATTGAATAATTTTATTTATCTTTTAAAAACTCAAAAAGCTATGACGCTTTTAAATCTTAAATAATGAAAGAAAAAATAGTATTTATTTTTCTGTTTTTAGTTTGTTTTTCTCTTGAAGCACAAATAGAAAATATCACTACAAAATACGACTTACCAAATACGGTTTCTGAAACATCTGGATTACTCTTTTATAACGGAAAATTAATCACTCATAATGATTCTGGAGACAACGCAAACCTTTATGAGTTAGACACAATATCTGGAACGATTACGAGAACAATTACAATAACAAATGCGACAAATATAGATTGGGAAGATATTACACAAGATGATACTCATATTTATATTGGAGATTTCGGAAATAATAACGGGAATAGACAAGACTTAAAAATTTATCGAATTTTAAAGTCTGATTACAACAGTTCTACTTCTGTTACTTCTGAAATCATCACTTTTTCTTATGAAGATCAAGTAAATTTCAGCACAAACCCATACAATCATGATTTTGATGCAGAAGCTTTTTCTGCCTACAACAACGAATTAATTATTTTCTCTAAAAACTGGGCAACAAGCGAAGTAAAGGCGTATTCAATCCCGAAAACCATTGGAAATCATTCAGCAAAAAATATTGGGTCTTATAATTCTGAAGGATTGATAACGGGCTCTACTTACAATTCTGAAGACAATAGTTTTTTACTTTGTGGCTATAACAAAAATGGAAGCCCTTTTCTATTATTCCTGCAAAATATTGATATTACAAATCCATTTGACGGAGTTATTGAACGCACTGACATTACTACCAATATTGGTTTGGCTAGTCAGATTGAGGGAATTGCATACATTAGTGGTGGAAAATATTTTTTATCTAGAGAAAATGTAAATAGAAATCAATTGGTTTTAAAGCAACATTTATTTCGTTTTGATAATGGATCATTTAGCACATTATCTGTAGATGATTTTGTTTTTAATAAAGTCATTATATATCCAAATCCATCAAAAGAACTGATTCAAGTAACAGGAATTGCTATTGAGCAAATTTTCATTATTGATACCCAAGGGAGAAAAGTATTCACACAAAAAAATTCCAGCAATCAAATTCGAATACACAAATTAACTGCTGGAACGTATTTTTTAAAAATTGCATCAAAAAATAACACAATAATTACTAAAAAATTCATTAAAAATTAGAATGTCTCTTATATTGATTTAGCGCCATCATTTAAAACTTCAAAACAGCTGCTCTTCACTCAAATCTTGCGTTATCAGTAAAGTAAACATAGAATACAATTCCCTATTTACATGAAAATAGATTTATTTATTTTTGATTGATAAGCCTATAAATTAAGATAGCAGTTCTTTTAGTTAACGCTTCAATTGTTTTTAAATTCACCGTTTCTTTAGGTGTGTGCGCTCCATTCCCCATAGTCCCTAACCCGTCTAAACAATCTACATATTTAGCGACAAAAGAAACATCTGCAGCCCCTCTTTTTGCTGGATCGTAATCTGTTACTTCACCTTGCTTAAGATCTAAACTTACCGCGTTTAATGTCTTTAATAATTGGTAATTCCCTTTTGTTGGCCCCATTGCTGGGTAACTGTCTACAAACGAAATTTCTGCTGAAGTATGTGGTAAATTATGTTCCGATATTTCTTTCATTTTCTTTCTAGCATTCTCTTTCTGTTCTTCAGAAATAAAACGTAAACCTCCAGTAACAACAACTTTTTGAGCAACAACGTTACTTTTTCCAAAAGCGCTTCCTTTACTTAATGTTGGATCAAAATCCACTAAGGTTCCGCCTAAAATAACACCGGGATTAAAGGATAAAAACTTTTCTCCTCTTACCTTGTTATAAAACTCATTTAAAATTCTTGACATTTCAAAAATTGCTCCAGCACCAACTTTATCATTAAAAATACCTGCTGAATGCGCTCTTTTACCTTCTACAGTTAATTTCCATCCAGACGAACCTCTTCTTGCAACGGTTGCATTATTAAATCCCGTAGAAGTTTCAAACCCCAAAGAAACATCGCTTCTTTTAGCTGCATCTACTAAATCCTTTCTACTGATACTTAATGGTTTTCCTGACGATTCTTCATCACCAGAAAATGCTGCAATAATCTGTGCGTTCGTTAGTAACTTATTTTCATAAAGTGCTTTTAAAGCATACAAAATAATTACATCTCCTCCTTTCATGTCATTTCCTCCTGGAGCATGAGCAATAGAGTCATTTATTTTTTTAAACTTTTGAAAAGGACTGTTTTCTTCAAATACAGTATCAAAATGACCAATAAGTAATAATTTCTTTCCTTTTACTGATGATGGGGTTGTTTCAGCAAACAAATGACCAGATCTATTTACCTCAGATAAATCTATCCAATTGGTTTTAAACGCTATTTTTTCAAACTCGTCTTTAAAAAGCATCGCTACTTCTTTAACACCTTCATGGTTCATTGTACCACTGTTAATGTTTACAACTTTTTCTAAAAAATGAATTGCATTTGCATTGTTCATTTCTATAGTTTTTAAAATTTTCTTTTCCTTTCTTGTCAATTTCTGACTAAACACACTTTGTGAGTGTGCAACAATTAAAAGAAGAAGAATTTTTAGTATTGATCGTTTCATAAGGTTACAATATAGTTCTCTAAAGGTAAAAAAAATATCTATATAAAAAAACAGTTAAACCTTTACGATTTAACTGTTTTTATCAAATATTACTAAAGTTTATTAAAGAACTTTTTTAATCGCTTTTGTTACTTCTTCTAATACTTCAAAAGCTGTTTCTGCCATTACATTTCCCTTTAAATCTAATAGCGGATTTACTTCTACAAACTCTACACAAGCCACTTTTTTGGTCGCTATAAACTGTTGCATAATCTGAGTTACTTCTTCTTGATCGAATCCTTTAGAGACTGGAGTTCCTGTTCCGTAAGAAACCATATCACAGTCCATAGAATCAACATCAAAAGAAACATAAATAACATCACAATTCGACAACTTCTCTATTGCTTCGTTCACACACTTCTCTAATCCTTTATATCTAATTTCAGAAACTGAGTAGTTCTTAATTTTTAAGGTTTCAATTTGCTTGTCTTCTGGCTCTTCTGTATCTCTAACTCCAAAATAAATTACATTCTCTCCTAAAACTTTAGCTCCAGGAATTGCAATGTTTTTCATTCTATCCCACAAATCAGAAGTTTCCCTATTAATATCATTGATTTGAAAATCAAGATTATCTTCAGATAAAGCTGCTGCTAATGGCATACCATGAATATTACCAGAAGGCGAAGTATATGGTGAATGAATATCTGCGTGCGCATCAATCCAAACAACTCCAACTGTTTGTTGAGGGTATGCTGCCTTTACACCACTAATTGTTCCTAATGCAGAAGAATGATCTCCAGATAAAACGATCGGGAACGTATTTTCTTGCAAAGTCACTTTTACATGATTGCTTAAACGTGTACATTGGTTTAATACGCTACCAATTCTTTTTGCAAATGAATTGTTTACTTTATCATAAATAGATTCATTTTCTGTAGCAACATCCACAAAGTCATACTGACCAAAGTAGTTATTTTCTTTATTTATAGCTGCAATTTCAATGGCATCAACTCCCATGTCAGAACCTCTTGTACCAGCTCCAATATCAGATCTATTTTTTATAATTTTAATTGTATTAAACATTCTATAAATACGGATTATCTATTGTTAATTGTCTTAAAAGCTCTTAAGTTTTCTCCTGTATAAATTTGTCTTGGACGCCCAATTGGCTCTTTTCCTAAACGCATTTCTTTCCATTGTGCAATCCATCCTGGTAATCTACCTAATGCAAACATTACGGTAAACATTTCAACAGGAATTCCCATTGCGCGATAAATAATCCCTGAATAGAAATCTACATTTGGATATAATTTTCTGTCCACAAAATATGGGTCATTTAATGCTTCTTGCTCTAAACTTTTAGCGATTTCTAAAATTGGATCATTGATTCCTAAGTCATTTAAAACTTCATCAGCCGCAACTTTAATAATCTTCGCTCTAGGGTCAAAGTTTTTATATACTCTATGTCCGAATCCCATTAAACGGAAAGGGTCATTTTTATCTTTAGCTTTCGCCATGTATTTCTTCGTATCTCCTCCATCTGCTTTAATAGCTTCAAGCATTTCTATTACTGCTTGGTTTGCTCCACCATGTAATGGCCCCCAAAGTGCAGAAATCCCTGCAGAAAGAGAAGCAAATAATCCAGCATGTGAAGAACCAACGATTCTTACGGTAGAAGTAGAACAGTTTTGCTCGTGATCTGCATGTAAGATTAATAATTTATCTAACGCATTTTTAACTATTGGGTTGATTTCATAATCTTCATTAGGTTTTTCAAACATCATTTTCATAACGTTCTCTACATACCCTAAAGATTTACTTCCATAATTTAATGGTAACCCTTCAATTTTACGCATTGCCCAAGCAACTAAAACAGGGAATTTCCCCATAATTTTAACGATTGCGTTGTACATTTCTTCTTCAGAATCTACATTAACTGAACTAGGGTTAAAAGCAACTAAAGCACTTGTTAAAGATGATAAAATTCCCATTGGGTGCGCATTCTTTGGAAATGCATCAATAATCTTTTTTACATCTTCATCTACAATAGATTTTGCTTTGATATCTGTATGAAATTTCTCTAATTGTTCTGCCGTAGGTAATTCTCCAAAAATCAATAAGTAAGCCACCTCTAAAAAAGTTGCTTTCTCTGCTAGTTCTTCAATAGAATATCCTCTATAACGTAAGATACCTTCTTCTCCATTTAAGAATGTGATGCCACTTAAACAAGATCCTGTATTTTTATATCCAGGGTCAATTGTAATAACTCCATTAGTTACTGCTCTCAATGCTTTTATATCAATTGCAGTTTCATTCTCTGTTCCAGTAATTAATGGAAACTCATATTCTTGCCCATGTATTTTTAAAGTAGCTTTGTTTGACATTCTCTCTATCTTGTTTTATAATAATGAAGTGAATTGCGAATATACCAAATTTTCGAAGATTTTAAAAGTCATCCTACATAGATTTTTGGTATTAGAACATAGATTTATCTTATTTTTAAACATAAAAAAACCTTATAAGAATTCTTATAAGGTTTTTTTATTCTGTAAAATGAATTTTACTTTATTTTAAAGGCCTTTTCTTTTGGAAAATAAGCCGTATTCCCTAATTCTTCTTCAATACGTAATAGCTGATTGTATTTTGCCATCCTGTCTGAACGAGAAGCTGAACCTGTTTTAATTTGCCCACAATTTAAAGCGACTGCTAAATCTGCAATGGTAGTATCTTCTGTTTCACCAGATCTATGAGACATTACTGAAGTATATCCAGCATTATGTGCCATATTAACAGCCGAAATAGTTTCTGTTAATGTACCAATTTGATTTACTTTGATTAAAATAGAGTTTGCAATTCCATTTTCAATTCCTTTAGATAAACGCTCAACATTCGTAACAAACAAATCATCACCAACTAATTGCACTTTATCTCCAATTTTATCCGTTAAATATTTCCAACCATCCCAGTCATTTTCATCCATTCCATCTTCAATAGAAATAATAGGATAATTCGCTGCTAATTCAGCTAAATAATCAGCTTGCTCTTGACTGGTTCTAATTTTTCCAGTTGTTCCTTCAAATTTAGAATAATCGTATTTTCCATCTACATAAAATTCAGCAGCTGCACAATCTAAGGCAATCATAATATCATCACCTAAAGTATACCCAGCATTTTTAACTGCTAAAGCAATCGTATCTAAAGCATCTTCTGTACCATCCAATGTTGGTGCAAAACCACCTTCATCACCAACAGCTGTACTTAAATTACGATCGTGTAAGACTTTTTTAAGGCTGTGAAAAATTTCAGAACCCATTTGCATTGCTTGTGTAAAGTTTTCTGCTTTTACTGGCATCACCATAAATTCTTGAAATGCAATGGGTGCATCAGAATGAGAACCTCCATTAATGATATTCATCATTGGAACCGGCAACGTATTAGCAGATACTCCACCAACATATCTATACAAAGGCATTCCTAATTCATTAGCAGCAGCTTTTGCAGCAGCTAATGAGACTCCTAGAATTGCATTCGCACCCAGCACTGATTTATTATGAGTTCCATCCAAATCAATCATGATTTGATCAATCTTATTTTGTTCAAATACAGATGTACCCAATAATTCTTGAGCTATAATTTGATTTACATTAGATACCGCTTTTAAAACACCTTTCCCCATGTATGCTTTTCCCCCGTCTCTTAACTCAACTGCTTCATGCTCTCCTGTAGATGCTCCAGATGGCACTGCAGCCCTACCCATAACTCCGTTTTCAGTTATAACATCAACTTCTACTGTTGGATTCCCTCTTGAATCAAAAATTTGACGCGCATGAATGTTAATTATAATACTCATTTTTTTATATTTTAATTAATTTTAAACCTTCTCAATACTTTGGCTAAATTACGAAATGTATAAAGCATTTAATAATTTGTATTTAATTAATTACGAAAACGTTTGCTGAAATTATTTTTTATAAAGGGCTAAAAAAACCCACTCATAAATGAGTGGGAAAATTGCTATAAAAAAGAATGTGATTTTTCAACCACACTCAAAAGTAATTTTTAAAACTCTTACATAATTAAGACTTTGTTCAATCGACATAAAGCATCGATGAATAACATTTAAATTACGATAAGATGCTTTTAGCTTTTTTAATATTTTCTATAAATTGATCGAATAAGTATTCAGCATCATGTGGTCCAGGACTTGCTTCTGGATGGTATTGAACTGAAAAACAATTCTTGTCTTTTAATTGAATTCCGGCTACAGTATGATCATTTAAATGTACGTGTGTAATTTCTACATTTTCATGCGCTTCAGTTTCTTCTCTATTAATTGCAAAACCATGGTTTTGAGAAGTGATTTCTCCTTTGCCAGTTAATAAGTTTTTTACAGGATGATTAATTCCTCGATGACCATTATGCATTTTGTACGTAGAAATTCCGTTAGCAAGTGCAATTACTTGATGTCCTAAACAAATACCAAACAAAGGCAAATCTCTTTTGATAATTTCTCTGGCTACATTTTGTGCATCTTCTAAAGGTTCTGGATCTCCAGGACCGTTAGAGATAAAATATCCATCAGGATTAAAAGCACTCATTTCTTCAAAACTAGCATTGTATGGAAATACTTTTATGTAGGCATCTCTTTTTACAAAATTTCTTAGGATGTTCTTTTTAATTCCTATATCTAATGCAGAAATCTTATAAGTAGCATTTTTATCTCCAACAAAATAAGGCTCTTTAGTAGATACTTTAGAAGCCAATTCTAGACCATTCATATCAGGAGTATCGGCTAATTTCTTTTTCAAGTTTTCAATGTTATCAACATCAGTAGAAATAATTGCATTCATTGCTCCGTTATCTCGAATATATGCAACAAGGGCTCTGGTATCTACATCAGAAATCGCAATAGTATTGTGTTCAATGAACCAATCTTTTAAATTCCCGTCAGAATCAACTCTAGAGTGTGTAAAACTAAAATTTCTACAGATTAATCCAGAAATTTTAATCCCTTCAGATTCCATTTCTTCTACATTCACTCCATAATTTCCAATATGAGCATTGGTAGCAACCATCAATTGCCCAAAATAAGATGGATCTGTAAAAATTTCTTGGTAACCAGTCATTCCTGTGTTAAAACAAATCTCTCCTGTAGCTGTCCCTTCTATCCCTATAGATTTACCGTAAAATATAGTTCCATCTGCTAATAAAACTAACGCTTTCTTGTGTTGTTGATATTTCATCGTTTAGTTATGTATTCTTTTATAATTGTGGGTGTGTACTTTCTTTTGCAAAAATAATACTATCTATATTAGTATGCATTTCTTATTCATAAAAATGTATAAAAAAAGGGATAAACATAAATGTTTATCCCTTTTATATGAATTATAAAAATATCATATTTATTCTTCAGAAGTTTCTGGTGTTTCAGTTTCAACAACATCACCTTCAGCTTTCTTCTTCCCTCTACGAGTAGTTTTCTTAGCTTTTTTCCCATTAGGATTGTAAATTTCGTTGTAATCAACTAATTCTACCATTGCCATAGCAGCATTATCTCCTTGACGATTTCCTAATTTGATGATACGTAAATATCCTCCTGGTCTATCAGCAATCTTTACAGAAATTTCTTTGAATAATTCTGTAACTGCATACTTATCTCTAAGGTAACTAAATACAACACGTCTGTTATGTGTCGTATCGTTTTTAGATTTTGTAAGTAAAGGTTCTACAAATTTACGTAAAGCTTTTGCTTTTGCTTCTGTAGTGTTAATACGTTTATGTTCAATTAATGAACATGTCATATTAGCTAACATCGCCTTTCTATGCGCTGTCTTTCTTCCTAAGTGGTTAAATTTCTTACCGTGTCTCATGACATTTGTTTTATACTCTCATCTTGCTCAACCAGTTATTGGGGGCAAAATATGAAAGAATTAATCTCTATCTAATTTGTATTTACCTAAGTCCATTCCAAAGTTCAAACCTTTAACGTTTACTAGTTCTTCTAGTTCAGTTAATGATTTTTTACCAAAATTACGGAATTTCATTAAATCATTTTTATTGAAAGATACTAAGTCACCTAAAGTATCTACTTCTGCAGCTTTTAAACAGTTTAAAGCTCTAACTGATAAATCCATATCTACCAATTTAGTCTTTAATAACTGGCGCATGTGTAATGATTCCTCATCATATGTTTCAGTTTGTGCAATTTCATCTGCCTCTAAAGTGATACGCTCATCAGAGAATAACATAAAGTGGTGGATTAAAATTTTTGCAGCTTCTGTTAAAGCGTCTTTAGGATTGATAGAACCGTCTGTGTCTATATCGAAAATTAGTTTTTCGTAGTCAGTTTTTTGCTCTACACGGAAATTTTCAACAGCATACTTTACATTCTTTATTGGAGTGTAAATAGAATCTGTAAAAATAGTTCCTAAAGGTGCAGTAGATTTTTTATTTTCTTCTGCTGGGACAAATCCTCTACCTTTTTCTATAGAAAGCTCCATGTTTAATTTCACAGACTTATCCATATTACAGATAACTAAATCAGGATTCAATACTTGAAAACCAGAAATAAATCTTTGTAAATCTCCTGCAGTTAACTGCTCTTGACCCGAAACATTTACTGAAACAGACTCGTTATTAGTCTCTTCAATTTGTTTCTTAAAACGAACTTGTTTTAAGTTTAAGATCATTTCTGTAACGTCTTCTACAACTCCTTTAATTGCAGAAAACTCATGCTCTACACCATCAACTCTTAATGATGTAATTGCAAATCCTTCTAAAGAAGATAACAATACTCTTCTTAATGCATTACCAACTGTTAATCCGAAACCTGGCTCTAAAGGTCTGAACTCAAATCTACCAGAAAAATCTGTAGATTCGATCATAATTACTTTATCAGGTTTCTGAAAATTTAAAATTGCCATATTTTTCTTCTTTTAATTGTTATTCAGTTGTGCGGCCTATAAGTATGAAGAAATACGAATAGACCCTTTGGCTGAATTTCAATATGATTAATTTATTACTTAGAATATAATTCTACAATTAATTGTTCTTTGAAAGTCTCTGGTATTTGTACTCTTTCTGGAGCTTTAATGAAAGTTCCTGATAATAAGTCACCATTCCAAGTTAACCATTCGTATACATTACTGTTAGAAGCTAAAGCGCTATCTATTGCAACTAATGACTTAGATTTCTCTCTTACTGCAACAATGTCTCCATCTTTTAAAGAATAAGAAGGAATGTTTAAAATTTCTCCATTCACAGTAATGTGTCTGTGAGAAACTAATTGACGTGCTCCACTACGAGATTTTGAAATACCTAAACGGTACACAACGTTATCTAAACGAGATTCACATAACTGTAATAAAACTTCACCAGTAATCCCTTTAGATCTTGATGCTTTTTTAAATAAGTTAGAAAATTGACGTTCTAAAATACCATATGCGTATTTAGCTTTTTGTTTTTCTGCTAACTGGATTGCATATTCAGATTTTTTACCTCTTCTTTTTGCGTTTCCATGTTGCCCTGGAGGATAATTTCTTTTTTCAAAGTTTTTATCGTCTCCGAAAATTGCTTCTCCGAATTTACGGGCAATTTTAGTTTTTGGTCCTGTATATCTTGCCATTTCTTAGTTATTAAAGCTGGGATTATGAATTAAGGCGAACTCCTTCGATAATCTCATCCAACTTAGTTAAAAATTTAATTATACTCTTCTTCTCTTTGGAGGGCGACATCCATTATGTGGCATTGGTGTTACATCGATAATCTCTGTAACTTCAATTCCATTATTATGTAATGTTCTGATTGCGCTTTCTCTACCGTTACCTGGTCCTTTAACAAAAACTTTCACTTTTCTAAGTCCAGCTTCATGTGCAACTTTAGCACAATCTTCTGCAGCAGTTTGAGCAGCATATGGAGTATTCTTTTTAGAACCTCTAAATCCTTGCTTACCAGCAGATGACCATGATATTACATCACCTTTTTTGTTTGTTAAAGAAATAATGATGTTGTTAAATGATGCGGTAATATGTGCTTCACCAACTGACTCAACAATAACTTTACGCTTTTTTGTACTCGCTTTAGCCATAATTTCTAGTTATTATTTAGTAGCTTTCTTTTTGTTAGCTACAGTTTTTCTTTTACCTTTTCTTGTTCTAGAGTTATTCTTAGTTCTCTGTCCTCTTAATGGAAGACCTGTTCTATGACGGATACCTCTGTAACATCCAATATCCATCAATCTCTTGATGTTTAATGTAACTTCAGAACGTAATTCTCCCTCAATAGTGAATGAACCTGCTTGTTCTCTAATTGCTGCGATTTGATCATCAGTCCAATCTTGAACTTTAATACTTTCGTCAACCTTTGCATTTGCTAAAATCTCTTTAGCTCTGCTTGCTCCAATTCCAAAGATATAAGTTAAAGCAATAACTCCTCTTTTATTCTTTGGGATATCAATACCTGCTATTCTTGCCATTAACCTTGTCTTTGTTTAAATCTAGGATTTTGTTTATTAATTACGTATAATCTACCTTTTCTGCGAACTATTTTGCAGTCGGCGCTTCTTTTCTTTACTGATGCTCTAACTTTCATCTGTGTGTGTTTTTAATATCTATAAGTGATTCTAGCCTTAGTTAAATCGTAAGGACTCATTTCTAATTTTACTTTATCTCCTGGTAATAATTTAATGTAATGCATACGCATTTTACCAGAGATATGAGCTGTAACAATATGTCCATTTTCTAACTCTACACGAAACATAGCATTTGACAATGCTTCTGTAATTGTTCCGTCTTGTTGTATTGCTGGTTGTTTAGCCATATTATTTCAATGATTTTCTACTTGTTCCTGTTTTCATTAAACCGTCATAATGACTGTTTAATAAATACGAATTAATTTGCTGAATGGTGTCAATTGCAACTCCAACCATAATTATTAAAGACGTACCACCATAAAACATTGCCCAACTTTGTTGAACTCCGAATTGAACTACAATAGCTGGCAAAATAGATAACCCTGCTAAGAATAACGATCCTGGGAATGTAATTCTAGATAAGATTGAATCTAATTTCTCTGCAGTTTCAGAACCAGGTTTTATTCCAGGAATAAATCCACTACTTCTTTTTAACCCTTGAGCCATTTCATCAGTACGAACAGTAATTGCAGTGTAAAAGTAACTAAATACGATTATCAAAAATGCAAATAACACATTGTACCATAAACCATTCATGTCTTGTAATTCGCTTAATAATGGAAACTTTCTAGCTAATGCTACTGGTAAAAACATAATTGCTTGCGCAAAAATGATTGGCATTACTCCCGCTGCATTTAATTTTAACGGAATGTATTGTCTTGCACCAGCTACATCTTTAATGTCTCCAACTACGGTTCTTCTAGCATACTGAACAGCAACTTTACGTACTGCGGTAACTAATAGAACTGATAATAAAATTACAACAAACCATACAAGTATTTCTAAAAGGATCATCATGATACCTCCTGCACCTGCATTAGTTGTTTTAGATACTAATTCTTGCATAAATGCTCCTGGGAAATTAGCGAGAATACCAACTGTAATTAATAATGAAATACCATTACCAACTCCTTTGTCTGTAATACGCTCTCCCAACCACATTGCAAAAATGGTTCCTGCTGTTAACAATACAATAGATGAGAACCAGAAAGTAGCTCCTCCAACTAAGAAAGCTTCTTCAGGTAACCCAAATGATGTTTTAATGGCAGTAATATACGTTGGTGCTTGCACCAATGTAATACCAATTGTTAACCAACGAGTAATTTGTGTAATTTTCTTTCTTCCACTTTCTCCATCTTTTTGTAGTTTTTGTAAATAAGGAACCGCGATTCCCATTAATTGAACTACAATAGAAGCAGAAATATAAGGCATAATTCCAAGTGCCATAATTGACGCTCTAGAAAATGCTCCACCAGTAAATGCATTTAATAATCCTAAAAGCCCACCTGAAGTTTGGTCTTTTAATGCTGTTAATTGTAAAGGATCAATTCCAGGTAATGGAACTTGAGCCATAAAACGATATACAGCAATTAAACCTAATGTTAAAATAAGTTTTTCTCTTAACTCTTTAATATTCCAGATGTCTTTTAAAGTATTTATCAATTTCATCATTTACTAAATCTTATAAAGTAACTACTTCTCCTCCAGCAGCTTCAATAGCAGCTTTTGCAGTAGCAGTAAATTTGTGAACAGTAATATTTAATTTAGCCTTAAGCTCTCCTCTACCTAGTATTTTAACTAGTTCAGTTTTGCTAACTATTCTATTAGCGATTAAGATGTCTAAAGTTACAGTATCTGTAATTTTACCATCGTCAACTAATGTTTGTAATCTATCTAAATTAACTCCAACATATTCCTTGCGGTTAATGTTTGTAAATCCAAATTTAGGAACACGTCTTTGAAGTGGCATCTGCCCTCCTTCGAATCCTATTTTTCTAGAATAACCTGAACGAGATTTCTGACCATTGTGACCTCTAGTAGCGGTACCACCTTTACCAGAACCTTCACCTCTTGCGATTCTTTTTCCTTTTTTTACAGATCCTTCTGCGGGTTGTAAGTTATGTAAACTCATGTTTCTATGTGTCTTTATTTAATTTCTTCGAAAGAAACTAAGTGTTTAACTGTATTTACCATACCAATAATAGAAGGAGTTGCCTCATGCTCTACTACTTGGTTCATTTTACGTAAACCTAATGCTTCTAAAGTCCTTTTTTGACTCTGAATACGTCCGATTTTGCTTTTTACTTGCTTTACTCTAATTTTTCCCATCGTCCTTAAATATTATCCGTTAAAAACTTTTTCTAATGAAACACCTCTTTGCTTAGCAATAGTAACCGCACTACGTAATTGTAATAAAGCATCTAAAGTTGCTTTTACAACATTGTGAGGGTTAGAAGAACCTTGAGATTTTGATAATACATCATGAACTCCTACAGATTCTAATACCGAACGAACGGCTCCACCTGCAATAACTCCAGTACCATTAGAAGCAGGCTTTAAAAAGACCTTTGCTCCACCAAATTTACCTTTTTGCTCGTGAGGTAATGTTCCGTCTAAAATAGGAATTCTAACTAGATTCTTTTTAGCGTCTTCAATTGCTTTTGCAATTGCAGATGCAACATCTTTAGATTTTCCTAATCCATGACCTACTACTCCGTTTCCGTCTCCAACAACAACAATTGCTGAAAATCCGAAAGCTCTACCTCCTTTTGTTACTTTAGTAACACGTTGTACACCTACTAACTTATCTACAAGTTCTAATCCGCTAGGTTTAACTCTTTCTACGTTTTTATATTTTTTATACATAATAACCTTATTAAAATTTTAAACCCGCTTCTCTAGCAGCGTCAGCTAATACTTTTATTCTCCCGTGGTATAAATATCCGTTTCTATCAAAAGAAATAGTTTCCACACCTGCTTTTACAGCTTTGTCTGCAATTGCTTTTCCTACAGATGCAGCCGTTTCTAATTTAGAACCAGTTGCAATCTCTTTATCTCTAGATGATGCAGATGCTAAAGTTACTCCAGCAACGTCATCTACTAATTGAGCGTATATTTCTTTATTACTTCTAAAAACAGATAACCTTGGCTTAGCCGCAGTTCCAGAAACTATCTTTCTGATTCTGTTTTTAATTCTTTGTCTTCTTTGAAGCTTTGATAATGCCATAATGCTATATTATTATGCAGATTTACCTGCTTTTCTTCTTAATATTTCTCCTACAAACTTAACTCCTTTTCCTTTGTAAGGTTCTGGAGCACGGAAAGAACGAATCTTAGCCGCAACCTGACCTACTAATTGCTTATCAAAAGAAGACAATTTAATAATTGGGTTTTTTCCTTTATCAGAAACAGTTTCGATTTTAACTTCTGGAGCTATTTCTAAAACTATATTATGAGAGAAACCTAATGCTAAATCTAATTTTTGTCCTTGATTTGAAGCTCTGTAACCAACACCTACTAATTCTAAATTTTTAGTATAGCCTTTACTTACTCCTTCAATCATGTTGCTAATTAATGATCTATATAGACCATGTGCAGCTTTATGTGGTTTGCTATCTGAAGGTCTGCTTAATACAACACTACCTTCTTCTATCTTTACAGTAATATCTCCAGAAACTTCTTGAGTTAACTCTCCTAGTTTCCCTTTTACTGTAACTACATTACCATTGATGTTTACTTCTACACCATCTGTAATGTTAACTGGGTTTTTTCCTATTCTTGACATCTTCTTATAGTATTAGTAAACATAACAAATAATTTCTCCACCAACATTCTCTTGACGTGCCTTTTTGTTAGTCATAACACCCTTAGATGTCGAAACAATAGCAATTCCAAGTCCGTTTAAAACTCTTGGCATTTCAGTTGCACCAACATACTTACGTAAACCTGGTGTACTGATTCTTTCTAACTTTCTAATTACAGATTCTTTGGTCTCTCTGTCATATTTTAAAGCTATTTTGATTGTTCCCTGAACTGTTTCGTCCTGGAACTGGTAGCTTAAAATAAACCCTTGATCAAATAAAATCTTTGTCATGTCCTTCTTCAATTTTGAAGCTGGAATTTCGACTACTCTGTGTCCTGCAGCGATTGCATTTCTAACTCTCGTTAAAAAATCCGCGATTGGATCTGTATACATATTTATATAAAATTGCGATTTCGGTTTTTAATTATCTCTATTTCTACTACAGATTTCTCTGTGATAATTAAACCTAAAATCAGTTAATATTCTTATACTCAAAAAAAATAGAGCGTGCAAAGATACACATTCTATTTTTATTTTTAAGCTTTATTTTTGATTTCTACCAACTTGCTTTTCTTACACCTGGTATTAACCCTTGATTTGCCATTTCACGGAAAGTCACACGTGACACTCCAAATTGACGCATATACCCTTTTGGTCTTCCTGTTAGCTTACATCTGTTATGCATTCTAACTGGAGAAGCGTTTTTAGGCAACTTTTGTAACCCTTCGTAATCTCCAGCTTTTTTCAAAGCGGTTCTTTTCTCAGCGTACTTAGCTACTGTTTTTGCTCTTTTTACCTCACGGGCTTTCATTGATTCTTTAGCCATGTCTTAATTCTTTTTAAATGGTAAACCTAATTCTCCTAATAATGATTTAGCTTCTTTATCTGTGTCTGCAGAAGTTACAAATGAAATATCCATTCCACCTATTTTATTCACTTTATCAATATTTATCTCTGGGTAAATGATCTGTTCAGTAATTCCTAAATTGTAATTACCTCTACCGTCAAATCCATTAGCTTTAATACCGTTAAAATCTCTAACACGTGGTAAAGATGCAGTAACCAATCTATCTAAAAATTCATACATTTTCTCACCTCTTAACGTAACCTTCACACCAATTGGCATTCCCTTACGTAATTTGAAGTTTGCAACATCTTTTTTAGACAATGTAGCGATTGCTTTCTGACCAGTAATTGTTGCCAATTCTTCTAGAGCATAATCAATCAATTTCTTGTCAGCTATAGCAGCTCCAACACCTTTACTAACTACAATTTTCTGTAATTTAGGCACTTGCATTATATTGCTATAACCAAATTCTTCAGTAAGAGCAGTAACTACTCTACTCTTATATTCTGCTTTTAATCTTGGTATATAAGTCATAACTATATAGCTTTATCTGATTTTTTTGAAAATCTAACTTTCTTATCGTCTTCCATTCTGAAACCAACTCTCGTTGATACACCATTTTCAACTAATGATAAATTAGATACATCAATAGATGCTTCTTTTTTTACAATTCCTCCTTGAGGGCTTTGAGCACTAGGTTTTGTGTGTTTTGATACCATATTAACACCTTCAACGATAGCTCTATTTTTCTCTCTAAGAATTTGTAAAACCTTACCTTCTGATCCTTTATGATCTCCAGCCATTACTTTAACAGTATCACCTGTCTTTATTATAAGTTTTTTCATCTCATTAAGGGGTTTAAAGCACTTCTGGTGCTAATGATACAATTTTCATAAATTGCTTATCTCTAAGTTCACGAGCTACAGGTCCAAATACACGTGTTCCTCTCATCTCCTCAGTTGGATTTAAAAGTACACAAGCATTATCATCAAATCTGATATAAGACCCATCTTTACGTCTAATTTCTTTTTTAGTACGAACAACAACTGCTCTAGAAACTTGACCTTTCTTTACACCACCATTTGGAGTTGCTGACTTTACAGTAACAACAATTTTATCTCCAACGCTAGCATAACGCTTTCTAGTTCCTCCTAAAACACGAATTACTAAAACTTCTTTAGCTCCTGTGTTATCTGCTACTTTTAATCTTGATTCTGTCTGTAACATATTATTTAGCTCTTTCTAGGATTTCTACTAATCTCCAACATTTAGATTTACTTAAAGGTCTTGTTTCCATGATCTTTACAGTATCTCCTATATTGCAGTCGTTTGCCTCATCGTGCGCAACATACTTCTTCGTTTTTAAAACGAATTTTCCATACATTGGGTGTTTTGTTCTCTTTACCTCAGAAACAACAATAGATTTCTCCATTTTGTTACTAGATACAACACCAATTCTCTCTTTTCTAAGATTTCTTTTTTCCATCTTTAAAACTGACTACAATTCTTGTAAATCTCTTTTTGTTAACTCTGAAGCAATTCTTGCAACAGATTTTCTTAGGGCTCTTAACTGTATTGGATTTTCCAACGGAGAAATCGCGTGAGCCATTTTTAAATCAGTATAGTTCTTTTTCAACGAAACTAGATTTTCTTGCAAATCTGTTGTTGATAATTCTTTAATTTCTGACTGTTTCATTTTCTTATCAAATTAAGCGTTATCAAAATCACGTGCGACCATAAACTTAGTTTTTACTGGAAGTTTTTGTGCTGCTAAACGTAATGCTTCTTTAGCAACGTCCATTGGTACACCACCAACTTCAAATAAAACTCTACCTGGCTTAATTACAGCTACAAAATATTCTGGAGCTCCTTTACCTTTACCCATACGTACTTCTAATGGTTTTTTGGTAATAGGCTTGTCCGGAAATATTTTAATCCATAATTGACCTTCTCTTTTCATATGACGAGTCGCTGCGATACGTGCTGCTTCTATTTGACGAGATGTAAGTAAATTCTGATCTAAAGACTTAATTCCAAACATTCCGTTTGAAAGTTGCGTCCCTCTTCCAGAGTTTCCTCTCATGTTCCCCTTCGCTTTCTGTACCTTACGGTATTTTACTCTTTTAGGCTGTAACATTTTTAATTTCTACTTTTAAAAATTATTTTCTTCTACGAGGTTGTTGTGGTTTCTTACTATTTCCGCCTGTTTGTTTTTTTGACAAACCAACTAGTGGAGATAATTCTCTTTTCCCATAAACCTCACCTTTCATAATCCATACTTTAATTCCGATTCTACCGTAAGTTGTATGGGCTTCGACAAGTGCATAATCAATGTCTGCTCTAAAAGTAGAAAGAGGGATTCTACCTTCTTTATAGTGCTCTGAACGAGCCATTTCTGCTCCATTTAAACGACCTGAAATCTGTATTTTAATACCTTCACAGTTCATTCTCATTGAAGCTTGAATAGACATTTTGATAGCACGTTTATACGAAATTCTATTTTCAATTTGACGTGCAACACTAGAAGCAACTAATTTTGCATCTAATTCTGGACGTTTAATCTCAAAAATGTTAATCTGTACTTCTTTACCAGTAATTTTCTTAAGCTCTTCTTTTAACTTGTCTACCTCTTGTCCACCTTTTCCGATAATAATACCAGGTCTTGCAGTAGTGATAGTAACGGTTACAAGTTTAAGCGTACGCTCAATAATAACTCTTGATACACTTGCTTTAAATAATCTAGCATTTACATACTTTCTTATTTTATCATCTTCAGCTAATTTATCTCCGTAGTCATTTCCACCATACCAGTTAGATTCCCAACCTCTGATGATTCCTAAACGAAGTCCTATTGGATTTGTTTTTTGTCCCATGTCTACTTTAATTGTTTGCTTTCAATATTCTTACTACCTAACTCTAAAGTAACGTGATTAGAACGCTTACGAATTCTATGTGCACGCCCTTGTGGAGCTGGTCTTAATCTTTTTAACATACCTGCGCTGTCTACACAAATAGACTTCACAAATAAACCAGCATCTTCAATACTTGCATCTTCATTTTTAGCTTGCCAGTTTGCAATTGCAGACAGTAACAATTTCTCTAAATTGATGGACGCTTCTTTCGAGCTGAATTTTAAAATTTGTAGTGCTTTTTCTACCTCAACACCTCTTACTAAATCCGCTACTAAACGCATTTTTCTTGGTGATGTAGGACAGTTAGTAAGCTTTGCGAATGCTTTATGCTTTCTTGCTTCTTTTAACTGTTCTGCCATGTTATGTTTACGAACTCCCATTTCCTACTATTTTTTACCTTTATTTTTCGCACCTATATGTCCTCTAAAAGAACGTGTTGGTGAAAATTCGCCTAATTTATGACCTACCATGTTTTCAGTAACATATACTGGAACAAACTGACGTCCGTTGTGAACTGCAATTGTTTGTCCAACAAAATCAGGAGTTATCATAGATGCTCTTGACCAAGTTTTAATTACTGATTTACTTTCTGATTCAACGTTAGCTAAAACTTTCTTTTCTAGTTTGTAGTGAACGAAAGGTCCTTTTTTTAATGATCTTGCCATGATTTATTATTTCTTTCTACGTTCTAAAATATACTTATTACTAGCCTTGGTTTTAGATCTAGTTTTGAATCCTTTAGCAGGTATTCCGTTTCTAGATCTTGGATGTCCACCAGAAGATTTACCTTCTCCACCACCCATTGGGTGATCAACAGGGTTCATCACTACTGGTCTTGTTCTTGGACGTCTACCTAACCATCTACTTCTACCTGCTTTACCAGATACTAATAATTGATGATCAGAGTTAGATACTACTCCAATAGTTCCCATACATGTTAACAAGATTAATCTTGTTTCACCAGATGGCAACTTAACCGTTGCATATTTCCCGTCTCTTGCCATTAACTGTGCAAAAGAACCTGCAGAACGAGCCATAACAGCTCCTTGTCCTGGACGTAATTCAATACAAGAAATTGTAGTTCCTAAAGGAATCTCACTTAATAACATCGCGTTTCCAATTTCTGGAGCGATACCTGTTCCTGAGACAATCTTCTGACCTACTTCTAAACCGTTTTGTGCAATTACATAACGTTTTTCTCCATCAGCATAACTAAGTAAAGCAATAAATGCAGTACGATTTGGATCGTACTCTATAGTTTTTACTGTTGCAGGGATACCAAATTTATCTCTTTTAAAATCGATAATACGGTATTTTTGCTTGTGACCACCTCCAATATTACGAGTTGTCATTCTACCCTGATTGTTTCGACCTCCAGATCTTTTTTTCGGTGCTAATAAGCTTTTTTCCGGCTTGTCAGTAGTAATGGTGTCGAACCCGTTTACTACTCTAAAACGCTGACCTGGTGTTACTGGTTTTAATTTTCTAACTGACATTTTCTCTTTTTCTTAAAGATTGTTATAAAAATCAATAATTTCTCCTTCTGCTAACTGTACTACAGCTTTTTTGTAAGCACTTTTCATTCCTGTTACCATACCTTTCTTAGTGAATTTAGTATTTCTTTGAACAGGATAGTTCATAGTTCTTACAGCTTTAATTGCAACTCCATAAGTAGCTTCAATAGCTCCTTTGATTTCCAATTTGTTAGCTCTTTTATCTACAACAAATGTATAACGGTTGTTTAACTCGCTATCGTTTGTCGCTTTTTCCGTAATAATAGGTTTTATTAAAATATTCATATCTATTATTTGCTAAAATTTTCTTCTATTCCTTCTAAAGAACTTTCCATAAACACAACTTTACCTGCATTTAAAACTCCGTAAGTACTTAATTCTGAACCGATTATAACTTTTGTTCTTTTTAAATTTCGTGATGACAAATATACATTATTATTTGAATCAGCCAACACAAACAAAGATTTTTTGTTTTCTAACCCTAAAGCTTTCAATACATTAACAAAATTCTTTGTTTTTGGTGCATCAAACTCAAAGTTCTCAACTACTACCAAATTGTTCTCTTTTGCTTGTGTACTTAACGCAGATTTACGAGCTAAACGCTTTAAATTTTTGTTTAATTTGAAAGAATAATCTCTAGGTCTTGGTCCGAACATACGTCCTCCACCTCTAAAAACACCAGACTTGATAGAACCTGCTCTTGCAGTACCAGTTCCTTTTTGTTTTTTGATTTTTCTTGTACTTCCAGTAATTTCAGCTCTTTCTTTAGCCTTGTGAGTACCTTGTCTTTTGTTTGCCAAATGTTGTTTTACATCTAAGTAAATTGCATGTTGGTTTGGCTCTATTTCGAATACATCGCTAGAAAGTTCAACTTTTCTGCCTGTATCTTTTCCTGTAATATCTAAAA
The DNA here is from genome assembly GCA_047611925.1 of Polaribacter sp. GTDB lineage: Bacteria > Bacteroidota > Bacteroidia > Flavobacteriales > Flavobacteriaceae > Polaribacter. Next base: position 34,139 of record JBLFXB010000005.1, read on the forward strand.
CTGCTACTTTCATTATCTCTGAATAGTTACGTAAGCATTTTTGTGTCCAGGAACTGCTCCTTTAACAACAAGTAAGTTCTTTTCAGCAACTACTTTTAATACTTTTAGATTTTGTACTTTAATTGTATCTCCACCCATTCTACCTGCCATACGCATTCCTTTGAATACTCTTGCTGGGTAAGATGCTGCACCAATAGATCCTGGCGCTCTTAAACGGTTATGTTGTCCGTGTGTTGCTTGACCAACTCCGGCAAATCCATGACGTTTTACAACCCCTTGGAAACCTTTACCTTTAGAAGTTCCTGACACATCAACAAACTCACCTTCTGTAAAGTGACTTACTGTGATAGCATCTCCTAATTTATACTCTTCTTCAAATCCCTGAAATTCAATGACTTTTCTTTTAGCAGTGGTACCAGCTTTTTTAAAGTGACCATCTAAAGCTTTATTAGAGCTTTTTGCTTTTTTATCATCGAAACCAAGTTGTAACGCATTGTATCCGTCAACTTCTTCAGTTCTGACTTGGGTAACAACACAAGGGCCTGCTTCGATTACTGTACAAGGAATGTTCTTCCCGTTTTCGTCGAATAAGCTGGTCATCCCAATCTTTCTTCCTATTAATCCAGACATTTTGTTTAGATTTTAGACGTTAGATTCATTATCCATCGCGTCTATATTAATAATTAATTATTTGAAACTTCCGTTTCGGTACATCCTTTAGAAATTCATCTCAAAAAAAACAGCGTTAAAACATTTTCAACGCTGAATATGTTTTTACCGTTTTTCCTTCGCGAAACCCTCCGGACATGTGTTCAATAAAACTCAGTAATCTAAAGACTACTGAGTTAATCGAGTTTTATTTATACTTTGATCTCAACTTCTACTCCACTTGGTAACTCAAGTTTCATTAAAGCATCAATAGTCTTAGATGAAGAACTATAAATGTCTAATAATCTTTTGTAAGCAGATAACTGAAATTGCTCTCTAGATTTTTTGTTTACGTGTGGTGAACGTAATACTGTGAAAATCTTTTTATGTGTTGGTAATGGAATTGGACCGTTAACTACAGCTCCAGTTGCCTTTACAGTCTTTACGATTTTTTCAGCAGATTTATCTACTAAATTGTAATCATAAGACTTTAATTTGATTCTAATTTTTTGACTCATTTTATATCTATTTAGTAAACTATCCTTTAGCTTTAGTAATTACCGCTTCTGAAACATTAGAAGGTGTTTGTGCATAGTGAGAAAATTCCATAGTAGAAGTTGCTCTACCAGAAGACAATGTTCTCAATGTAGTCACATAACCAAATAGTTCAGATAAAGGCACATCCGCCTTTACAACTTTTGCTCCTGCTCTATCATCCATTGCATTTACCTGTCCTCTACGACGATTTAAATCTCCAACTATGTCACCCATGTTTTCCTCAGGTGTCACAACGTCCATTTTCATAATCGGTTCAAGAACAACAGCTCCTGCTGCTTTTCCACAAGCTTTATATCCCATTCTTGCTGCTAACTCAAAAGAAAGAGCATCAGAATCTACTGCGTGAAAAGATCCATCTTTCAATGTGATTTTCATAGTTTCCATTTCGAATCCAGCTAAAGGACCATTTTTCATAGCCTCTCTAAATCCTTTTTCAATAGATGGAATAAATTCTTTAGGAATACGACCACCTTTAATTTGATCTATAAACTGTAAACCTGATTCTTTGAAATCTTCATCTGCTGGTCCCATTTCAAATACAATATCTCCAAACTTACCACGTCCTCCAGATTGCTTCTTATAAGTCTCTCTGTGATCTGCAGTTCTTGTTAAAGCTTCTTTGTATTCAACTTGAGGTTCACCTTGATTTAATTCAACACCAAACTCACGTCTCATTCTATCAACAATAATATCTAGGTGTAATTCTCCCATTCCAGATATAATTGTTTGTCCAGATGCTTCGTCTGTTTTTACTTGAAAAGTAGGGTCTTCTTCTGCCAATTTTGACAAGGCTACACCCATTTTCTCAACATCAGTCTTAGTCTTAGGCTCTACAGCTATACCAATTACTGGGTCTGGAAAATCCATTGATTCTAAAACAATAGGATGCTTTACATCTGATAAAGTATCTCCAGTTTTAATAGATTTAAATCCTACAGCTGCACCAATATCTCCTGCTTCGATATAATCAATTGCATTTTGCTTATTAGCATGCATTTGATAGATACGAGAGATACGTTCTTTTTTACCAGAACGGTTATTTAAAACATAAGAACCAGCGTCTAAACGACCAGAATATGTTCTAAAAAATGCCAAACGACCAACAAAAGGGTCTGTAGCGATTTTAAATGCTAAAGCAGCGAAAGGTTCTTTTACATCTGGCTTACGAGTAATCTCTTCACCAGTATCAGGATTTACACCCACAATTCCCTCTTTATCTAAAGGAGATGGTAAATAACGACATACAGCATCTAATAAGAACTGAACACCTTTATTTTTAAATGCAGAACCACAAATCATAGGAATGATAGACATATCCATTACTGCAGCACGAAGCGCAGCATGCACTTCTTCTTCAGTAATTGAATCTTCATCTTCCATGTATTTTTCTAAAAGATTTTCATCATAAGCAGCAACTTCTTCGATCAGTTTCCCTCTCAACATTGCAGCTTCTTCTTTTAATTCTTCTGGAATATCGACTACATCAAAAGTTGCCCCTTGAGTTTCATCGTGCCATATAATAGCTCTATTTTTTACTAAATCAACAATACCCTTAAAATCTGTTTCATCACCAATGTTCATCACAATTGGCACTGCATTAGATTTCAACATGTCTTTTACTTGTTGACAAACAGCCATAAAGTTTGATCCAGAACGGTCCATTTTATTAACGAAACCAATTCTTGGCACTTTATAGTTATCAGCTAATCTCCAGTTCGTTTCTGATTGTGGCTCAACACCATCAACTGCAGAAAACAAGAAAACTAAACCATCAAGAACTCTTAATGATCTATTTACTTCTACTGTAAAATCAACGTGACCAGGAGTATCAATAATATTAAAGTGATATCCTTTAGTCTCTGGTAATGGTTTTGCATTTTCTAAAGGAAATTCCCACTCACAAGTTGTAGCTGCAGAAGTAATTGTAATACCTCTTTCTTGCTCTTGCTCCATCCAGTCCATTGTTGCTGCACCATCATGAACTTCTCCAATCTTATGAGAAACTCCTGTATAATACAAAACACGTTCTGTTGTAGTAGTTTTTCCAGCATCAATATGCGCTGCAATACCAATATTTCTAGTGTATTTTAAATCTCTAGCCATCTAATTAAAATCTAAAGTGTGAGAATGCTTTGTTAGCTTCTGCCATCTTATGCACATCTACTCTTTTCTTAACAGCAGCTCCTTCTTCTTTAGATGCAGCCATTACTTCTGCAGCTAAACGTTGAGCCATTGTTTTCTCATTTCTCTTACGTGTATGTAAGATTAACCACTTGATAGCTAAAGATACTTTTCTATCTGGTCTAATTTGCATTGGTATTTGGAATGTTGCTCCACCAACACGTTTAGAACGAACTTCTACGTGTGGCATTACATTTGACAAACCGTCTTTCCAAATTTCTAATGCTGTTTTTTCTTCTTCTTCACCTTTTCTTTGTTCTATGATATCTAAGGCATCATAAAACACTTTGAAAGCTACTGACTTTTTACCGTCCCACATTATGTTGTTTACAAAACGTGTTACTAATTGATCATTAAATTTTGGATCTGGTAAAAGGATTCTCTTTTTCGCTCTTCTTTTCCTCATGTCTTTACATTAAAAAAGTTAAATAATTACTTCTTTGGGCGTTTTGCTCCATACTTTGATCTACGTTGAGTTCTTCCTTCAACTCCCGCTGTATCTAAAGCCCCACGTACTACGTGATACTTTACTCCTGGCAAATCTTTTACCCTTCCACCTCTAACTAATACTATCGAGTGCTCTTGCAAATTATGTCCTTCTCCAGGAATGTATGCGTTTATCTCATTACCGTTAGTCAATCTTACTCTGGCTACTTTACGCATCGCAGAGTTAGGTTTCTTAGGTGTTGTAGTATAAACACGTGTACATACTCCTCTTCTTTGAGGACATGATTTCAAAGCAGCCGATTTACTCTTCTTAGTTATTTTGGTTCTTCCTTTACGTACTAATTGTTGTATCGTTGGCATACTAAATTGTGAATAATTTCGTTTTTAATTCTAATTTGTCTCTTTTTAAGAGTTGGCAAATGTACAATTTATTTCTAATTATTCATGTATCAGCGAGTTATTTTTTAGAACCTAGATAGAAATAGTTGTTTTTCATGAATTTCAGCCTATTTTTACGGTACTTATAAACTTGTTTTGGATAAAAAAATCACACCTTATATATACATCGTTTTTTTTAGCTTTATTGCCTCTGCTGTATATGGTCAAAAAGATAATTCTTACCAACTTAAAATAAGTAGCGTTAATAAAAGTGAGAATCGGCACATTTCTTTAATCAAATTTAACAAAGAGTTTACCTCAAAAAAAAGCTTAATAAAAATAAAAGACAGCATTTTTACTGCTTTAAAAGAAAAAGGGTTTTACACTTTAGTTGAAGATAGTTTAACCATCAAAAATAAACAATTCGTTTCTTTTGTTACTCTTGGTGAAAAAATAACGATTGCTTCCTTAAAAGTTAACTCGATCGATCTACTTCTTTTAAAATCATTAAACCTTAAAGTAAAAAACAAACGCCTCATTTTAGCAGTTAACAATTTAAAAAGCACGCTGTCATTAATTAATACTAAATTAGTAAGTAATGGGCACACATTTTCAAAAGTAAAACTCTCTAACGCTTCAATTTCTAATTCAATAATATCGGCAACACTTCATATTAGCCGAAGTAAAAAACGGACGATCAATAAAATCATCGTTAAAGGATATCCTGATTTTCCGGAATCATTTTTAAAACACCACTTCAACATTCAATCATATAAAAATGTAAACTCAAAGTTACTAGAAGAAATCTCTCGCAAAACAAACCAACTAGATTTTATTCAAGAATTAAAAACGCCAGAAATATTATTCAGTAAAGATTCTACTATTATATACCTGTATCTAAATAAGGTAAAAGCAAATTATTTTGACGGCTTAGTGAACTTCAATTCAGAAAACAAAAAGATTAAATTTAGAGGCTATTTTGATTTGAATCTTAAAAACACATTCAATAAAGGAGAAGAAATTCATATTAACTGGAAGAATAACGGAAACGAAAAACAAGAGCTTAATCTAAAAAGCAGCATTCCATATATCTTTAACACAAAAATAACTCCATCTATTTCATTTAACATCTACAAACATGATTCCACGTACATAAACACTCAAGCGAGCATGTCTCTAAACTATCCTATAACCAATAATATAAACATCAGCTTTATTGCAGAAAATGAAACTTCCAAAATCAGCAATAGTTTAACTGATATTGAGAATTACCAAAAGCTCGGTTTAGGCATAGGACTGGCATACACCTCTTTTAATAGTCATAAATTCAACTTTGAAATGGAACTATTACATAAAACAAGGAAAACAGAGGAAACAACATCTCTTTACCAGTTAAACATAAACACATCATCCATCTTTTCCTTTTCTAAAAAAATAAACTTCCTACTAAAAAACGCATTAAAGCTAACTAGCAATCAAACTACGCTAAACAATGAGCTATTTAGATCTGGAGGAACAAATAGCATTAGAGGTTTTCAAGAAAACACCATACTATCAAATTCTTACACCTATGTTAATAGTGAATTGAGATTAAACACAAAAACCGACTCCTACATCTATAGTATACATGATATAGGCATCTTTAATATAGATAGCCAGAACGAAATCTTAAAATCAATAGGGTTCGGGTATCATTTTACAAGAGGCAACAGCAAAATCGATATCAACGGCACATTTAACGACCTATTTGGGAGAGAATATTTAGCAAATTCAATAATTAGCATCAAAATAGTAACGCTTTTTTAACAGCAAAAGCCTAATATTTAACATTTAGAGTAAATAAATTAACATTTTAACTCTAATTATTTGTTTAATTAACTTTTATTTAAGATTTTTGGGTCAATTAATTCAAATAATTATACAATGAAAACAAAGTTTAATGGAATTTTAACGCTTTTACTAGCGTTGGTCGTGCAAATCTCGTTTGCACAAGAAAAGACTGTTTCGGGTACTATTTCTGATAATTCAGGAGCACTGCCAGGAGTTAGTGTTGTCATCAAAGGTACCGCTACTGGTACTGAAACGGATTTTGACGGTAAGTTTTCTATAAAAGCAAAAGCTGGCGATGTGTTAAGTTTTAGCTATTTAGGATACATGACTGTTGAAAAAACTATTGGAGATTCTAACACTGTTAATGTAACAATGAAAGAAGATGCAAATGTATTAGATGAAGTGGTTGTTACCGCTTTAGGTATGTCTAGACAGAAAAAATCTTTAGGTTATGCTGTATCTAAAATTAGCGCAGAGCAAATTAGCCAGCGTTCTGAAGGAGATATTGCTCGTGTTTTATCAGGTAAAGCATCTGGTGTAAACATAAAACAACAAAGTGGTATGTCTGGTTCTGGAACAAGTATTATCATTAGAGGACTAAATTCATTTAGTGGAAGTAATCAACCTTTATTTATTGTTGATGGTGTACCTTTTAGTAGTGACACAAATGCGCAAGGGAATTTTGTAGATGGTAATAATGGATCAAGTCGTTTTTTAGATATTGACCCTAACAACATTGAAAACGTAAACGTTTTAAAAGGTTTAGCTGCTGCAACATTATATGGAACACAAGGACGTAATGGTGTAATTATCATTACTACTAAATCTGGTTCATCTTCTAAAGCAGGTCCTAAGAAAACTGAAATCACAATTTCAAATGCTGTTTTTGTTAACGAAATAGCGTCATTACCTGAATACCAAAATGAATATGGTGGAGGTTTTGATCAAGCTTTCGGTTGGTTCTTCAGTAACTGGGGACCATCATTTGCAAAAGAAGGCCCAGGAGGATGGGGTAATAGCGCATCTATAAACGGTACCAATTCTGGTGCTGCTGGATTCCTTCAACACCCTTACACAACTGCTAGTGCTTTAGGACAAGGTGGAGCTGTTGACTGGGTTGGATTAGGATTAGTTGATCCATTATATGAGTGGAAAGCGTACGATGGTGTAAAAGATTTTTTTAGAACAGGAGTTATTAAATCAACAAACATTAATATTCGTTCTGTATCTGATGATGGTAAAAGTTCATTTAATGTAAACTACGGTAGTATGAATGATGAAGGGTTTACACCTGGAAACAGACTTTTACGTAATACTATTAGTATGGGAGGTAGAGCTCAATTAAGTAATAAATTTACTTTAGGAGGTACCTTAAACTTTACTAGAACAGATTTTAAATCTCCTCCAGTATCTGCAAGTTATGGTAGTAATGTAGGTGGAGATAATGCTTCTATTTTCGGAAACTTATTTTATACGCCTAGAAGTATTGACTTAATGAACTTACCATCTCAACACCCTGTAACTGGTGGATCTGTTTACTATAGACAAAACAATAGTATTCAGCACCCTCTTTGGACTGTGAACAACGCAGGAACAAATCAATTAACAAACAGAGTGTTTGGTGGATTGAATTTGTCTTATGCTTTAACAGACAACATGAATATTAGTTATAAATACGGTATTGATGTATATAGTGAGAACAACTCTAATCACTCTAATAAAGGTGGTAAAACAGGAAGTGTTGCGAATCAATCTGGAGTTTACCAAACTTGGAATAACACCAATACAATTCAAGATCATAACTTCTCTCTTACAGGTACATACACCTTTAATGAAGATGTTGATATTTCTTATGTTGTTGGTGCAACATCAAGAAGAGATGTATCTAACACTCTTGGAGTTTCAAGTAGTGGACAACAAGTATTTGGAGTGTTAAGACATTTCAACTTCGCAAACCAAAATGAAATTGAAGGGTTTAGTGAAAGAAACATACTTGGTATGTATGGACAGACTGAGATTGGATATAAAAAATGGGGATTCTTAACATTAGCGGCTCGTAGAGACTGGGTTTCTAATTTAGCTGAAGCAAATAGATCTATTACGTATCCATCTGCTAGTGTGGCTTTCTTACCAACACAAGCTATTGAAGCAATGCGAGGTAATTCAGTTCTTAATTTCATGAAAATAAGAGCAGGATACGGTACATCTGCTAACTTCCCTGGAGGATATCCTATTGCATCTACATTAAATTTAAATACACAATCTTTCCAAGATGGAAGTGGTACTGATGTAGTAAGTAACTCAAGTGGTTCTACTTTAGGTAACCCTAATTTAAAACCAGAAAGAATTGATGAATTAGAGTTAGGTATTGAAGCAAGAATGTTTAAAAGTCGTTTAAACTTTGAAGCATCTATATACAGAAGAACTACTAATGATTTAATAGTATCTAGACCATTAGATCCTTCTACTGGATTTACTAGCACAAATACAAATATTGGAGAAATCAATAATGATGGAGTTGAAATTGATATAGACTATGATATTTTTAAAAGTGATGGTAATGGATTTAACTGGAATGCTAGTATTAACTGGGCAACCAATGAAGCTATCGTTAAAGATTTAGGTCTTGATACAGATATCGTTGTGTTTGCTGGTTTTTCAAATTTAGGTAATGCAGCTTTAGTAGGTGAATCTTTAGGAACTATGATCGGATCAGCAATTGACCGTGATGCAAATGGTAACCTTAAAGTTAATGCAGCTGGTAGTTATATCACAAAAAACGGAAACAATATCATTGGAGATTCAAATCCAGATTTCACGTTGAATTACGCAAACTCAATATCTTACAAAAACTTCTCGTTATCTACGTTATTTAACTGGACTCAAGGTGGAGATATTTACTCTCAAACAATTCAAACATTGTTAGGTAGAGGGGTAATTAGTCAAGCGGGTGTTGATCGTGCAAATTCTTTTATTTTACCAGGTGTTAATCCTGCAGGGCAACCTAATACAACACAGATCAATAACTCTACATACTATTTTAGTAATGTATTGTATGGACCAGATGAAATGGGAGTATATGATGCTACTGTTTTCAGACTTCAAGAAGTTTCTTTAAGCTATAACTTTCCTAAAGAAACGTTAGATAAAACTCCTTTTGGAGCTATTAGTTTTACCTTAACTGGAAACAACTTATGGTTTTATACACCAAATATGCCTGAAGAGGCTAATTTTGACCCGAATGTTGCTGGGTTAGGTGTTGGTAATGGTAGTGGTTTTGAATACTTAAACGGACCTAGTTCAAGAAGATTCGGTTTAAGCTTTAAAGCATCATTTTAACACTTTAATTAATAGAACAAGAATATATCATGAAAAAAATAAATAATATTTTTAAAATAATGGTGCTATTTGGAGTAATCTCATTTACTTCATGTGAAACCACAGAACTGGATCTAACACAAAATCCAAACGCGTTAAATCCAACACAAGCAAGTCCTGATTTTTTCCTTAATGGAGCTCAGGTAAACTTTGCTTCGTTTGTTGAATCATTTGGATACGCTGGAGGACAATTGACAAGAATGGATCAAATGTCTGGAAGACAATATCTAAATGCATATGGACCTTCTTCTTTTGATGGTAGATGGCGAACTGCTTATAGTACATTAATGCAAGACATTAAATTAATGAATGATGTTGCTATTGAGAAAAACTTAAGCAATCATGTTGCTATGGGTCAAGTGATGCAAGCGCATGTACTATTTACACTGGTTGATTTCTTTGGAGATGTTCCTTATACTGAAGCAATTAGTAGTGAAACTACTTTAAATCCATCTGCAGATAGTGGTGCAGATATTTATGCTGCTGCTATTGCATTATTAGATTCAGCAATTGCTGGTTTTGATGCTAGTAAAACTGCTCCTCAATATGATTTCTTTTATGATGGAGATTGGGATAAATGGATTAAAGCTGCAAATACATTAAAAATGAAAGCATACATGGCTACAAGATTGGTTGATGGTGCTGCCTTAGGGAAATTTAATGCTATTGTTGCAACAGGAAACTATATTTCAACGACTGCTGATGACTTCCAATTTACTTGGGGTAATAATGAAATTCAGCCAGATACTCGTCACCCACGTTATAGAAGTAGTTATACTTCTACTGGAGGAGGTAGTTACAGATCTAATTCTTTAATGGCTTATATGACAGGTAAAAATGATGGAGCATATTCTGCACCTCTGAACTTTGACATACGTACATTATACTATTTTTACAGACAAGTAAGTGGAACACCTGGTTTTGGAGCTCCTGCTGATGAAGAAGTATTAGAATGTGGTTTAATTGTACCTCCTGCTCACTACGCTGGTTACGTTTATTGTGGTGTGCCAAAAGGATGGTGGGGTAGAGATCATGGAAATGACAACGGTATACCACCAGATGGTTTTAAAAGAACCTTAACAGGTATTTATCCTGCAGGTGGAGTTCTTGATGATTTATCTTATGATGCTCAAAATAACGGAAAAGGACAAGGCGGTAAAGGTATTACACCTGTTATGCTAGCATCTTGGACAAAGTTTATGATTGCTGAGACTCAAATGCTTGCAAATAACCCTACTGGTGCAAAAACAACTATGTTTGAAGGTATTGACATGTCAATTGCTAAAGTAACAAGCTTTGGTCCTTCTACTGATAGATTTGATTGGATATTTGGAACTGCTTCTGGTGGTCCTGCTATTGCACTCCAAAGTGATTATATCGCATGGTTTAAAGGCGATCTTGGAGGAGATTGGGATACTGGTAATATGACAGCTAAATGGGATATTCTTGCAAATCAATATTTCGTAGCTTCATACGGTAATGGAATTGATGCTTATAACTTCTATAGAAGAACTGGGTATCCAACAACATTGCAACCGAATATCGAGCCAACTCCTGGGAACTTCCCAAAATCAATGTGGTATCCTGCAGCTTATGCTAATACGAACTCTAATGCAACTCAAAAAAGCAATTTAGATGTTCAAGTGTTTTGGGATAACAACCCTGTAACAGGATTCCCATCAGCTAATTAATTCATAAAATAATTTTAAAATGAAAAAAATAATTAATAAAATAGCGTTAGTAATCCTTACCATTTCAATGATTGGATGTTCGGAACCTGACAATGCGATTTATGATGTTTTTGACGGACTTTCTCACGGAGCTGTTATAAGAACATTAACTAGAACTAGTACTAACTTTAACATTTTTGATTTAAATTCTACCTTTGACATTACTGTTGAAACGCAAGATGAGCAAAATGGAAAGTTGTTATCTAAAGTAGATGTATATGTTGACTTTAAAGACAAGACACCTGGTGGAACTGACAATTCAAAAGCAGAAGTTTTAGTAACATCTATTGCTGCTGCTAGCTTTACTACAAGTGCAAATGGTTTACCAACAACAGGTGTTAAAGCTACGTTGTCTGAAACTTTAGCTGCTTTAGGTTTAGTTAGTGGACAATATGATGGTGGAGATCAATTTACCTACAGACTAGAATTAGTTTTAACTGATGGTAGAACATTTAGTGCTGCTGATGGTAGTGGAAGCTTACAAGGGTCTTACTTTTCTTCTCCTTACGCATACAGTGCAGGTATCTTATGTATTCCTGCATCACCAATTACTGGAAACTATGTTGTAAACATGGTTGATACTTATGGTGATGGATGGCAAGGATCACAAGTGGTTTGTACCATTGATGGTGTTGCTTATCCAGTTTCTTTGTTAAGTCAATATGCTCCTGGTGGAGCACCTCTTTCTGCAGGATCAGCAACAATTACGGTACCAGTAGGTGCTAGTACTGTTGTATGGTCATGGGTTAGTGGAGATTGGCCAAGTGAATGTGAATTTGAAATTATTGGCCCTAATAGTGGAAACGTTATTGCATCCGCTTCAAATCCAACTGCTGGAGAATTTGCACTTAATTTATGTAATGAATAA